>NZ_JAMJPH010000001.1:0-457519 GCF_023554635.1 Nocardioides bruguierae
GCCCCCCCCCCCTCGATCTGCTTAGCGCTGGCCGGTCTTGACGCCGGCGACGATCTGGTCGACGTTGTCGGCGGTCACCAGGGCCGGGCCGGTCAGGATGATGTTCGTGGCCGGGAGGATGCCGTACTGGTCGTACTGCCAGGCGGCGGAGACGGCCAGGAAGCCCTGGAGCCAGCCCTGCTGGTCCACGGCGAACAGCTGGGAGCCGTCGCTGATGCGGTTGAGGATGTTCTCGGAGATGTCGAACGAGCCGGCGAGGGCGTCGCTGCCGGCCTGCTGGATACCAGCAGCCGCGGCGTCGGCGTCAGCCGAGGAGATCGTCATGACGCCGTCGATGCTGGGGTCCTGCGAGAGGGCGCCCTTGACCGCGTTGGAGATGGCGGCCGCGTCACCGAAGGACTTGCCGGGGAGGACCAGCTGGTCGGCGGTGCCGCCGTTGGCCTCCATGCCGTCCTTGGTGCCGTCGCAGCGGGCCTCGATGTTGACCGAGCCGGGCGAGGTGTTCACGCAGATGACGTTGGTGGCACCGTTCTCGGCCAGGTACTCGCCCGCGGCCTTGCCGGCCTCGTACTCGTCGGTGCCGAAGTAGCCCAGGGCACCGGTGTTCTCGACCTCGGGCTCGCCACCGGCGTTGTAGAGGACGACGGAGAGGCCGGAGTCCATGGCGTCGGCGATGGCCGGGTTCTCGGCGTCCGGCACCCAGTCCGGGAGGGCCAGCGAGGTGCAGCCGTTGGAGACGGCCTGCTGGATCAGCTTCACCATGTCCGGGCCGATGTTCTCGTAGGTCGGCAGCGGCATCCAGGTGTAGTCGGTGCCGGCGTCCTGGACGGCCAGGGAGGCGGCGTCCGCGCCGTTCTTGACGACTGCGAAGAACGCGTCCGCGCCGCCGATGATGCACACGCTCTTGCCGCTGCTCTCCGAGGAGGCCGCGGAGGCGGTGCCCGAGTTGGAGGAGGAGGCGTCCGAGGTGTCGGAACCGCCGCACGCGGCGAGAGCCAGCGTGGCCGCCGCGAGGACGGTACCGGCCTTCGCCAGCTTGCCGGCCTTGGTCAGTGCGTTCATTCCTGCATCCCTTCTAAAAGGTCCTGCGCTCCCTCTTTGGAGTCGCGAGGTCTGGGGTGGCACTCGGAGGCGGGAGCCCTGCCCGAGTGCCGGTGAGGTGGAGGTGAGTGGTGCCAGACGGGGTCAGCGGACCCCGGCGTCGGCGGTGGCCTCGAGGAGCACGGCGTGGGTGGGCCGGATGCTGGACGACCCGAGACCGGCGCCGGCCGAGGACCCCGTGGTGAGGGTTCGGCGGTGCAGGCTCGCGATGTCGACGCCCAGCTTCATCTGATGCTCCTGAGAGGTCCCGCGGCGAGACGCCGAGACTCGACGTATCCGCATTCCGGTGACTGGCGACCGCTACGAGGTCGTTGGAGCAATTGAAGCCATGTGATCGGCCTCACGTCAACACTTTGTCGTGACATGCCAACAAAATTGTTTCCAGCATGTGTAGGGCTGAGCAGCGGCGACGCTGAAATGTCGCCGTAACGCTTGCGTGACCCCGCAGTGACCCCTCACAGTGACGCCCTAATGTCAGGCCAAAGGAGGCGCGGCGTGGTCCAGATCTCAGCTCGGCGAGGGGCGTGGCACACGTGTGCGCCCGGTTCTGACCCCATCGGCAGGCCGGCGGCCCACCCATGACGGAGCAGCCTGTTTCCCGGAAACCGCCTCGGACCTGGGATGATGGAGACGTGAGCGACCAGGGGGAGCCGACGCAGACGGCCGTGCTGCCACCGTTGGTGCTGGACCGCAACAGCCCCGTGCCGCTCCACTTCCAGGTGTCCCAGCACCTCGAGCAGGTGATCACCTCCGGGCAGATCCCGCCGGGCACTTTGTTCACGAGCGAGATCGAGCTGGGAGAAAGACTGGGCGTCTCCCGCCCCACGATGCGCCGCGCGATGCAGCAGCTGGTGGACAAGGGACTCGTCGTGCGACGCCGCGGCATCGGCACCCGGGTCGTGCGCCCCAAGGTGAAGCGCCCGATGGAGCTGACCAGCCTCTTCGACGACCTCAAGTCCGGTGGCCAGTCCCCCACGACCCAGGTGCTGGCCCTCGAGGAGATCGACTCCGACGAGGCCCTGGCCGCCAAGCTGGAGGTCAAGCCGGGCGAGCCGGTGGTCCGCGTCGTCCGCCTGCGCAGCGCCGCCGGCCGGCCGATCGCGAAGATGACCAACTACCTGCCCACCGGTCTGGTCGACTTCGACGCCGAGACCCTCGAGGAGCAGGGCCTCTACGCCCTGCTGCGGGCCCGCGGCGTGCAGATGCACATGGCCACGCAGGTGGTCGGCGCCCGCCAGGCGACGGCCTCGGAGTCGCGGCTGCTCGACGAGCCGCGCGGCTCGGCGCTGCTCACGATGGAACGCACCACCTACGACGACCACGGCACGGTCGTCGAGTACGGCAGCCACGTCTACGCTGCCAGTCGCTACACGTTCGAGACGAGCCTGATGCGGTCCTGACCGACCGCTGGACCCGCTCCCACAGCAGGCCCACACGCAGGCCCCGTTCCCGCGAAGGGACGGGGCCTGCGTGCATCCTGACAAGGCTCTTGCCAGGCAGTATGAGCCTTTGCTAATCATTAGCCATGACTGATTCAGCACGGGCGCTGGACGCGATCGGCACGCCTGCACGCCGGCGCATCCTGGAGCTGGTCGCCCCGCACGAGCGCAGCGTCCGCGAGCTCACCGACGAGCTCGACATGACCCAGTCGGCGGTCTCCCAGCACCTCAAGGTGTTGCGCGACGCCGGGCTCGTCGCCGTCCGCGCGGAGGGCACCCGCCGGCTCTACCGGGTCGACCTCGACCAGCTGGCGCAGGTCCGTGCGTGGGTGGACGGGTTCTGGGACGACGTCCTCGCCGCCTTCGCCCAGCACGTCACCGACACCAGCACCGAGGAGCACCGATGAGCACCGCACCCGTCCTGCGCAGCATCTCCGTCCCCGCCTCCCCCGCCCGCGCCTTCGAGGTCTTCACCGAGCAGATCGGCGCCTGGTGGCCGATCGCCACCCACGGGCTCTTCGGCGGCGAGTGCGGCTGGGTGGGATTCGAGGACGGGCTGCTCGTCGAGCGCGCCCTCGACGGTCGCAGCACCACGTGGGGCGAGGTGCTCGCCTGGACGCCGGGCCAGGTGCTCGCCTTCTCCTGGCACCCGGGCCGGGAGCCCGACGACGCCTCGGAGGTGGAGGTGCGGTTCCTCGCCGACGGCGACGGCACCCGCGTCGAGCTGGAGCACCGCGGGTGGGAACGGTTCGGCGAGCAGGCCGCCGAGCGCCGCCGCACCTACGTCGGGCCCGGGGCCTGGGGCTCTGTGCTCGAGCACTTCGCGGACGTGGCGGACGGCCCGGCCGCGCCCGTGCCCGGTCTCGCGGAGCTGGAGGCGGCGTACGAGACGTTCTTCGCGGCCGCGCTGGCCGGTCCGTTCGGGCCGGCACCGGCCGAGGGCGAGTGGGACGCCGCGTCCACCGTGGCCCACGTGACCCTCAACGACCAGGCGATGATCGCCGTCGCGAACGCGCTCGTGCACCAGCGCGAGGCGCGGTTCGACAACGTCGTCAGCCAGGACCCGGCCGTGCTCGCCGCCCACGTCGCCCGCTTCGCCGACCTGGACGCCCTCGTGGCGCACGGTCGCGCGGTGGCGACGCTCGCGTGCGTCGCCGCGGCCCGGCTGGACCCCGCCCAGCGCGAGACCGCCGTCCACTGCCGCCTGCTGCACGACGGCGAGGTCGTGCTCGACCAGCCGATGCCGTGGGGCGCCGTCGCGCTCGACACCCAGGCCTCCCGGCACCTCCCCGCCCACGTGCAGCAGCTCGAGAACCTCCGCACCGACCGGTGATCGAGCAGGCCGCTGGCCGAGGAAGGACGAAGTCCTGTCGCGAGACCGAGACCCACCGGTGACCGAGGTGCGAGGAGCACGAGCGACGAGCCACGAGATCCCTGCACCCGACCACGACCTCAGCCCACGGGCAGCGCCGCGTAGAGCTCGGTGTCGACAGGCTCCAGCCACTCGTTGCTGACGCCCTCACCAGGCGTGATGAACGCCAGGTGCGAGAACCACGACCCCGCCTTGGCACCGTGCCAGTGCTTGGTGCCGGCGGGCACGCGGACGACGGTGCCGGGCACCATGCTGATCGGCTCCTCGCCCTCCAGCTGGGCCCAGCCGCTGCCGGCGGTGCACATCAGGACCTGGTCGCCCGCGCCGTCGACGCCGTGGTGGACGTGCCAGTGGTTGATGCACCCCGGCTCGAAGGTCACGTTCGAGACCACGACGCTGCTGTCGGTGCTGACCGGCGCGAGGTAGCTCCGGCCGGTGAAGTACTGGGCGAACGCGTCGTTGGGCTCGCCGGTGGCGAAGGGCCGGTCGAACGCGGGCATGTCTCTCCTCGGTGCGGGTCGGTGCGTACGTGACCATGGTTGCCCGAGGCAAGCAGACCGCCGAGGGTCTGTCAGGACCCCTCTCCTGGTTCCCGACCTCGGGTACGCGCCTTCCGTGGGCGGCCGCCGGTGACGCTGGCGGCCGCCCAGTGCGTAGAGCCGCTTTCTTCAGGAGAGCCCGGGAGCCGCGGCAACGCCGCTGCGCACGACGGGCTCGGCCTCGCTCGAGGTGGCGACTCCCTCGGGCCGACCCTCAGCCGAGGCGGTCACCCGCACCGACATCCGGGCTCCTACGTCCTCCACCGTCGGGCGGTAGAGACGACCGGTCGCGCCGGCCACCTCGACCCCGTCACGCAGCCACTGGAACGAGATGGCGACGTCGGCGTCCCAGGCACCCGGGGAGGCGACCAGGCGTGCCCCGGTGCGGGCGGCACCGTGGATGGTCGGGTCGCTCGTCGCCGCCGGCGCCATCACCGGGTCGACCGCGCACACCGAGGTGAGCCGGTCGAGGTCCGCCGTGGTCTCGGCGGTCGGCGAGAGGACGTGGCAGCCGGCCCCGACCTCGACCTCGGCGTAGCCGCCGGCCGCCACGACCTCGCGCGGCGACCCGTCGACGTAGACGGTCGTCGCGCCTCGCGCTTCCGTCGGCAGACTCACGCTCGCCTGTGTGTTGCCGGGGACCGACACGACGAGGGTGGTGCCGTCCTCCCGCTGCTCGAAGGCGCTGCCCACGCTGCCGCGGACGGTGGGGGTCTTGATCGTGCCCCACTCGAGGTCTCCGGGGTGCGGCTCGATCCTGACGGTCTCGTAGCCCGCCGTGGCCGGCTGGATGCCGAACAACCCGGAGGGGATGTTGAAGGCGGGCGAGGCAGCCCACGGGTGGGAGTAGCTGGTGTTGGACTTCAGCGAGATGTCCCAGGCCTCCATCGTCGCGCCGGCACCGGCCTCGATCATGTTCATCCAGCTGCGGGTGCCGTCGGCGGTGAGCAGGTCGAGAGCGGTCTGACCGTCGTCGCCGTCGTAGAGCCCCTTGATCAGGAAGGCGGCGCAGTAGACGCTGCAGGCCATCCCACGGGACTTCACGTACTGGGCCACCGTGGCCTGCTGGTCGTCGGCCGGCACGCCGAACGCGAGGGCGAACGCGCTGGCGTGGACCGAAGCGTGCCCGGTGAGGTTGCCGGAGGCGTCCGCGCCGTCGTCGTAGGCCCCGGTCTCGGGGTCGTAGAAGGTCGCGTTGATGGCGTCCCGCAGGTCGGCCGCCTGGGCCGCGTAGTCGGCAGCCTCGTCGTCCTTGCCGATGGCGGCGGCCATCTCGGACATGTCCACGAGGGTGCGGTACGTGATGGCGTTGATGACGGTGTTGTACTGCCGGAACACGTAGCCGTCGCGCTCGCTCGTCGGCCAGTCGACGATGTCGCAGTCGGTGACGGAGTTGCAGCCGTTGCTGCCGGAGGTCTTGCGGACCAGGCCGGTGCTCTCCTCGATCCACTTCGACGGGAGCTTGGTCTTGAGGTTCTCGTAGTAGTCCTCGACCTGCTCGGTGTTGCCGGTCTGGCGCCAGGCGTCGTGGACGGCCAGGACGACATAGGCCGGCCACTCGGTGGGCCAGGTCCGGTTGGTCTTGAAGTAGTTCATGGAGTAGCGGCCCAGCGACAGGTCGTCCATGAGGTAGAGCGAGGACATGAGCTGCAGGTAGGCGTCGGCCTCGTAGTTGGTGCGCTCCCGCTCCCAGGAGTCGGTGTAGAAGTTGAGGTTCGTGGCCTCGATGGTGTTCTTCGACAGGGCGTAGACCTGGCCGAGGGCGTCGTCGGAGGACGCGAACGCCGAGGCGTCCTCGTCGAAGGGGTAGACCAGGGCGAGCGCCTTGACGGAGTCCGTCGTCAGCGGCTCGGGCGAGCCGATCACCTGGACGTAACGGAACGTCCGCATGCCCCAGGTCTCAACGTGCTGCGCGCCGTCACGCAGGGTCGGGGTGTCCAGGTAGGCGTTGCCCGCCGACGTCCGATAGCGGACGGAGCCGTCGTCGTTCAGCACCTGTCCGAACCGGACCTGCACCTCCCTGCCGGCGACCCCCTCTGCGACGTCCCAGGCGATCCCGCCCATCCAGGTGCGGCCGAAGTCGATGACCTGGCTGCCGTCCTCGAGCGTGGTGACGGAGGAGGCGTCGCGCAGCTGCTCGGTCACCTTGGCCATGGGCGCGGCCTGCAGGTCCGCGATGTCCGAGCGCTCCTCGGCGGGCTTCCACGCGCTCGCGTCGAATCCCGGCTGGTCGTAGCCGGTCGGGAACAGTCGCGCGTCGAGGTTCTCGCGCGGGGCGCTGAAGTAGCTGGTGCCGTAGCTGCCGGGCGAGCGGAACACACGGCCCGCCGAGAAGGACTGCCAGTCCGCCCCCGTGCCGACGACCTGCCGGGTGCCGTCGGTGTAGACGATCTCGAGCCGGCCCAGGAACCGGGCGTTCGCACTGCTGCTGTTCGCCACGACAGAGACCGTCGACGTCGTACCGGGCTCGAGCAGCGAGGTCACGTCGAACCCGTCGAAGCGGGTCTCGCCGCTCACCGGGGCCGTGGGGCCGAGGCCGACGAAGGTGCCGTCGACGGCAGCCTTGAAGACGTACTGCTTGGAGGTCCGCCACTCGGTACCGGTGGCGAAGAGGGTCGCCCAGGCGATGGGCTTGTCCGCCACGTCGACGTCCTTGCGGAACATCGCCCAGTCGTTGCCGTACCCGGCGAGCCCGCAGTCGGCGGAGACGGGGATGCTCAGCCGACCGCCGCTGACGGTGCCACAGGCGAACGGGTTCGTAGCGCTGACGTCGTCGGAGAACAGGACCTCGCCGGTCGCGCTGGTGACGGTGACGTCGTCGAGCAGGCCGGTCTCGGTGCGGCCCGTGCGCACGCCGACGATGCCCGAGCCGAACGCGGAGTCCGTGCGCTGGTCGACCTGCACCCCGTCGATGGAGGTGGTGATCGTGGACCCGGCCACTTCGATCGCGATGTCGGCCTCGGTGCCGACCTGGAGGGTGCCGGCCGGGAGGTCGACCGCGGACCCGAGGGTCGCGTAGCTGCCGTTGGTCTGCTTGTGCGGCACCAGGCGGTTGTCGCCACGGAACTGCCACATGTACGCGTTGTTGCCACTGACGCGGAACTTGATGCCCACGGCGACCGCAGTCACGGTCAGCTTCCCGGTCATCGTGTAGTCCGTCCACCCGGTGGTGGGCGAGGGGGTCCAGATCGGGGTCGCCGCGTCCCAGGTGGCGCCCGGACTGGTGCCGAACCAGGACGGCTCGGCCCAGTCGAGGGCGGTGTCGGAACCGTCCCAGACCCGCACCGACCAGTAGTAGCGCTGCGAGGACGACAGCTCGTCGCCGCCGTAGGCCACGTCGGTCTGCTCCGCGGAGGCGACCTTGCCCGAGTCCCACAGGTCGCCGTTGCCAGAGGCGGCCAGCTCGCGAGTCGTGGCAACGACGATCCGGTAGGCCGACTGGCGCGGGAGCGAGGTCAGCGTCCACGAGAAGGCGGGCGAAGCGAGGTCCTCGAGATCCGCCGGACGGTCCAGCCCGTCGACCTTCAGGCCGGTCGCCGCTGCGTCCCCGACGGACGACGGCCTTGAAACGTTGTCACCACTCGAAGCCGGCGAAGCCACGGCAATGCCGGTCGAGGCCGGTACCGCCAGTAGGGACGCCGTCGCCAGCGCCACCGCCGTCCTACGTACGACACCACGTCGTGTCGACTCCCACCTGCGCACGGGTGCATCCGATCTGTAGAGGGTCCTGGGCGCCCGCGAAGAAGAAACTAAGCATTCCTCTCACGTGACGGGCGTCACGCACGCTAAGTGAAAGGATTCACTTCGACAAGGACGTGACCGAAAGCGGACATCCCCGGTCCTGGCAGGGACGTTCCTCGGAGCCCCGCACGCAGGTCCCGGCGACGTGACCGGCCTGGCCAGGCGCAGACCAGGCGCAGACCAGGCGCGGACCAGGCGAGGGTGACGAGTCCGTTCTGGCCGAGGAGGCCCAGGGCGGCCACAGGACCAGCGGAACGCAGCGTGCGGCCGGCCGACTAAGACCGCATCTAAGGCTTTCCCCGATGCGCCCGGCGCCTCCCCCGTCGAACAATGCAGCCAGACGCATCGAGACAGGAGGGGCAGACCCATTTTCCGCGTGGGTTAACGTTCAAGAGATGACGTTGAACCATGTGCGCCGCGGAAGCGGCAGCCCGTTGTTGCTCGTGCACGGTCTGGGCGCTGGATGGCGATCTTGGTCCCCGATCATCGACGAGCTGGCCGAGAGCCGTGAGGTCATCGCCGTCGACCTGCCGGGTTTCGGCGAGTCGCCTCCTTTGACCGGCGAGGTCTCCGTCGCCACCCTGACCAACTCCGTCGCAGAATTCATCCGCGAACAGGGTCTGGACGGGGTGTCGACGGTCGGTCAGTCGATGGGTGGCCGGATGGTGCTCGAGCTCGCACGGCGAGGCGTCGGCGGCGACACCGTGGCATTGGACCCGGGTGGTTTCTGGAGCGACCGCGAGCTCGCCGTCTTCGCGGCCACGCTTCGGCCCTCGATCGCTCTGGTCCGGACGCTGCGAGGCACGCTGCCAGCACTGCTGGGCAACCCTGTGGGAAGGACGCTGCTGTTGGCGCAGCTGTCGGCGCGGCCCTGGGCACTCTCGCGCGAGACCGTGCTGCCGGATGTGCGCGGGCTGGCTGAGTCCCCGTCAACTGGCGCGGCCTTGGACGCCCTGACCAAGGGGCCCAAGCAGCAGGGTGCGCCGGCCGGCACCGTGCCCGGCCGGGTCACGATCGGTTGGGGTCGTCGTGACCTGGTGACCGTGCCGAGGCAGGCCGCACGTGCGACGCAGCTGTTCCCGGACGCGGTGCTGCACTGGTTCGAGCGGTGTGGCCACTTCCCACAATGGGACGCACCGCATGAGGCGACCCGACTGATCCTTGACCGCACCAGGTGAGGTCGGTCGCGCTGCCCGGCCCACGAGGGCGCATGTCGCCCTAGCCGCATCCCCAAGCGGGACGCGCGAACCTGCGTCACAGCGCCGCGAAGCGGCCATGTCCTACCGCCGCAACGACGATACCGATGCCGGTGCGGCCGCGAAGAGACCCCCGGGTCGTCGTGAGCCACGCTCATCAGCGCCGTCGCCGAACGGTCCCCGCACCTCGCCGCCTACTTCGGTCTCCTGCTCTACGCAGGTCTGCGCCCCGCCGAGGCCCGCACCCTCCAACGCGGCGACCTGACCCTCCCCACCACTGGCTGGGGCGAGCTGACCCTCAGCCGCACCCAGCAGCGCCCCGGCAAGTCCTGGACCAACGACGGCACCGGCGTCGAGACCCGTCAGCTCAAGCACCGCGCACCCGGCGACTACCGGGTCGTACCCCCGGACCCACGCCTCGTCGAGCTACTGACCCGACACCTCGACCGGTTCGACTGCGACGTCGACGGCCACCTCTTCGCTGCCCGCACCGGACGCTCCGGCGTCCCGTCGCCGAAGCCGTACAAGACGCTCGTCTCCGAGTCCACGCTCGGCCTCGCCTGGCAGCGCGCCCGCGAGGCAGCCCTCACCGAGCAGCAACAGGCCTCACCACTCGCCCGTCGTCCCTACGACCTACGCCACGCCTGCCTCACCACCTGGCTCAACGCCGGCGTTCCCCCGGCCCAGGTCGCGGGCTGGGCCGGCCACAGCACCCGCGTCCTGCTCGACGTCTACGCCGGCTGCATGGACGGCCAGCGACAGACCGCCCAGGCACAGATCGACGCCTACTTCCACACCAGCGACTGACGTCGCGGCGGCCAGCGAGCCGCACGTATCTCGGAACAGCGACCCGCTATTCCGACTTACGGCGGCTAAGTCGGATAGCGATCGTGGCGGCGTGGCGAGGCCGACGACGCCTACAGTTCCGGCGTGGACGCCGACGCTCGCGAGCACGATGACTTCACCTCGGCCGACTTCGTCCGGTTCCAGAGCCCGAGGATCGACACTCGGCTCGGCATCCACGTCGGTGCCTTCGGCCTCGTCAACATGCTGTTCAACCGCGGCCTCCTGAGCCCCGGCGACGCTGCCCTTCGCCGGGAGCGTCTCGACTGGTTCAACGCCGCGTTCGCGAACCCTGAAGACCGTGTGCCAGGCATCTTCACGAGGTACCCGCGTGCAGTGTCGTGGTTCAACCGGGCCTCGAGCGCGCACCTGATCGAGGCCATGGGCCCGCACTGCGACATCCTCGACCGCCACGGGATCGCGTGGGAGCAGGTACAGAGCATGCGACCCCAGCACGTCGTCTACGAGGACGAGCACCAGATCCTGGTCGCGCCCGCCGAGGCCTTCACCCGAGCCTGAGCCGGCGCCGGTCGCGCCAAACTTTGACACGTATTTGACACAGATCGCCGCACACAGCCGGTCACCGTCAGGCACAGCCGGACACGACGAAAGAGCCCCTGACCGGCGTTTCCGCTGGTCAGGGGCTCTTTGTCCTGCTGGTGGCAGATCCAGGATTCGAACCTGGGAAGCTTTCGCGACGGATTTACAGACCAACCACTTGCGCGCCATAAGCACGGACGCGGACGGTGGCACCGCCGACCTTGGGTGAACTTCGGGACAGTACGGCGGTGGCGGCACTCCACTCCGCCCACTATTCGTCCGCGCAACCGGTGAGGTCGAGGAGATGGCCCCTCTCAGTAATGTGCGAGGAACGGGGACAAGCAGTGACACCGTCGGACGCGGCGGGGACGCGGGGACGCGGCAGCCACCAGGATCCCCGCGGCCGCGCCGGCGCCGCAACTCGGTACCCAGAGAGGCGCCCTACGGAGCCTGTGTGGAGATCCGAGATCGGGACTTGTTCAGGGTGTCGCAATGGACCCGGACCTCATCGAACTGGAGTCGTAAGAGCTTCCAAAGCGTCGACTCGTCCATACCGGTCGCCAGTTTGTCCCAGTCGTAGCGCGTCCGCCACGACATGTCGAACAGGCTTCGGTACTGGATGCTGATCGTGGGGTACAACGCCGCGACAAGCTGGTTGGTACCACGCCCTCCGCCTCCGTCGACCGGCGGCATCGTGTGCTTGCGCGGATGCCTTTCGTCCCGGACGAGATCTGGTTCGTCGGCGAGGGACGAGTGAACCCACTGGTGACCGCTGTAGAAGAGCGGTACCGCGGCCCAATCGAAGTGCCCGTTAGCGGCAAGGAAGTCGGCCACTTCAAGGTGCCTCTTGGCCCTCGCGACGTGCCAGTTCCTAGCCCCCATCAGGCCTCGGCGAAGTTCTCGTCCACGACGGCGTCCAGCGGCAGGACGTCGAACTCGAGCGCAAACTCGTCGCTGTGGTCGCGCTCGAAGTCGAGCAGCGTCTTGATGGCCTCCATACGCGTGTCCCACTCGTAGCGGGCAAGGCAGGCGCCGACCCTTGCGATCCGTGGTGCGGACTCGTACCGAACGCTGAGGTGCGTCTTCCCGACGGGGACCTCGCGGAAGCGGTCCTCCAGTTCGGCGAGGATGGTCTCGCGAGTAGTCATGGTTGAACCTCCGGTTACAGGCAGTTGGAACGGTACACGCCATTGAAGCTCTGAGCACCGACATCGGGTCACGCTCACCTCAGAGGTCAGCTGCGGCCGCACGGGCCTTGGGCTCCGCCAGAACCCGCCATCGCCGGTCAATCTGGCGGGTCCGAATCCGCCGACACGGCCGACGACGAGCCCCCTTCGACGACCTCTTGGTGGATGCGCCAGACGTTGCGGTTCGACTGGTACACGTCTCGTAGTAGAACGGGCATCTTGTGCCATGCAAGGTGGCTCTCTCGCTCGCCCCAACCGAACGAGACGATCGCTCGTCCCTGGGCATACGTCTGAACACAGTCCTCGCGGATGTAGAGCAGGTGCCCCTCCCACCCGTCGAGAGCCGCGTAAGACTTCGTCGCCAGTCGTCCTTCCGGGTCGACCTGGTCGAAGCTCGCACCGACAGCGTGCAGTTGATTTTTAAGCGACAGGAAGCGGTTGGGCAGGTAGGCGAACGCTTGATTCTCCGCACTGTGGTGACCTTCCCATGCGAAGGTGTGCGCAAGGGACTCGAACGGGACGCTCTCGTATTTGGGCCACTTGCGCCTGGTTCCGGCAAGGGCCCCGCCGTACTCCGTGATTAGCGCGTCAAGGGCAGATCCGCCCTCGTCGCCGTCCTCGCTCTCCCCTTCGTCGCCGTAGATCCGAATCTCATCGAAGTACAGGTCTTCGTCATGGTGCGGATCGGCCGCCGACTCGCCACCACTTAAATCCACAGAAGTGGGGCCTTCGTCGTCCCCGAAGGCGGCCGCAGTCGATGGTCTCGTGGTTCCCGCCAAGTCATCGCCCGACGTTGCCATCCGCGGATGCCACGGGACCTCACCCGCGAACAGGTAGTAGGAGGTCGGCAGGTCGATAATGTCCCGCCCCGGATGCCTAACCGTTCTCCACCATTCGAGCAATCGGTCGAGGTCCTCGCGTTGGACCGCGACAGTGTTGAAGAGTCCGAAGGTCCTGCGCCCGGTCTCGCCGTCCGTTTCAGTCAACTCAGCGTGCACTAGGACCCATGGCCCCGTGTCACCGTCCAGGACCTCGCGATGCAGCAGGTGGTCTGGGGTGTCCACGGGGCCGTACAGCAACCAGTCTCGGTCGTCCTCGGGCGACTTTGACACCCAGGTCGAGATCGTCACGGGTGCCGGTGATGACGGTTGGGGGAAAGTCGGATCAATATCGACTTCGAGCCACGGGACACGACTTCCATGCGCAACGAGCTCACCGGAGACCAGATAGAACCCGATCCATCCATACTTTTTCCCATATCGCTCGACGCGTCCTGGGTTTCGGTCCGGGCCGCTACGTCCGACGAAGGAGTCAACATCGCTGAAGAGCTCCATGCGCCATCCCAGGTCATAAACCACGCCGAGAACCTGCGCGGTCGCTTCCGCGTGCCCTCGGTGCTTATTGTCGTAATTCCTACGGTCGTCGAAGAGCCGGCCGATGGTGTAGTTGCCGAAGTCCATCTGAATGGTGTGGTCCACCTCCGCCCGCCGCGGGTCACCTTCAGGCAACGGCTCGGGGAGCGGAGCGTCCGCGAAGACAATGCCGTCGACCGCGTCGCCTGGTACCGCCTGTGGGTTGTGCTGACGGGCGAACTCGAACGTGCCGGCGATGTAGTAACGGATCAGGCGGTGGTAAGTCGGTGCGGACGGCTCCGACCCGGAGACAGTCCGCAGCAGGCCGTGGAGGTAGTCCCCCAAGATCTCGTCGAATCCGGGGGTGTGCTGCTGATGAGCTGTGACAACTCCGTAAGCCGAAGCGACCATCCGCTCGCCGACGTACGGATCGTTGACGGTGAGGGCGTCGAGCGCCAGCGCGCACAATCCGGCGGGGTCGTGGCGGCCGTACCAGTACAAAGCCGCCGTGGCCGCGTCGCGAAGGTCGCGCACGGTGCTGGTCAGCACCCACATGAGCCACCGGGCTCGTAGCGCATCTCCCGCAGTGCGCCGGGTATCGCTCTGCCAATGGGCCCGAAGCGCGCGTGCGTCCGAGAGGACAGCGCCTTGAGCAGTCCTGAGCCACTCAGACCACAGCAGGTCTCGGTCCCCGACGGCCATCGGGCCCAAGATCGAGTCGAGGAACTGTGCGTTCAACGGGTGCGACTCCACAGCCCGGACAGACTGGAGGCGCGTCCAGAGCGTCCGGCCACGGCCAAGGGACGGCAGATTCCTTACAAACGCGCCAACGGTTTCCTTGTCGACGTTCCCCGCTCGGAGCGTAGTGGTGCGCAGCAACGCCCCTGCCGCGACAGACGGGTCGAGCGCCTGCCAAAGGTGACCCCGACCCGACTCGGGTAGAACGTACGTCAGGCCGTCGAGAATGTCGGTCGCAAGCGAGTGCCTTTCCCCGCTGGGCCCGAGCAACCGAGCGGTGAGCTCGGGCGTACTTAGGGAGTCGACGAACTCCTGCCCGCCAGACCTGACCACAGCCGACGCCAGAATGTGGCCCGCGAGAAGGTCGTAGGCGACCGCGACCCTCGAATCGTCGCCGGCGGCAAGTCGAGTTACGCCAGCCTGAGGGGCAACTTCCAGCGGCGCCTGCCGGATCAACACGCCCTCCTGTTCGAGCGCGGTCAGGATGCCTTCGTTCCAGCGCCGTTCCGTGTCGCCGAATAACTCCCGCGTGCGGGCCTTCCCAACGTCGCGAGCGGTGGTCTCCCACAGCTCCATGCCGAACTGCTCAAGCGCCCCCAGCACGTCCTCGCGGCTGAGCCGAGGGTTCAGCTGCTCGATCCGCTCGGCGACGTGAAGCAGGTAGGCGTCGAACATCTCGTTTAGGGAGCGAGGAAGGTCCACCAGCGACACCCGCACCTTGCGATCGGGGTTAGCTACCGAGCAGTAGATCCGCAGAGCCAACGGCCGTCGCAGCAGTTCGCGCGGAAGGTCGACCCCAAGAGCGTCGATATTGAAGTAATCGAAATACCTTGCGGCGGCCTCGTCCAGATTTTCGTAAAACCCTTCGAGTTCGACGAAGTCATTGAGTGATGAAGGGATAGAACTCTGCACGAAGTCGCCGCGGATCGTGCACACGACCAGCACCGAGGAGTACTTCTTCAGCAGCGCGTGCAGCCTGCTCAACAGCGGCTTCCAAGCCGCCGGCGACTCCGCCTCGTTGAGGCCGTCGATGACAATCGGTATCCTGCATCGCGCTCTGGACGCGGCGGCGTCGACCGCCGCAAGGAGCGCCTCGAACGTTTCCACCACCTTGCCCGCCAATGAGACTTGGGACGCGAAACGATCGAGGGTGTCGCGGGCACTCAGCAGGCGGCCATGCAGAAGGACACCGGCGGGCCGAGAGGACGTTTCGGTCGTCAACTTCGCGGCGAGCTGGGTCTTTCCGTAGCCGGCATCGCCGGTCACGACAGCGAGTCGGACCTGCAACTGGTCAAAGACGTCGTTCGCGAGGTCGCTGGCCCGACGGGCATGAGCAACCAGATTCGTGCATGCGAGCGAAGCGGGATGGTTCATGGCCCTAAGCCGACGTAGCGCCGAGGGCGTGCGGGGCGGTGGCGCCGGGACCTCGACCTCGTCGATCTCCAACCAGCTACCATCACCATCCGAGCCGAGCCGTTGGTGAGCCTCTGCGAGAAGGTCGCAGATCCTCGCCGCCGTCGTCAGCAGTTCGTCAAGCTCTGCCTGCATCGGCTTAGGAAGTGGGCTTGCGACCACCTCCCGCTCGATAACGGCGGTGAATTTCTCGATCTCCGACCCAATGGCCGCCAAGTGGGTCCAAGCTTCCGGCTCGGCCAGCATCCGCCGCAGCGTCTGCTCGGCCTCGGTGATCTGGTGCACCTCGGGGAACCAGCGCTCGCTCACCTCCTCGACTGAACCTCCCTGCAATACCTCCAGGCGATGTGGCGTCAGGATGAGGTCGCCGAAGAACGTCTCTCGCAGCAGCGCCGCCTCCCCGGTAAGCAGAGCAGAAAGTTCCTCGGCGACTGCGTTGTGAAGCCGGACCCCGGGAGCAAGGTCGTCGTACCATTTCTGGTCAGTTGGGGTCAGGGCCCGACGCGTGCATAGCACCCAGTCCGTCAACCGCGGTAGGTACTTCTTCGTGGTGTTCAGCGAGTCCTGGACATCCGTCCGCCGGTTGACGCCGATCTGAGTGCCGGACCCGATCCTCCACCACTTGGTCTGCCACCCGTACCAGCGGCCAGGCTCGCCGAGATGGCACTCTTGCTCGAGTTCTAGATGGAACTCCACACCCGGCTGTTGAGCGCGCGCACGGAACCGTCCGTATCGGGCGTAGTTGTGCTTGATCGCTCCACGCCACAGCAGCTCGAAGTTCGTTGTAGAGTCGCCCGGTAGTTCCTCGAAGCGGTCCCAGTTCAGTTCCGTCATCGTCCCGACACGCCGACGAGGACGTCCTCTGGCTTCGGAAAAGCGATGTCCTGGCTGCGGCTCAACGCGGTCACGTCACCCGCCCGTATCCGGTGTCCTTGAAGTCGTGACCGGAATACATTTCTAGCTTTGCACCCTTGTCGAGGAGCACCTTGACGAACGCGATGACCTCAACCTCGTCAGTCTCGATCACGATCTGGTCGCCCGACAGGCTCACCTTCGTGTCGTCGTACAAGAACTGCTCAAAGTCGGCGTAGGTAAGACTGTAGATCTCCGCCTCGCTCAGGATCTTGAACAGTTCGTCGCTGAACTCCACCAAAGGGTCCCCGATGACAAGCCGGCCAGCCTTCTCCTCAGCTTTCGCCCCTTCCTTCAGCCGATCCAGGATGCGCTTCGCTGCTCGCGCGAACGTTACGTCCTTGAACTGGCCGATCATCACCAGGTTCATCGAGTGTTCGGTCCCGAATCCGTTCCAGAGCTTCATGCCGCGCCCCTTACTGCGAGTCGGTCAAAAGCCGCCAGGACACCGTCCTCGGTGACTGGCTCACGGATGGTTGAGTACGAGGTCGTACGTGCTGACCCAGTGGCGTCAATATGGGCATACGACCGCAGACCTACTTCCTTTGGAAGCGCCACGGCGGTCGGCAATCCCGAAGCCTCACCTGCCGAAACGGCCAACGGCACCGGTCCCGCGTAGGCAAGCACCCAAGTTCGCAGCGCCGACACCACCTCAGGTGCCGCGCCCGGCCGAGCGCTGGTGGCTTTCTCGGGCAGGAGTAGCAGTTCGGAAGCCGCGTGGGCGGACGCGAGTTCTGCGACCTGAGTGAGCTGATCGATGGTGTCTTCGTTCACGACACAGTTCAAGCCAATCGGGAAAGCCTGGCTGATGAGGTCTAGACGGTCGCACAAGGCGTCGAAACTCCGCCGTCGCAGCCGCTCGTACGTCGCTTCGACGCCGTCGACGCTGATCCGGACGAAGTGCACGGCGCCGCGAAGCCGCTCGATCAGGTCGGCGTCCCACCTATGTCCGTGCGTGGTCATCGTGACCGCCATGCGCGTCTGGTCGGCAGCGAAGGCACACACCTCGGCCAAATGTCGATACAGGGTGGGTTCCCCGCCGCCGAATCCGACGCCGAGGGTGCCGGCAGCATCGAGTTCGGTGATCCATGCACGGAGACGGTCCGGGCTAAGCCGGGCGTGGTGCTTGGGTGCGTAGCAGTACGCACACGCCAAGTCGCAAGCGTTGGTCAGAGCGATCGACACCTGACGGGGGGCTGGAGACCATCGCTCTTCAGGCACCGTCACCTCGTCGACCAGGACGTTCAGTCCGCTCGATCGGTCGAAGAAGTGGACACCGTCAGGCCCAAACCGACACTTCACCCCGTGCGCCCTTTCATTCCAACGGCCGTCCCGCGAGCCAGGTGGTCAGTCTGCCATTGATCCCCATTTTCTGGCGTGGGGTCTGCTGCACGAACCGGTCTCACTCTGGCCCGGTGGCAACTGCACCTTGCCCCCTCTCAACGACACGGACAAGCAGCCCGTCCGGCAAACACATGCCATCGCCCTCCCCGCCCACCAGGACTCGACGGACCTGCCAGGCCGAGAGATCGGGTACCCGAAGTTAGACCCACACACCTAGTGCATCACCGGGATGGTGAAGCGTCCGTACGAAAGTGCGGGGCGGCGTAAGTGGGTGTGGCCAGCGCTCGCGAAAGCGCCGGCTTCAGCGTCCTCACAGCCTGCCCAGGACATGCCGGGTGCGCCCAGGCCGGGGCTGGCAGCGCTGGGTGCCGTGTCAGTGTCCTGCTGGATTCCGGCATTGAAGCCGACTTCGTGAGCGACGTGCTCGTCGATGTCGGCATGAGCCAGCCAGTCGGGGAACCGCCGATCGGTCGGTCTGCGCCAAGTCGTTGCCGCCCCGCGTGCGAGCCAGTTGCGGATGCCATCGCAACCCAGGCCAGCCAGAGGAGGGTCCATGTCGGGGGCGGCTCCGAGGTCCGTGCCCACACGTGCCCCGATCCCGTGTCCGCCGTGAAGCGCCATGCGGCGCGACGGGTGGATGCCCATTCAGAGCACCAGCAGGGGTGCCGGAACGACACCCGGGACGTAAGGAACACGACCAAGGTGTCGCCTGGGAATGCCATTTATCGGGAGAATGCCATCACGTTGCCTTGACATAGACCAGGACAATCAGGGCGATGACTGCTGCAGCACCGTGGCAATCCGCGTCTTCCCACGGGGGCTGTCGCGTCGGAAATCCACTGTCATCCCCCAGCCCACAACGGCGCCCGCGAGGAGACCGAAGAGGCCGGGGAGCCATCCTCCATAGGCGAAGTATCCGCATGCAAAGCCGATCAGAGCAGCAGCATCAGCCAACGCCCACGGGTGGCCCGCGATCCACGCGCGGCTCCGTTGCTGCGCTGGGGACAGGCTGTCAGAGTCCCGGCTCAAGGCGTCAGCTCTTGGTCGGGTGGGTCTGCTTGTGTTCCTTTCGGAGGAAGTGCATGCCGGCCAACCAGGCCGCGACGCCGACAAGAGCGAGCCAGAAGACCGTCCACTCGCCGCCAATGACGACACCGATCAGGCCTCCAACCGCGGCGCCGGCCAGCGCGCCATACGTCAAGTACACGGGCTCGCGGGGGACAGGGGCGTCATGAGTACTCACAGGTCTCTCCTGAATTCATGCGGGCAACTAGTAACGACCTCACCAGTCGTCGACGGCCGTTGCCTCACCCGCTCGTTGGCCGCGAGAGACGGCACTGTCGAAACGACTCCGCCGTCCGGTGACGCCGCGCACCGTGCCGAAGCAGATCCGTCCCATCAGCGGCGGCTGTCAGAATCCCGCTGCAATCCAAGCGCAAGAAAGGCGCACGCCCCCACCACCCACACGAAGGCAGCAACATATGCGCCCGGCTCATCGGCCCCGCCGGCAATGCCGGCTACCTGGCGCACAGCCAGGACTCCCCAGCCAACTGCCACCACGACTGCCAGCCAGCTTCTCCAGCGTCTCAAGGGCAGTCCTGGCCGACATGCGGACCCGAAGGGATCGTGCCGTAGACAGCGGACTCAAGCGTCCACTCATAGTTCCGACGCAACGCACGTCTCCTGAGTAGTTGGCAGCGGAGAACAGCCCATCAGCGGCTCGGCATCGCGGCCTCACCCCTCAGGCAGCCCACGGGCCAGCGCCTCGCACCACGAGACGTGGCTCGGATGCCACCGAGCCGCTAGCTCAGCCGCGGATAGCGTCCTGCACGTCTGGTCGATCCAGCATCGCGATGCACCAGGTGAAGTGACCGTCCGAGCCGTCATCCCCGAAGCAGCACGCGGTGATGAGCGCGTAGGCCGCTCGGTAGACGAGCAATCGGTCGCGGGCGTGGCCGAAGGCCGCGCACCAGGCATCGTCCAGGGTCCGCTCCATGTCCCGTGCGCGAGGGCCCCACATGTCGTAGACGCTGGCGGCGATCGCAGCGTCGAAGGCCGGGTCGCCGGCGGTGCTGAGGAAGCCGAAGTCGAGGACGGCAGTGGCGCGGCCTCCCGTCCTCAGGACGTTGGCAGCGATGAGGTCGCCGTGCACCAGCGTCGGTGCCGCCGGCTCCAGCGAGCGAAGCGCAGCGATCGTGCTCGCCGCGGTCGACTGCACGGGTGGATGCGCGGCGGCCAGTGCCGACTCGAACCGCGTCACCTGGCGTGCCACCAGGTCGGCGAGCTGCGTCTCGAACGCGGCGCCAGGGCGGAAGGCGGGCTCGCCCGGTAGCATCGGGAGCGCGAGAAGTGACGGTCTCGCCGGAATCGCGGCCAGCGCGGCGAGAGCCTCCGTCATGACGTCGATGTCGGCAGCCAACAGATCCGGCGACGAACCATCGGCCTGCCAGACCGGCTCGCCGGCGAGGCGCCGCTCGATGGAGATGAGGTTCCCGTCCACCTCCCGCAGGTCCACGATGAGCGGGAGCATCACCGATGAGCCGGCGGAGCGTCCTGCCTCGATGCCCTCGTAGAACGTCCGCAGCAGGTCGAGGTCCGCGCGGGAGCGGCTCGACCAGACCTTGACCGCGGTGCCGTCACCCAGGTCGAGGACGACGCCCTCCACGCCCCGGCCGAGGACGCCGACAGGGGTCAGCCCGGCAGCCCGCAGGACCCGGATGGCAGCTTGCTCATCGACGGCCACGCCGCCACTGTGGCATCCGGCTCGCGTCGAGGCATCCGAGATATCAGCGTCGCCCGCGGTACCGGCCCGACGCACTCCCTTGGTTCAGCTCGCGCACGAGTCGCTCCAGCGCCCGCAAGGTCGGCTCCCACCGTGGTTCGTCGGCGACGGCGCTCGCCTGCTCGGTCAGCGCGTCGAGCAGGCGCCGCACGGCAGCCGGTGACGAAGCGACCGCGGCGACGCACTGCTCCAGCCCATGGCTCGCGGGCACCTGCCGCACCTCCACCGCGATCGCACCCGCGACGGCCGCGCGGCGCTCTTCGTAGGCCGCCCGCCGACAACGCTGCGAGCACCAGACACGAGGACGTCCGCGGCCCGTGTGCGGCAACAGGTCTCCGCACCGCGGGCAGGCGCTGGCACGCGCGGGTGCCGGAGGTTCGTCCGTCATGAGGCGAGCGTGGTGGTGAGCCCTCACCACAGGTCTCACCACGGACCTGGCCTGTGGAGAACGCGCCCCTCTCCACAGAAGAAGTCCGCCGGTGAGCAGGCGAGCCGCAACCGGGTCACGGTCGTGGACACATCCACGACGAGAGGCCGACCATGCACGACGACACCGACTCATCCCTGCGGGTCCGGGTCTGGGACCTGGAGAAGTACGAGGGACGCCGTGGCACCAGCTACCGCGTCCGATGGGCCGTCGAAGGCCGACGGCACGGCACCACCTTCCCCACCAAGAAGCAGGCCGACGTCTTCCGCGGTCAGCTGCTCGCAGCCGTGCGCGCCGGCGAGGCGTTCGACCTCACCAGCGGGCTCCCGATGTCGACCGTGCGAGCCGCGAGCCCCGCCCGCACCATGACCTGGCTCGGACTGGTCGAGACGTACTGCCAGGCCAAGTGGGGTTTCGCCTCACCACGCCACCGCAAGGGCATCGCCGAGGCCCTTTCGCTGGCGACGCTCGGCGTCCTGGGTGACGCCAACCGACTTGGGCGTCACAAGCGCACGGACCTGACCTCGGCCGTCAGCTACGGGATCTGCGCCCGAGGCACTACCGCAGCCACCTACGACCCGACCGCACTGGCAGCGCTCCGCGCCGGCGACGTCCCGGCCACCCGCATCGCCGACCCGCTCGTCCTGCGCCAGGTGCTCACCACCCTCGGCACCCGCATCGACGGCCGGCCCTGCGCCGCGTCCACCGTGCGCCGGCGGCGAGCCACCCTGCACAACCTGCTCGAGTTCGCCGTCGAGGCGCAGGTGCTGTCGACCAACCCGCTCCACGGCATCAAGAACCGCTCCTACTCCGGTGTCACCCGCATCGATCCCCGGGTCGTCGTGAGCCAGGCACAGGGAGCCACGCTCATCAGCGCCGTCGCCGAACGGTCCCCACACCTCGCCGCCTACTTCGGCCTCCTGCTCTACGCAGGTCTGCGCCCCGCCGAGGCCCGCACCCTCCAACGCAGCGACCTGACCCTCCCCACCACTGGCTGGGGCGAGCTGACCCTCAGCCGCACCCAGCAGCGCCCCGGCAAGTCCTGGACCAACGACGGCACCGGCGTCGAGACCCGTCAGCTCAAGCACCGTGCACCCGGCGACTACCGGGTCGTCCCGGCGGACCCACGCCTCGTCGAGCTGCTGACCCGACACCTCGACCGGTTCGAGTGCGACGTCGACGGCCACCTCTTCGCCGCCCGGACCGGACGCTCCGGCGTCCCGCTGCCCAAGCCGTACAAGACCCTCGTCTCGGAATCGACCCTGTCACTGGCATGGAAGAACGCCCGCGAGGCCACGTTCACCGAGCAGCAACAGGCCTCACCACTCGCCCGTCGCCCCTACGACCTACGCCACGCCTGCCTCACCACCTGGCTCAACGCCGGCGTCGCACCCGCCCAGGTCGCCAGCTGGGCGGGGCACAGCACCCGCGTCCTCCTGGACGTCTACGCCGGCTGCGTCGACGGACAGCTCGAGACCGCGCAAGCGCAGATCGACGCCTACGTGCACGGCAACGTCCGAGATCGCGCGGATCGGTGACCCCGCGTATCTCGGAACAGACCGGCAGTATTCCGGAATAGAGTGGACTAACTCGGAATAGCGCGGCAGTGTTCCGACTTACAGGGCACGTCACGATGGAGGAGGTCCCGATGCCTGGTCCGAGCCCAGCGGCCCTGCCTATCCCTGCCCACGAGCGTCGAGTCACGCCCTGGCGTCAGTCGTTCCGGGGAGGCACCCGCGAGGACCGGACGATGCGCGAGGTCGAGGTGAGCCTGCCGCCTCGGCTGGCGGACCTGGACCTCGCGACGCCGTCCGCGCTCGGCGCGGACATGGACGCCGCGCTGCGGGCCATCAGCCGCCTCGATGACACTCTTGGTGAGCACCTCGCTCCCCTGGCGACGATGCTGCTACGGGCGGAGTCCGTCGCGTCGTCCAAGATCGAGCGGGTCGAGGCGTCCACGGACGACTACGCCCGCGCCCTGCACGGGATCAAGGCGCACGCCTCGGCGATGTCGATGGTGGCCTCCACCCGGGCGCTGGCCGACCTCATCGACTCCGTCGGACCCGACGCCGACGCGCACCCACCGGGCGCCGCCGGCAGCTGCACTGGCACCGGGCGCGCCCTCACGCTCGGGGCCATCCTGTCCGCCCACCGCATCCTCATGGCAGACGACCCCGAGGAGCGCGCCTACGCGGGCCGCCTCCGGGACATGCAGAACTGGATCGGCGGGTCGGACCACTCCCCCCGCGGCGCCCTCTACGTGCCGTCCCCACCCGAGACCGTGCCCGCACACCTCGACGACCTGATCGCCTATGCCGGACGGACCGACGTACCCGTCCTCACCCAGGCAGCACTGACGCACGCGCAGTTCGAGTCGATCCACCCCTTCACCGACGGCAACGGCCGGATCGGACGCGCCCTCATCAACACGATCCTGCGGCGACGCGGCATCACCAGCCGCGTCGTCGTCCCCCTCGCCTCGGCCCTGGTGGCTCGACGCGACGACTACTTCGATGCCCTCGGCGCCTATCGGGCCGGTGACGCGGCGCCGATCATCCGCGCCTTCACCCACGCCTCCACGCTGGCTGCGGAGGAGTCCGCAACCACCGCCACTCGACTGGCCGAGCTGCCCGACACCTGGCTGGACGCGGCGCGCCGGCCCCGCAACGGGTCCGCAGCCCGCCGCATCCTCGACACGCTGCTCGAGACGCCCGTCTTCACCACCGACGAGATCGCCACCACCATTGGCGGGCCACCGAGCTCGGTCTACGCCGCCATCGACCGCCTCCACACCAGTGGGGTCGTCCGACCGCTCACCCAGCGCACCCGCAACCAGGTGTGGGGCGCCGCCGCGCTCCTCGACGAGCTCGATGACCTCGGAGTCCGCATCGGCGCACGGGCCGGCGCCGAGCGGGGCTGAGTCGCGCAGGCGCCGCGTCCGTGCGGCCGCCCACCACCGCCCTGAACTCTGGTACGCAGGCGGGACAAGCCCGCAGACAACGATCCGCGTGAGGGCCCCATCCCCGGGAGCCTGGCAGGATCAGGACGGCTGCGGACTCCGGGACGCACGACCCCCGTCGGGGCGGGACCACCGCTGCCCCGACGAGGGCGAGCATGTACATCACGCGCGTCACGCGGCGCCAGATACGCCCGTCGAGACAGTGCGAGCGGTCGCCACGGCAAGGACGGCATCCGCGTCCTCCACCCCATGCCCACGCCAGGCGACGTGCTGATCGGGACGGACCAGCACGAGTGGAGCACCGCACTTCACCCGCAGCGCCAGGTCGTTGATCTCGAGGATCTCGAGCGGCGTGCCGGCAGCCACGGCAGCCTGCCTGAACCTCTCGGCCGAGACACTCGCGGACGGCGCCGCGAGCAGGGTGAGTCCAGGAGCCAGGTGGTCATAGAGCGACGACCCGTCTTCGAGCCACACGTGCGGCAGGCGATGTCCCGGCTTGGCGCTCGGCGTGTAGGTCATCGACGTCCACGGCGCGACGTCACCGTCGTCGTCAGCCACCGCAGCGCTGACGTAACGCTGATCGAGGGTGATCCCGCGAGCCACGTACTGGAGCTTGGTGCCCTGCCACAGGCGGTCGCCCCAGCCGCGACGCCTCGCTTCAGCCTCGACACCGGGCGCATCCACGTCCGTCCCCGTCATCTCCTCGATGATGCCGCGCGCTGCGCCGACGAAGCGCGCGACGTTGCTCGACGCCTCCGTGGCATTCGTGACAGCGATCGGCCGACGCTCAGGCCCGTACGTGTCGAGCAAGGAGTCGTCGGCCCAGCCATTCACCACGGCTCCCAGCTTCCAGCCGAGGTTGACGGCGTCACCGAAGCCCGAGTTCATGTTGTGTCCGCCGAAGGGCGCGTACAGGTGAGCAGCGTCGCCGGCGATGAAGAGTCGTCCCGCGCGATACTCGTCGGCGATCCGCTCGTGGATCTTGTACGCACCGGCGTAGACGACCTCGAAGGGGCGATCTGCGCCGATGATTCGCCTGACGATGGCCTCGACGTCGAGCTTGTCGACGTCGACGTCGACCGGATGGCCCGCCACGTGAGCACACCAGGTCTCTCGGTCGATGGGGACGACCAAGGCGCTGCCGGCCGGGGAGGTCAGGCTGGTGAACGCTGCCGGCGTCGGGCCGGCCTCGTCCAGCAGGCCCTCGACCCGGAAGTGGAGCAGCAGGTTGGCCGCGATCCCTCCCCGGCCCGAGCGCTGGATCCCCGCGGTCGACCTCACGATGCTCTGCGGACCGTCGGCTCCGACGACGTACGCCGCGTGGAGCGTCGACACGCCGCCAGTTGCCTGATCCGTCATCGTGACGACCACGCCGTCAGGTCCGTCGACCACCTCGTCGACCGTCACGCCGTCGCGGTAGGTGGCTCCCGACTCGAGCAGGGCTGCGCGCATCACGCGCAGGGTGTCGGGCTGCATGATGACCTGCGCGCCCTCCGAGACGTCGTCGCCCTCCTCCGAGGCGCGGAAGTCGAAACCGTCGCGGAAGTGCCCCAGGTCCTTGCCCGTGAGCGACGTGGCGAACGTGACCCCCTTCCGCCATCCCTCAGGCGTCGTGGCGGCCGCGCGGATGTCGTCCGCGATGCCCCAACGACGCATGAACTCCAGGGTCCGGGGATTGAGGAGCATGGCCTTGACGGGGTAGCGGGGCGTCACCGCGTCCTTCTCGATCACCAGGCAACGGACTCCGTGGCGCCTCAGCTCCAGGCCGACCGCACACCCCACCGGGCCGCCGCCGACCACGACCACGTCCCAGGTGCTGCCCTCGTCCTTCGGTGCCGCTGAATCCATGTGCCCGTCCTCTCGAAGTCGCCGGGTCCGTTGACCCTCACGACGACGTTAGGTACGCCAAGTTTCAATTACTTCGGCTCCTCGGTAAGGACGCGGTCACGAACTCCTCACGTCCGCACATCTACGGCTCGAGGGTCGCGCCTCACGCCGACCGAGCGGCGACTGGCGCCCCAAACTTTGGGACGCATTTGGGAAAGACCCCCGCACACAGCCGATCACCGTCAGGCACAGCCGGACACAACGAAAGAGCCCCTGACCGGCGTTTCCGCTGGTCAGGGGCTCTTTGTCCTGCTGGTGGCAGATCCAGGATTCGAACCTGGGAAGCTTTCGCGACGGATTTACAGTCCGCTCCCATTGGCCGCTCGGGCAATCTGCCATGTCGTGAAGCCGCGTTTGGGCGGTGCCACAACGAGAGGAGACAATAGCAAGGCACCCGGGCCGGTGCGGAATCCGCGCGGCCTACCCCGCAGCACCCCACCCGAGCAGGAGAGACACCAGCCTCATGGCCGACTCGTCGTTCGACATCGTCAGCAAGATCGACCGCCAGGAGGTCGACAACGCGCTCGGCCAGACCGCGCGCGAGATCGCCACCCGCTACGACTTCAAGGGCACCGGCGCCACCATCGAGTGGCAGGGCGAGGAGGCGATCGAGATCAGCGCCTCCGCCGACGACCGCGCCACCGCCGTCCTCGACGTCTTCAAGGGCAAGCTCATCAAGCGCAACGTCTCCCTCAAGACCATCGACGCCTCCGAGCCGCGCCAGTCCGGCCAGCAGTCGAAGATCTCGATCGCGCTCAAGGAGGGCATCTCCTCGGAGAACGCCAAGAAGATCTCCAAGCTGATCCGCGACGAGGGCCCCAAGGGCGTCAAGGCGCAGATCCAGGGCGACGAGCTGCGCGTCTCGTCCAAGAAGCGCGACGACCTCCAGGCGATCATCGCCCTGGTCAAGGAGCAGGACTACGACTTCGCGGTGCAGTTCACGAACTACCGCTGAGAGTCTCGCGGCAGGGCTTCGCCCTTCCTCGACCATCGGAGCCGCACGACGGGGAGCGTCGTCGGGACCACGTCCCGGCGGTGCTCCCCGTCGGGCTTTCCGGAGGTGCGTCGGTGCGGGGGTAGCCGCCCTTCCTCGACCACCGGCTGCGGTCAGGTGCGGGGGTCTCGTGGCTCGTCGCCGGCGCTCCTCGCACCTCGACCACCGGCGGCGGAGAGGAGGGCGATGCCGGCGCGCACGACCCCGTGCTCCCACGCGCGGGCGAGGGTGGTCTCGCCGCGGGTCAGCCGCGTGAACGAGCGCCAGCCGGGGCCGGCGAGCAGGTGGTGGAAGGCCGCGGGGCGCCGCTCGAACGCGGCCAGGCACCGTCGTCCGGCTGCCATCTCGGGGAGGAGGTCGGCGGCGAGGGCCGCCTCGTAGGCGGAGGCCATCGAGCCGAGGTGGGACGACGGCCCGCCGCCGAGCACGACCTCGGCCGCGACGCGTCCGGCCGCGAGGCCCGAGCGGACCGCGAACGAGATGCCTTCGCGCGTCCAGGGCTCGAGCAGGCCAGCGGCGTCCCCGGCGACGAGCAGGCGCCCGCGACCCAGCGGCGAGTCCGGCGTGCGGCAGCGGGTGAGGTGCCCGGAGTCGTGCAGCACGCGCAGCCCGGCCAGCCCCTGCTGCTCCACGAGCGCCCGCAGGTAGGCCTGCGTCTCGGCCGGTCGGCCCTTCGCCGCGATCACGCCGACGGTGAGGGAGTCACCCTTCGGGAAGACCCAGCCGTAGGAGCCGGGCAGCGGCCCCCAGTCCAGGTGGACCCGGTCGGCCCAGGCCGCGGCCTGCCCACCGGCGTCCAGCTCGACCTCGAGGCCGAGGTCCGTCTCCGCGACCCGCACCCCCACGGCGCGCGCGACGCGGCTCGAGGTGCCGTCGGCGCCGATCACGGTGCTCGCACGCACGAGGCCGTCGGCGGTGCGCAGCTCGATCGGCCCGGCGGACGTGGCGGCGTCGTCGGGCACGGTCACCGGCCCCACCCCCAGCCGCACGTCGGCGCCCGCGGACGAGGCGGCGTCGGCGAGCCAGGCGTCGAGCTCGGTCCGCGCGGCGGTGCGCAGCACGGGGCCGCCGTCCGGGCTGTGCCGCTCGCGTGGCGCGCCACCGCGCAACGTCGTGGAGACCCGCAGGACCTCGGCCCGCGCGGGCGGGGTGCCGGGCAGGGCCGCGAGGCTCGGCCCGATGAGACCACCGCCACACGTCTTGTACCGCGGGAAGGCCGCTCGCTCGAGCAGGACGACCCGCGCAACGGCCTGCGCGGCGGCCCGTGCCGCCGACGAGCCGGCCGGCCCGGCGCCCACGACGGCGACGTCGAACTCCTCGGATGCGCTGCTCACAGGGGCCGAGCCTACGAGGGGGCTATCCCCACCCCCGGACACCCGGGCTGACCTGCGCGTAGTGGAGCACAGATCGCGGCCGGCCGTCGTGCCTGTCCACGCACCCCTGCGGAGGAAAGGTCTGCCTCACTTCTTGTCTACAGTGGAAGAGCGTCGCCGCCCAGCCGACGCCCCGGACCGCCTCGCGGGACGTGGGCGCACCCCCGGCACACCGGCAACCCCGGACCACGATCCCGCGCGGCGCAGCGATGTTGAGGAGCGGACGCAGGTGTCCAAGCAGGTCAAGCAGCTCGACCGGGTCGTCATCCGGTTCGCGGGCGACTCCGGTGACGGCATGCAGCTCACCGGAGACCGGTTCACGCAGGAGTCGGCGTCGTTCGGCAACGACCTCGTCACCCTGCCGAACTTCCCCGCGGAGATCCGCGCCCCCCAGGGCACGATCCCCGGTGTCTCGTCGTTCCAGGTGCACTTCGCCGACCACGACATCCTCACCCCCGGTGACGCCCCCGACGTCCTCGTCGCGATGAACCCCGCGGCGCTGAAGGCGAACCTGGGCGACATGCCGAAGGGCGCGACGATCATCGTCGACACCCACGACTTCACGGGCCGCAACCTCACCAAGGCCGGCTACGAGTCCAACCCGCTCGAGGCGCTCGACGCCGAGGACGGCGGCGACCAGGGCCCCCTCGCGGGCTACTCGGTGCACCCCGTCGACCTCACCGGCATGACCGTCGAGGCGGTCAAGGAGTTCGGCCTCTCCCGCAAGGACGCCGCCCGAGCGAAGAACATGTTCGCGCTCGGCCTGCTCTCCTGGCTCTACGGCCGCCCGATCGCGCCGACCGAGCAGTTCCTGCACCGGCGGTTCGCCCGCGTGGCCGACATTCGCGACGCGAACCTCACCGCGCTCAAGGCCGGCTGGAACTTCGGCGAGACCACCGAGACCTTTGTCGTCCAGTACGAGGTGAAGCCCGCCCCCATGGCGGCCGGCACCTACCGCAACATCACCGGCAACCTGGCGCTGGCCTACGGCCTCGTCGCCGCCGGCGTGCAGTCCGACCTGCCGGTCTTCCTGGGCTCGTACCCGATCACCCCGGCCTCGGACATCCTCCACGAGCTGAGCAAGCACAAGGCGTTCGGCGTCACGACCTTCCAGGCCGAGGACGAGATCGCCGGCATCGGCTCGGCGATCGGTGCGGCCTACGGCGGTGCGCTGGGCGTCACGACCACGTCCGGCCCCGGCATCGCGCTGAAGTCCGAGGCGATCGGCCTGGCCGTGATGACCGAGCTGCCCCTCCTCGTCATCGACGTGCAGCGCGGCGGCCCCTCGACCGGCCTGCCGACCAAGACCGAGCAGGCCGACCTGCTCCAGGCCATGTTCGGCCGCAACGGCGAGGCGCCCGTCCCGATCGTGGCGCCGCAGTCGCCGGGCGACTGCTTCTCCGCCGCGCTCGAGGCCGCCCGCATCGCCGTCACCTACCGGACGCCGGTCATGCTGCTCTCCGACGGCTACCTGGCCAACGGCTCCGAGCCGTGGCACGTCCCCGAGGTCGCCGACCTGCCGAAGATCGACGCGAACTTCGCCACCGCTCCCGCCGAGGGGGAGGAGTTCCTCCCCTACAGCCGCGATCCCGAGACCCTGGCCCGCCCGTGGGCGCCGCCGGGCACCGCCGGCCTCGAGCACCGCATCGGTGGTCTCGAGAAGGCGGACGGCTCGGGCAACATCTCCTACGACTCGGCCAACCACGACAAGATGACCCGGCTGCGCCAGGCCAAGGTCGACCGCATCGCCGAGTCCCTCCCGCCGCTCGAGGTGGACGACCCCACCGGCGACGCCCGCGTGCTGGTGCTGGGCTGGGGCTCCACCTACGGCCCGATCGGCGCCGCCGTGCGCCGGGTCCGCAACGAGGGCGGCAAGGCCGCGCAGGTGCACCTGCGCCACCTCAACCCGTTCCCGAAGGACCTCGGCGAGATCCTGAAGCGCTACGACAAGGTGCTGATCCCCGAGATGAACCTCGGGCAGCTCTCGATGCTGATCCGCGCGAAGTACCTCGTGGACGCGGTCGGCTTCAACCAGGTGCGCGGCCTGCCGCTCAAGGCCGCCGAGCTCGCCGAGGCCATCACGGGCCTCGTGGAGCAGATCGAGAAGGAGGACGCACGATGACTGCCACCGACCTGGGCCTGCCCAGCCTGCGAGGCACCGAGGGCGTCCCCGTCCTGAACGAGGGAGAGAAGCTCACCGGCAAGGACTTCTCCAGCGACCAGGAGGTCCGCTGGTGCCCCGGCTGCGGCGACTACGCCGTCCTCAAGGCCGTCCAGGGGTTCCTCCCCGACCTCGGCCTGCGACGCGAGAACATCGTCTTCGTCTCCGGCATCGGCTGCAGCTCCCGCTTCCCGTACTACCTCGACACCTACGGGATGCACTCCATCCACGGCCGCGCACCCTCCATCGCCACCGGCCTCGCCACGTCGCGTGAGGACCTCTCCGTCTGGGTCGTCACCGGCGACGGCGACGCCCTCTCCATCGGCGGCAACCACCTCATCCACGCGCTGCGCCGCAACGTCAACATGACGATCCTGCTGTTCAACAACCGCATCTACGGTCTCACCAAGGGCCAGTACTCCCCCACCAGCGAGGCCGGCAAGATCACCAAGTCCACCCCCATGGGCTCCGTCGACCACCCGTTCAACCCGGTGTCGCTGGCGCTGGGCGCCGAGGCGTCCTTCGTGGCCCGCACCATCGACTCCGACCGCAAGCACCTCACCTCCGTGCTCGCCGCCGCCGCCGCCCACCGCGGCACCAGCCTGGTCGAGATCTACCAGAACTGCCCGATCTTCAACGACGGCGCCTTCGACGCGATCAAGGACCGCGACACCAAGGAGCACGCGATCATCCCGCTCGAGCACGGTCAGCCGATCGTGTTCGGCGGTGGCACCAAGGGCCTCGTCCGTGCGGCCCACGGTGGCGTCGAGGTCGCGGAGATCGGGGACGCCGACGGGCAGGTGAGCCTGGAGCAGGTGATCGTCCACGACGCCCACCAGCAGGACCCCACCCTGGCCTTCGCGATCAGCCGGCTCACGGACGCGGGCTACCTCAACCGCTCCCCCATCGGCATCTTCCGCCAGGTCGAGCGCCCGACCTACGACGACCAGGCCCGCGGCCAGGTCGACTCGGCCCGCAAGGCCGCCCCGGGCGAGCAGTCCGACCGCCTGGCCGCCCTCATCGGCGGCGGCGACACCTGGACGGTCGTCTGAGACGTCCTCCCCTCGAGGTGCGCGAGCGCCGAGTCGGCAGAAAGTTGCTGCCGACTCGGCGCTCGTGTCGTTGCTGGGGGCGTCAGCTGACGCGGTGGATGTAGATCTCCCGGGAGACGTCGGCCTGCCACTTCGGGGTGCGCACGACGTGGGCCCGGTAGTAGACGCGGTTGTAGCCGTCCTTGGGGCCGCGGACCTTCATCCGGTAGCGCCCCTTGTCGTTGGTGCGGGCCTTGCCGAAGAGCCGCCAGCCGGACGAGCAGCGCAGGTCGCGCTTGCAGTCCATGATCTGGATGCGGACGTTGATGGACCTGCCGGGCACGGGGCTGACCCGCCCGACCACGACAAACCGGTTGTCCTTCGGCTCCTTGCCCGCGATGGAGACCTCCCGGTTCGCGCGGGCGGCGTGCGCGGCCGGGGCGGTGACGACGCTCAGTGCCAGCAGCGCGGAGACGAGGGCGGCCACGAGGGCCGCGGAGACAGCGGGGGCGGCGGGGACGGTGCGGGTCACGAGGTCCTCCCGGTGGGACGGCTCGGCGGGATGCGGCTGGACGGGCGCCGGTGCAGCTGCACCGGCACGCCGGACCGCCGCCCTGATCGGCCAGCACCGTACCCCGCCTGAGGAGTTCGTGGGCGGCTCCCGCGCCCCTAGGGTGCGCTGGTGAGCGACGGTCGTCGCGGGATGCTGCTGGGCATCTCCGCCTACGCGATGTGGGGCCTGTTCCCCCTGTACTTCCCGCTGCTGGAGCCCGCGGGGGCGCTGGAGATCCTCGCCCACCGGCTCGTGTGGTCGCTGCTCACGATGGCGCTGGTCGTGCTCGTGCTGCGCAAGCGCCGCTCCCTGGCCGCCCTGCTGCGCGACCGGCGCAAGGTCGGCCTCCTGGCGTTGGCGGCCCTCGCCATCACCGCCAACTGGGGCATGTACATCTATGGCGTCGTCACCCAGCACGTCGTCGAGACCGCGCTCGGCTACTACATCAACCCGCTGGTCTCGGTGCTGCTCGGCGTGCTGTTCCTCGGCGAGCGGCTGCGGCGGCTCCAGTGGGTCGCCATCGGACTCGTCGTGCTGGCCGTCCTGGTGCTCACGATCGGCTACGGACGGCTGCCCTGGATCGCCCTCGTCCTGGCGTTCTCGTTCGGCACCTACGGGCTGCTGAAGAAGAAGGCCGCCGCCGGGGCGGTGGAGTCCCTGACCGTCGAGACGGCGGTGGTCGCCGGCCCGGCGCTCGCCTACCTGGTCTGGCTCGGCGCTGCGGGCCAGGCGCAGGCCGGCGCCCACGGCACCGGCCACGCGCTGCTGTTCGCCACCACCGGTGTCGTCACCGCCGTGCCGCTGCTCTGCTTCGGCGCCGCGGCGATCCGACTGTCGCTGACGACCATCGGGATGCTGCAGTACCTGACCCCGACTATCCAGTTCCTCATCGGCGTCTACGTCCAGGGCGAGGCGATGCCGACCGAGCGGTGGGTCGGGTTCGCCCTCGTGTGGCTGGGGCTCGTCGTGTTCACCGTGGAGGCGATCCGCGGCTCACGACGCAGGGTCGTCGCCCCGGTCGCGTAGGTCGCCGGAGGCGGCCATCCCACTCAGCCGGTGCGGACCGCCACCACGTCCGCGAACGCCTCGAGGGCGTCCCGCACGGCACCGGCGGGCAGCACGGAGAGGTGCTTCTTGGCGGCCTCGGCCTGCGCCACGACGTAGCTGCGGGCCTCGTCCATGGCCGGGTGGGCGCGCAGCAGGGTGAGCGCCTCCTCCACGTCCGCGTCCTCGGTGAGGGGCCGCGAGAGCAGGTCGAGCAGGCGGACGTCGGCGGCGTCGGTCGAGCCGACGGCCTGCGACTGCGCCATGAGCACCGGCAGCGTGGGCACGCCCTCGCGCAGGTCGGTGCCGGGGGTCTTGCCGGACTCGCCGGTCTCCGAGGCGATGTCGAGGATGTCGTCGGAGAGCTGGAAGGCGCTGCCGACGATCTCGCCGTACGCGGCCAGCGCCTCGACGACCTCGGCGGGCGCGCCGGAGAACATCGCCCCGTAGCGCGCCGAGGTGGCGATGAGCGAGCCGGTCTTGCCGGCGACGACCTCGAGGTAGTGCTGGAGCGGGTCCTCGTCGGCACCCGGGGGCACCGTCTCGAGGATCTGGCCCTCGACGAGCCGGGTGAACGTGCGGGCCTGGATGAGCACGGCCTCGGGGCCCAGCTCGGCGGTCAGCTCGGAGGAGCGGCCGAAGAGGAAGTCGCCGACGAGGATGGCGGTGTTGTTGTCCCACCGGGCGTTCGCGCTGGGCGCACCGCGCCGCACGTCCGCCTCGTCCATCACGTCGTCGTGGTACAGCGAGCCGAGGTGGGTGATCTCGACGACGCAGGCGCTGGTGAGCACGGCGTCGTTCTCGGGGTCGCTGCCGGCCTCGGCCGCGAGCAGCACCAGCAGCGGCCGGAACCGCTTGCCGCCGGCGTCGAGCAGGTGGCTGGCGGCCTCGGTGACGTAGCTGGAGTGGGCACGGACGTGACCCGCCAGGAGCGTCTCGACGCGGTCGAGACGCTCCTGCAGACGGTGGGCCAGCTCAGGGTCGGTGACCGGGAGGGCGAGGTTGGCCGGCGGTGGGGTGGTGCTCACCTGATGAATTGTCCGGCATGGCTCGCGAGGTCCAGCACCGGCCCAGGAACCAGGCCCAGGGCGAGGGTGCCGATCACGCCGACCGTGATGACGGTGACCACCAGCGGGGACGGGGTGACCACGCTGGCCGAGGCCTCGGTGGGGGCGGAGAAGAACATGATCTTGATCTGGCGGACGTAGAAGAACACGCCCAGCACGGACGCCAGGATCGCGACCAGGACCACCGGCCACATGCCCGCGGACATGGCCACCACGAACACCGACCACTTGCCGGTGAACCCGGCGGTGAGCGGGATGCCCGCCATGGAGAGCAGGAACAGCGAGAACACGCCGGCCACCAGCGGCGAGCGACGGCCGAGGCCGACCCACCGGTCCATGCCCGTGGCCTCGCCGGAGGCGTCGCGCACCAGCATGACCACCGCGAAGGCGCCGACCGTGGCGAAGCCGTAGGTGGCCAGGTAGAACATGACCGCCTGGAGCGAGGTGACCTGGCCGTCGGCCAGCTCCGTGGGGCTCTGGACGCCGATGACGCCGGTGAGCAGGAAACCCGTGTGCGCCACCGCGGACCACGCGAGCATCCGCTTCACGTCGGTCTGGACGATGGCCATGAGGACGCCGACCAGCATGGTGAGGGCGGCGACGCCACCGAGCACCGGCATCCACGTCCACCGCTCCGCGCCGAAGGCGACGTAGAAGAGCCGCAGCAGGGCGCCGAAGGCGGCGATCTTGGTGCAGGCCGCCATGAACGCGGTGACCGCGGTCGGGGCGCCCTGGTACACGTCCGGGGTCCAGGCCTGGAACGGCGCGGCGCCGACCTTGAACAGCAGGCCGACCGCGAGCATCGCGAGACCCATGAGCATGAGGCCGCGGTTGCCGAGGTCGCTGCGCACCGCCACGTCGATGGCCGCCAGGTCCATCGACCCGGCGAAGCCGTAGGTGAGGGCGATGCCGTAGAGGAAGAACCCGGAGGAGAACGCGCCGAGCAGGAAGTACTTCAGCGCCGCCTCCTGGCTCAGCAGGCGGCGTCGGCGGGCCAGGCCCGTCATCAGGTACAGCGGGAGGCTCAGCACCTCGAGCGCGACGAACATGGTCAGCAGGTCGCCGGAGGCGGGGAACAGCAGCATGCCGCCGACCGCGAACATCATCAGCGGGTAGATCTCGGTGTGCTCCAGGCCCTGGGTGCGCTTCTCGGCCTCGGTGCCGGGCAGGGCCGCGGCCTGGCCGGCGAAGGCGCTCACGCCCTGCTCGAGGCGACGCTCGGCGAAGAGCAGCAGCCCGAGCCCGGCGAAGACCAGCACGAGGCCCCAGAGGAACACGGTCGGGCCGTCGACGACGACCGAGCCGGCGCCGCCGATGACGCCCTGGGCGTCGCGGTCGGCCACCTCGTCCAGGTCCGCGCCCACGTAGACGGTGCCGACGAGCGCGGCGACGAGGCCGAGCGCCGCCACCGCGACCTGCGGGAGGAACCGCGAGCCGCGGGGCAGGAACGCCTCGAGCGCGAGGCCGACGATGCCGGCGCCGAGCACGACGATGATCGGCCAGATCTCGGCGTAGGCCATGTACGGCGTGGTGAACTCCGACATCAGTGCTCGCCCTCCTCGGCGCTCGCGTCCGCGGCCGGCGCGGACACGGTCGGGGACTCGTCGGTGACGCCCACGTGCGTGAGCAGGTCACCGACGTAGTCGTTGCTGGCGTCCAGCAGGGGCTGCGGGAAGAACCCGAAGCCGACCAGCGCGACCATCAGCGGCAGCACCGCGACGACCTCGCGCACGCCCAGGTCACGGCGGGCGGGGCTGCCCTCGGGCAGCTCCGGCGGCGGCCCGGTCATGGAGCGCTGGTACATCCAGAGGATGTAGATCGCGGCGAGCACGATCGCGGTGACCGCGATGGCGCCGACCCACCAGGCGTACTGGAAGGCCGCGATCAGCACCAGGAACTCGGAGACGAACGGGCTCAGGCCGGGCAGGCTCAGCGTGGCCAGGCCCGCGATCAGCAGCATCGCCGACATGACCGGGGTGACCTTCTCCTGGCCGCCGAGCTCACGGATCGACGTGGTGCCACGGCGGGCCGTGATGTAGCCGGCGACCAGGAACAGCGCGGCCGTGCCGACGCCGTGGTTGACCATGTAGAGCACCGCGCCCGAGCCACCGGTGGTGGAGAAGACGAAGATGCCGAGCACGATGAAGCCGAAGTGGCTCAGCGAGGTGAGGCCGATGAGTCGGAGCACGTCGTCCTGCCCGATGGCCAGGAACGCGCCGTAGACGATCGAGATAAGCGCGAGCGCGACGACGACCGGGGTGGCCCACTGCGAGGCCTCGGGGAAGATCCCCAGGCAGAAGCGCAGCATGCCGAAGGTGCCGATCTTGTCGAGCACCGAGACGAGCAGCACCGAGGTGGCCGGGGTGGCCTTGCCGGTGGTGTCGGCCAGCCAGGTGTGCACCGGGAACAGCGGCGCCTTCACCGCGAACGCCACGAAGAAGGCGGCGAACAGCCAGCGTCCGGCCTCGGTCGGGATGTCGAGGGCCATGAGGTCGGAGAGCAGGTAGCTCGGGGAGCCGGCCTGCGCGGAGACCACGTAGAGCCCCAGGACGCCGGCGAGCATGACGAGCCCGCCGCCGAGCTGGAAGACCAGGAACTTGATCGCCGCGGCCGAGCGCCCGGCACGGCCGTAGCCGCCGACCAGGAAGTACGCGGGGATCAGCGTGGCCTCGAAGACCAGGTAGAAGAGGAACACGTCGGTGGCGAGGAAGACCGCCATCGAGAGGCCCTCGAGCGCCATCACGAGCGCGGCGAAGCCGGCGGCGCTGCCCTGGCCGACCCCGTCCAGGTCGGTCTCGGTGTCGCGCCAGGCGGCGAGCAGCACCACGGGCACCAGGACGGCGGTGAGGCCGACCATGAGCAGGCCGAGGCCGTCCACGCCCCAGGCCAGGTGCACGCCGAGCGCGGGGATCCACGCGTAGGTCTCGGTGAGCTGCATGCCCTCGCCGAGGTTCCACGAGAGCGCCACGGCCGCGGCCAGCACCAGGGTGAGCAGGGAGAAGCCGAGCGCGACCTGCTGGGGCAGGCGTCCGCTGCGGGGGCTGAGCGCGGTCGCCAGCGCGCCCACGAGGGGCACGGCGACGAGCAGCGTGAGCCAGGGGAGGTCCATCAGAGGTTCACCACCAGGAGAGCCGCGAGGAGCAGGACGGCGCCTGCGAGGACGGAGAGTGCGTAGGAGCGGACGTAGCCGGTCTGGAGCCGCTTGATCACCTGGCCGACGCCGCCCATCACCGACGCACCGTCGGTGAAGGTCGGGTCGACGACCTTCTCGTCCAGCGCCACGAGCCCGCGGGTCACCCCGCGACCGGGGCCGACGACCAGGCTGTCGTTGATCGCGTCGCCGTAGAGGTCGTGGCGTGCGGCGGTGGTGAACGGGCTGACCTTCTCCGGGGCGGTGTCCGGCACCTCGCGGCGCCCGAACATCGCCCAGGCGACGGCCACGCCGACCGCGACCACCACGAGGGTGACGAGGGTGTAGACGATCGCGGGCACCGGCAGCTCGTGCTCGGGGGCCTCCCCGACGACCGGCGCCAGCCAGTCGACGATCCAGCCACCGAGGTAGAGCACGCCGCCGAGCACCGACAGCGCGGCGAGGACGACGAGCGGCCCGGTCATCACCGAGGGCGACTCGTGCGGGTGCACCCCGTCGCGCCACCGCTGCTTGCCCAGGAACGTCATCAGCATCAGCCGGGTCATGTAGAAGCCGGTGACGCCCGCGCCGACGAGCGCGCAGACGCCGGCGACCGGGTTCTCCACCAGCGCGGTCTCGATGATCTTGTCCTTCGACCAGAAGCCCGAGAACAGCGGGAAGCCGATGATCGCCAGGTAGCCCATCGCGAACGTCAGGAACGTGACCGGCATGGCCTTGCGCAGCGCCCCGTAGTGGCGCATGTTCACGTCATCGTCCATGCCGTGCATCACCGAGCCGGCGCCGAGGAACATGTTGGCCTTGAAGAAGCCGTGCGTGATCAGGTGGAAGATCGCGAACGCGTAGCCGTACACGCCGAGGCCCGCGGCCAGCATCATGTAGCCGATCTGGCTCATCGTGGAGCCGGCCAGCGCCTTCTTGATGTCGTCCTTGGCGCAACCGATCACGGCGCCCCACAGGACGGTGACGGTGGCGACGACCACGACGACGGTCTGGGCGTGCGGCGCACGCTCGAAGATGAAGTTCGAGCGGACCACCAGGTAGACGCCGGCGGTCACCATCGTGGCCGCGTGGATGAGGGCCGAGACCGGGGTCGGGCCCTCCATCGCGTCCAGCAGCCACGCCTGGAGGGGCACCTGGGCCGACTTGCCGGCGGCGCCGAGCAGGAGCAGGAGACCCAGCGCGGTCAGCACGGTGCTGCTCGCGCCCGAGGCCAGCGCGGAGACCTCGGTGAAGCTGAAGGTGCCGAAGGTGACGAACATCAGGCCGAGCGCCAGGGCCAGGCCCGTGTCGCCGACGCGGTTGATCACGAACGCCTTCTTCGCGGCCGCGGCCGCCGAGGGCTTGTGCTGCCAGAAGCCGATGAGCAGGTAGGAGGCGAGGCCCACGCCCTCCCAGCCGAGGAACAGGCCGAGGTAGTTCTCGCTCAGCACCAGCGTGAGCATGGCGGCGACGAACAGGTTGAGGTAGGCGAAGAACCGACGACGGCGGGGGTCGTGGCTCATGTACCCGATCGAGTAGACGTGGATCAGCGAGCCGACGCCGGTGATGAGCAGCAGGAACAGCACCGAGAGCGGGTCCAGCAGCAGGTCGAGGCCGACGTCGAGGTCGCCCACCGAGAGCCAGGTCCACAGGTGCTGGGTGACGCTGCGCTCGGCCTCGTCGCGGCCCATGAGGTCCACGAGCATGAGGGCGCTGAGCACGAACGAGCCGATCGGCAGCGCCGTGGCCAGCCAGTGGCCCCAGGCGTCGGTGCGTCGGCCGCCGAGCAGCAGGACGACGGCGCCGAGCAGCGGCAGCGCGACCACGAGCCACAGCAGGGCGGTGACGCCGTCCGCGGCGCTCGGGTCGAGGACGGGGACGGCGGCGTGGCCGTCCGCGGTGAAGTAGTGCATCGTCTCCGCGCTCCTAGAACTTCAGTAGGCTCGCGTCGTCGACCGAGGCCGACCGGCGGGTACGGAAGATGGTCATGATGATCGCGAGGCCGACCACGACCTCGGCGGCGGCCACGACCATCACGAAGAAGGCCGCGATCTGGCCCTCGAGGTCGCCGTGCTGCTTGGCGAACGCGACGAGGGCGAGGTTGCAGGCGTTGAGCATCAGCTCGACGCACATGAAGACCACGATCGCGTTGCGCCGCACGAGCACGCCGGTCGCACCGATGGTGAACAGGATCGAGCTGAGCACGATGTAGGGCGTCACGTCGGTCATCGGTCACCTCCCTCGCCGTCGGTGGTGCTGGGGTGCACCTCGGGGTTCTCGGTGTTGTGGCCGCTGCCGGCGGAGGCGTCGGTCGCTCCGGTGGCACCGCCCGCGGGGGCGGACTCGCCGCCGGTGATCTCGGCCAGCGTCGCCTCGACGTCGGAGACGGACGCGGTGCGCACCGTGCCGCGCGCCACCAGGGTCGCGGAGACCGAGGTGGGTGCCGGCGTCCCGTCGGGCAGGAGCGCCGGGGTGTCGACGGCGTTGTGCCGGGCGTAGACGCCGGGCGAGGGCAGCGGGCCGAGCGGCTTGCCGGTCTCGGCGTAGTCACGCAGGCGCTGGGCGGCCAGGTCAGCCTGGGTCGTGCGCGGCTCCAGCCGCTCGCGGTGCGCCAGCACCATCGCGCCCAGGGAGGCGGTGATGAGCAGCGCGGCGGTGACCTCGAAGGCGAGGACGTAGCGGGAGAACAGCAGCGCCGCGATCGCCTGGATGTTGCCGTCGGAGTTCACCGCGCCCATCCCGGTGGCCGCGCCGAGGCTGATCTGGGCGGTGCCCACGACCAGCAGCGAGCCCAGCACCACGCCGCCGAGGATCGACAGCGCCCGCTGGCCGGGGATCGTCTCGGTCAACGAGTCGGAGGCGTCGACGCCGACCAGCATCACCACGAACAGGAACAGCATCATCACCGCGCCGGTGTAGACGATGATCTGCACGGCGAAGAGGAACGGTGCCTCCAGCGTCAGGTACAGGCCGGCCAGGCCAATCATCACGGCGGCCAGGAGCAGCGCCGCGTGCACGGCGTTGCGGACGAACAGGACGCCCAGCGCCGCGGCCGTGACCACGACGGCGAGCACCCAGAAGGCGACGCTCACTTCTCCCCCTCCCGCGCGGACGGGGCCGGGGCCGCGTACGCGCTGCGGTAGTAGTCGCCCTCGTCGTCGCCCAGCGTCATCGCGTGCGGCGGCGCCTCCATGCCCGGCAGCAGCGGGGCGAGGAGGTCGGACTTCTCGTAGATCAGGTCGGCGCGGTTGTCGTCGGCCAGCTCGTACTCGTTGGTCATCGTCAGCGCCCGGGTCGGGCAGGCCTCGATGCACAGGCCGCACAGGATGCAGCGCAGGTAGTTGATCTGGTAGACGCGGCCGTACCGCTCGCCGGGGCTGAAGCGCTGGCTGGCGCCGTCCTCGTCGGGGACGTCGCTGTTCGAGGCGCCTTCGACGTAGATGGCGTCGGCCGGGCACGCCCACGCGCACAGCTCGCAGCCGACGCACTTCTCCAGCCCGTCCGGCCAGCGGTTGAGCTGGTGCCGGCCGTGGAAGCGCGGGGCCGTGGGCTCCTTCTGGAACGGGTACTGCTCGGTGACGACCTTGCGGAACATCGTCCGGAAGGTCACGCCGAAGCCGGCCACCGGGTCGAGGAACTGCTCCTTGAAGCTCGGGGAGCCCTTCTCGTCTGCCATGTCAGCTCTCCTGGGTGGTGCCGGCGGGCACCGTCTCGTCGGGGCCGGTGGGGAAGGTCAGCGGGGCGGCGGCGCCGCGCACGGCCCGGCCGGGCATCGGCGGCACCGGGTAGGTGCCGGTGGGCTGCGGCGCCTCGTCGACCACGACGTCGTCCTCGCGCCTGCCCAGCGGCAGGAAGCCGGCCAGCAGGATGACGACGACGATCGCGCCGCCACCGATCAGGTAGTCGGTGGTGTCGAGGGTGAGGCTGGTGCTGGCGTAGCGCATGGCGGCGACGAGGACGACCCAGGCCAGCGAGACCGGGATCAGCACCTTCCAGCCCAGCGCCATGAACTGGTCGTAGCGCAGGCGGGGCAGCGTGCCGCGCAGCCAGATGAACATGAAGATGAACAGCAGGACCTTGCCGAAGAACCACAGCACGGGCCAGTAGCCCTCGTTGAAGCCGGCGTAGAGGCTGTCCAGCCAGAACGGGGCGTGCCAGCCGCCGAGGAACAGCGTGGTCGCGATCGCCGAGACCGTCGCCATGTTGATGTACTCGCCGAGGAAGAACAGCGCGAACTTCAGCGAGCTGTACTCGGTGTGGAAGCCGCCCACCAGCTCGCCCTCGGCCTCGGGCAGGTCGAAGGGGGCGCGGTTGACCTCGCCGACCATCGAGAGCACGTAGATGACGAAGGACGGGAAGAGGATCAGGCCGAACCAGAGGTCGTCCTGGGCCGCCACGATCTCGGAGGTCGACAGCGAGCCCGCATACATGAACACCGCGATCAGCGCGAGGCCCATCGGGATCTCGTAGGAGATCATCTGGGCGCTCGAGCGCAGGCCGCCGAGCAGCGAGTACGTCGATCCCGACGACCAGCCGCCGAGCACGATGCCGTAGATGCCGATCGAGGCGATGGCCATCACGAACAGCACGGCCACCGGCATGTCGGTCAGCTGCAGCGGCGTCATCTGGCCGAACAGGTTCACCTCGGGCCCGAACGGGATCACCGCGAAGGTGGTGAACGCCGGGATGACGACGAGCACCGGGGCCAGCAGGAACACCGCCTTGTCGGCCGCCGTCGGGATGATGTCCTCCTTCAGCGCCAGCTTCACGCCGTCCGCGAGGGACTGGAGCAGGCCGAAGGGTCCGTGGACGTTGGGGCCGATGCGGTGCTGCATCCGGGCCACCACCCGGCGCTCCCACCAGATGTTGAACAGCGTCAGCAGCACCAGCACCACGAAGATGAGCAGCGCCTTGACCAGGACGATCCACCACACGTCCTGGCCGAACGCGCTGAGGTCGAGGTCCTCGATCCGCAGCACCCCGGGGCTGATGGTGCCGATGCCCGTGAGGGCCGTCAGGGGACTCACTGGTCCGCTCCCTTCACGCTCACCCGGCTGCCGGGCGAGGCCAGGCGGGCCAGCACCGCGGTGCCGTAGGAGTTGGTCGGCACCCAGGCGGTGCCGTCGACCATCGAGGCCTCGACCTCGACGGGCAGGGTGAGGCTGCCGCGGTCACCGCTGACCACGGCGCTCGCGCCGTCGACCACGCCGACCTGGGCGGCCGTCGCCGGGCTCAGGCGGACGACGGCGGGGCGGGCCGTGGCCGCCAGGTGCTTGTCGCCGTCCTGCAGGGAGCCGTCGTCGAGCAGGGTCTTCCAGGTGGCCAGAGCCAGCCCCTCTCCCCCGCCTGTCGCGGGGGCGACCGGGGTGAACGCCGGAGCGTCACCGTCCCAGGGGCCCAGCTGGCCGAGCTCGGCGCGGACCTCGTCGACGGTGCGGAAGCCCAGCCGGCGGCCGTGCCCCAGCGCCTCCAGCTCCTCGGAGATGCCGGCGAGCACCCGGCAGTCGGGCAGCGCGGCCGGCGTGTGCAGCACGGCCTCGAACGGACGGACCCGGCCGTCCCAGGTGACGTACGAGCCGGCCTTCTCCACCGGCGGCGCGACAGGCAGCACCACGTCGGCGGCGGCGGTGACCTCGGTGGCCCGGACCTCGAGGCTGACCACGAAGTCGGCGGCCGCCAGGGCCGCGCGGAACGCGGCCGGGTCGGCGGTGTCGTCGGGGTCCACGCCACCGACGAGCAGGCCCGCCAGCCCGCCCGCGGCCGCGGACGCGACGATCGCGTCGGCGTCCTTGCCGGGGGCCTCGGGCAGCGAGGTGACGCCCCAGTGGGCGGCGGCGTCCACGCGGGCGGCGGCATCGGCGACCGGGCGGCCGCCGGGCAGCAGCCCGGGCAGGGCGCCGGTCTCGACCGCGCCGCGGTCACCGGCCCGACGCGGCACCCAGACGAGCCGGGCGCCGGACTTCGCGGCCAGCTCGGCGGCGGCGCTGAGGGCGCCCGGCACGAGGCCGAGGCGCTCGCCGACCAGGATGATCGTGTCCTTGTCGACGCCGTGGTCGGCGTGGCCCAGGAGGCTGCTGAGCGCAGCCGGCTCGTCGCCGGGGGCGGTCGGGAGCAGCGTCCCGCCGACCTTGGTGAGCCCGCGGGTCTCGAACGGGGCGATCGCCAGCACCCGCAGCGGCCCCGCGAGGTGGGCCTTGCGCAGGCGCAGGAAGATCGTGCCCGCCTCGTCCTCGGGCTCGAGGCCGGCGAGGACGACGGTGCGCGCGGACTCGAGGTCGGCGTAGGTGACCGCGCCGTCCTTCCAGCCCTCGACGCCGCTGCCGACCACGTGGGCGGCGAGGAAGGACTCCTCCTCGGCCGAGAGCGGGCGGGAGCGGAAGTCGACGTCGTTGGTGCCCAGCCCGGTGCGGGCGAGCTTGGACCAGGCGTAGGAGTCCTCGGCGGTCAGCCGGCCGCCGGGCAGGAGACCGACGCCCCCGGCGTCCTTCGCCGCCGCCAGGCCGCGGGCGGCCACGGCGAACGCCTCGGGCCAGGACGCGGGGCGCAGCACTCCGTCCTCACGGACCATCGGGTAGCCGATCCGGTCGTCCTGCTTGGCCCACGTGAAGGCGAAGCGGTCCTTGTCGGTGATCCACTCCTCGTTGACGTCCTGGTCGTCACCGGCGAGGCGGCGCATCACCGTGCCGCGACGGTGGTCGACGCGGATCGCGGCACCGCAGGAGTCGTGCTCGGCGATGCTCGGAGTGGAGACCAGGTCGAACGGACGGCTGCGGAAGCGGTAGGACTCGCTGGTCAGCGCACCCACCGGGCAGATCTGGATCGTGTTGCCGGAGAAGTAGGAGTAGAAGGGCGCGTCCTCGGCGATGCCGATCTGCTGCTGCGCGCCGCGCTCGACCAGCGCGATGAACGGGTCGCCGGCGATCTCGGCCGCGAACCGGGTGCAGCGCTGGCAGACGATGCAGCGCTCGCGGTCGAGCAGCACCTGCGGCGAGAGGTTGATCGGCTTGGGGAAGGTGCGCTTGGTGCCGTTCGTGGCGGCGAACCGGGACTCGCCGCGGCCGTTGCTCATCGCCTGGTTCTGCAGCGGGCACTCGCCGCCCTTGTCGCAGACGGGGCAGTCCAGCGGGTGGTTGACCAGCAGCAGCTCCATGACGCCCTGCTGCGCCTTGTCGGCGACCGGGCTGGAGGCCTGGGTGTTGACCACCATGCCGGGCGCGACCGGGAGGGTGCACGAGGCCTGGGGCTTGGGGAAGCCGCGGCCGTTGCCGGCGTCCGGGACGTCGACGAGGCACTGGCGGCAGGCGCCCACCGGCGCCAGCAGCGGGTGGTCGCAGAACCGCGGGACCTGCACGCCCGCCTGCTCGGCGGCCCGGATCACCAGGGTGCCGGGCTCGACGGAGACCTCGACGCCGTCGATGGTGACGGTGACCAGGTCGGCCCGCGGCTCGCCCCCGGTGGTCGAGCTTGTCGAGACCGTCATGCCGTGACCTCCTGCTGGCTCGACGCCCACGCCGTCGACCGCGCCGGGTCGAACGGGCAGCCGCCGTGGGTGAGGTGCGCGAGGTACTCCTCGCGGAAGTGCTTGATCGAGCTGGAGATGGGGCTGGTGGCGCCGTCACCGAGGGCGCAGAACGAGCGGCCCAGGATGTTGTCGCACTGGTCGAGCAGCAGGTCGAGGTCCTCCTCGCTGCCCTGGCCCTTCTCGAGCCGCGCCAGGTTCTGCACCAGCCACCAGGTGCCCTCGCGGCACGGCGTGCACTTGCCGCAGGACTCGTGCTTGTAGAACTCCGTCCAGCGCAGCACGGCCCGCACCACGCAGGTGGTCTCGTCGAACAGCTGGAGGGCGCGGGTGCCGAGCATGGTGCCGGCGCCGGCCATCCCCTCGAAGTCCAGCGGCAGGTCGACGTGCTCGGCGGTCAGCAGCGGCGTGGAGGAGCCGCCCGGGGTCCAGAACTTCAGCTCGTGCCCGTCGCGCATGCCGCCGGCGAGGTCCACCAGCTGGCGCAGGGTGATGCCCAGCGGCGCCTCGTACTGGCCGGGACGCTTCACGTGGCCGGAGAGGGAGAAGATGCCCATCCCCTTGGACTTCTCGGTGCCCATCGAGGAGAACCACTCCGCGCCGTTGCCGACGATGGAGGGCACCGAGGCGATCGACTCGACGTTGTTGATCACCGTGGGGCTGGCGTAGAGCCCGGCGACCGCGGGGAACGGCGGGCGCAGGCGCGGCTGGCCGCGGCGTCCCTCCAGGCCCTCGAGCAGCGCGGTCTCCTCGCCGCAGATGTAGGCGCCGGCCCCGGCGTGCACCACGACGTCCAGGTCGTAGCCCGAGCCGTGGATGTCGGTGCCGAGGTGACCGGCCTCGTAGGCCTCGCGCACCGCGTTCTGGACCCGACGGATCACGTGCACGACCTCGCCGCGGATGTAGATGAAGGCCTTGTGCGCGCGGATGGCGTAGGAGGCGATGATGACGCCCTCCACCAGCACGTGCGGGTTGGCCATCATCAGCGGGATGTCCTTGCAGGTGCCCGGCTCGGACTCGTCCGCGTTGACCACGAGGTACTTCGGGTTCCGCCCTGCTTCGGTGCTGGCGTCCTGGGGGATGAAGGACCACTTCATCCCGGTGGGGAAGCCCGCCCCGCCGCGGCCGCGCAGGCCGGAGTCCTTCACGGCGGCGATGACGTCGTCCTGGCTCATCGCGAACGCCGTGTCGAGGGCGCGGTAGCCGCCGCGCGACTCGTAGACCTCGCGGGTCCAGGAGCGGTCGACGCCCCAGGGCTCGGTGAGGACGGGGGTCAGGGTGTCAGTCATCGCTCGGCTCCTCCACGGTCGACTCCACGTCCGCCTCCACGGTCTCCGACTCGGCGCGCGAGGTGTCTGCCTCCGCTGCGGCCGCCGACGCCGACAGGTCCTCGGTGCCGGTGGTGCCGCTCGCCGCGCCCGGCGGGGCGGACCAGCCGCGCTCACGGGCGATCTCCCGGCCCACCAGGGACGACGGCCCGGCGCTGGGCCCCTCGTCCGCTCGCCCGTCGGGGAAGCCGGCGAGGACGCGCTCGACCTCGCGCCAGCTGCACAGGCGCGGGCCGCGCGTGGAGCGGACCTCCTTGCCGGTGCGCAGGTCCTCGACCAGCTGGACGGCCGAGTCGGGCGTCAGGTTGTCGACGAACTCCCAGTTCACCATCGCCACGGGTGCGTAGTCGCAGGCCGCGTTGCACTCGATGTGCTCGAGGCTCACGGTGTGGGTGTCGCCCTCGCGCTTCTGCGCGGTCTCGTCGTTGCCGACGCCCAGGTGCTCCTGGAGCCGGGCGAGGATCTCGTCGCCACCCATCACCGCGCACAGGGTGTTGGTGCAGACGCCGACGTGGAAGTCGCCGGGCTCGCGGCGCTTGTACATCGTGTAGAACGTCGCGACGCCGCTGACCTCGGCGGGGCTGATGTCGAGGATGTCGGCACAGGCCTGGATGCCCTCGGGCGTCACCTTGCCCTGCGCGGACTGCACCAGGTGCAGCATCGGCAGCAGCCCCGAGCGCTTCTCGGGGTAGCGGGCGGCGATCTCGGCCAGCTCGTCGAGCGTGGTCTGCTCCAGCGCGCTCGTGGTGCTCATCGGTCGACGCCTCCCATCACGGGGTCGATGGAGGCGATCGCCACGATGACGTCGGCCACCTGGCCGCCCTCGCTCATCACGCTGGTCGCCTGCAGGTTGGTGAAGGACGGGTCGCGGAAGTGGACCCGGAACGGTCGCGTGCCGCCGTCCGAGACGACGTGGGCGCCGAGCTCGCCTCGTGGCCCCTCGATCGGGACGTAGGCCTGGCCGGCGGGCACCTTGAACCCCTCGGTCACCAGCTTGAAGTGGTGGATGAGGGCCTCCATGGACTCGCCCATGATGTGCTTGATGTGGTCGAGGCTGTTGCCCATGCCGTCGGAGCCGATGGCCAGCTGGCTGGGCCAGCCGATCTTCTTGTCGGCGACCATCACGGGCGCGCCCTCGAGGCCGGCGAGCCGGTCGGCGGCCTGCTCGACGATCCGCAGGGACTCCCACATCTCGCCCAGCCGGACCCGGAACCGGCCGTAGGAGTCGGCCGTGTCCCACGTCTGCACGTCGAACTCGTAGTCCTCGTAGCCGCAGTAGGGCTGGGTCTTGCGCAGGTCCCACGCGTAGCCGGTGGAGCGCAGCACCGGGCCGGTCATGCCGAGCGCCAGGCAGCCCTCGAGGTCGAGGTGGCCCACACCCTCCAGGCGCCGCTTGAAGATCGGGTTGGCGTTGCACATGGCGGCGTACTCGGGCAGCCGCTTCTTCATCAGCGCGATGAAGGAGCGGATCTCCTCCAGGGCGCCCGGGGGCAGGTCCTGGGCGACGCCGCCGGGGCGGACGAACGCGTGGTTCATCCGCAGGCCGGTGATGAGCTCGAAGAGGTCCAGCACCAGCTCGCGCTCGCGGAAGCCCATCGTCATGACGGTGAGGGCCCCGATCTCCATGCCGCCGGTGGCGATGGCGACGAGGTGGCTGGAGATGCGGTTGAGCTCCATGAGGAGCACCCGCATGACCTGCGCCTTCTCGGGGACGTCGTCCTCGATGTCGAGCAGCCGCTCGACGGAGAGCACGTAGGCGGCCTCGTTGTGGAACGGCGAGAGGTAGTCCATCCGGGTGCAGAACGTGACGCCCTGCGTCCAGGAGCGGAACTCCATGTTCTTCTCGATGCCGGTGTGCAGGTAGCCGATGCCGCAGCGGGCCTCGGTGACCGTCTCGCCCTCCATCTCGAGGATGAGGCGGAGCACGCCGTGCGTCGACGGGTGCTGCGGACCCATGTTGACGACGATCCGCTCCTCGGCAGCCTCGCCGAGGCCCTCCGCGATGGAGTCCCAGTCCTGACCGGTGACGGTGAAGACCTTGCCGTCGCTCGTCTCGGACGAGCCGGCGTACACGTCCTCCGCTCCGACGGAGCCTCCGGTGGTCGAGCTTGTCGAGACCATTAGTTGTAGCTCCTCCGCTGGTCCGGCGGCGGGACGGTGCCGCCCTTGTACTCCACCGGGATGCCGCCCAGCGGGTAGTCCTTGCGCTGCGGGTGGCCCGGCCAGTCGTCGGGCATGAGGATGCGGGTCAGCGACGGGTGGCCGTCGAAGACGATCCCGTACATGTCGAAGGCCTCGCGCTCGTGCCAGTCGGTGGTCGGGTAGACCGCCACCAGCGAGGGCACGTGCGGGTCGGAGTCCGGCGCCGCGACCTCGACGCGCACGCGCCGGTTGTAGGTCATCGAGAGCAGGTGGTAGACGGCGTGCAGCTCGCGGCCGGTGTCGTCGGGGTAGTGCACGCCGTTGACGCCGGCGCAGAACTCGAAGCGCAGCGCCGGGTCGTCGCGCAGCACGCGGGCGACGACCAGCAGGTCCTCGCGGCGCACGTGCAGGGTCAGCTCCCCGCGGTGGACGACGACGGAGCCGAGGGCGCTCTCCACGCCCTGCGCCCGGGTGCCGGTGACCAGCGACTGGACCACCTGGTCGAACCAGCCGCCGTAGGGCGCCTGGCTGGGACGCGGCCAGTCGACGGCCTGCGTGAGACCGCCGAAGCCCGAGGTGTCGCCGGTGCCGTGGACGCCGAACATGCCGGTGCGGACGCCGGCGGTGTGCTGCGTCCCGACGGGGGCCGGCACGTTCTCCGGAGACTGGTCGGTGGCCGCCTGGTCGGGGGCGTTCGTGTCGTCGTCGCTCACCGCATGAGCCCCTTCATCTCCGAGGTCGGCAGGGCCTGCAGGGCGCTGGTCTCGAGCTCGGCGATCTCGGCCTGGCGGTGGGCGCCCAGCTTGGTGTGCTGCACCTGGTCGTGCAGCTTGAGGATCGCGTCGATGAGCATCTCGGGGCGCGGCGGGCAGCCGGGGAGGTACATGTCGACGGGCACGACGTGGTCGACGCCCTGGACGATCGCGTAGTTGTTGAACATGCCGCCGGACGAGGCGCACACGCCCATCGCCAGCACGTACTTCGGGCCGGGCATCTGGTCGTAGATCTGGCGCAGGACCGGGGCCATCTTCTGGCTCACGCGGCCGGCCACGATCATCAGGTCGGCCTGGCGCGGGCTGGCACGGAAGACCTCCATGCCGAAGCGGGCCAGGTCGTACTTCGGGCCGCCCGAGGTCATCATCTCGATCGCGCAGCAGGCGAGACCGAAGGTGGCGGGCCAGAACGACGCCTTGCGGAAGTAGCCGGCCACCCCCTCGACGGTGGTCAGGAGGACACCGCTGGGGAGCTTCTCCTCGATACCCATCAGATGGTTCCTTCCGTTGCGTGGTCGGAGGTCGTCGCCGAGCGAGGAGGACGCGGGCGGGCGCAGCAGCGCATCCTGGGCCTCAGTCCCAGTCCAGGCCGCCGCGTCGCCACTCGTAGACGTAGGCGAGCGTGAGGTTGAGCAGGAAGAGGAAGACCGCGAGCAGCGCGAAGCCGCCCAGCGCGTCGAAGTGCACCGCCCACGGGACGAGGAACATGATCTCGACGTCGAAGACGATGAAGGTCATGGCGATCGTGTAGTACTTCACCGGGAACCGGCCGCCGCCGACGGGCTGCGGCGTCGGCTCGATGCCGCACTCGTAGGAGTCGAGCCTCGCGCGGTTGTAGCGCTTGGGGCCGGTCAGCGTGCTGACCACGACCGAGAAGACGGCGAACCCGGCAGCGATGGCTCCCAGCACCAGGACCGGGACGTAGAGCTCCATCTGCTTCTCCCTCCACGGGGCCCCGCTCACCCTCGCGGGTGGACGGCCTTGCCTCGCACGCTTGTGAAACACATCACGAGTGATACGGCGGCCATACTGCCACCGACAAGGGACCTTAGTGAACGGGGGGTGGCCCTCGAAACCGCCATTGACCTGCGGATTTAATCAACGCAAACGTTGCGTAATTGCCCTCGGGGGTACGCGACAGGGCCCGGCGACACACCCCGTCCGGGACCTAGGACCCCTCCTGACCTGGGGGTATGTGTGCAGATTCACACAGGTGACCCACAGCAGGCCGGCAGGGGCCCCGCACGGGACCTCTGCGGAGGGCCGGGGGCCCTTGGTCACCGGCCGACGTGACCTTGCCGACGCGTGTCGGGACGCGCCCGGCCCCGGCCGGGGCGGGCGGTCGTGCGCGGCTCGCTCAGGCGCGGCCGCGGTGCAGGGCGACGATGCCGCCCGAGAGGTTGCGCCACTCGACGTCGGCCCAGCCGGCCTCGCCCAGCAGCGACGCCAGGCCCGCCTGGTCGGGCCACGCGCGGATCGACTCGGCCAGGTAGACGTAGGCGTCCGGGCTCGAGGAGACCGCGCGCGCCACCGGCGGCAGCGCCCGCATCAGGTACTCCACGTAGACGGTGCGGAACGGCGCCCAGGTGGGGTGGCTGAACTCGCACACCACGATCCGGCCGCCCGGCTTCGTCACCCGGCGCAGCTCGCGCAGGCCGGCCAGCGGGTCGACGATGTTGCGCAGGCCGAAGGAGATCGTCACCGCGTCGAAGGTGGCGTCCGCGAAGGGCAGGCTCGTGCCGTCACCGGCGGTGAAGGGCAGGTGCGGGCGAGCCTGCTTGCCCACGCGCAGCATGCCGAGCGAGAAGTCGCACGGGACGACGGTGGCGCCGGCGTCGTGGAACGGCAGGCTGCTCGTGCCGGTGCCGGCCGCGAGGTCGAGCACCCGCTCCCCCGGCTGCGGGTCGACCGCGGCGATCACCGCGGTGCGCCAGCGCCGGTCCTGACCCAGCGAGAGCACGTCGTTGGTGACGTCGTAGCGCTTGGCCACCGCGTCGAACATGCGTCGGACGTCGGTCGGCTGCTTGTCCAGGTCTGCGCGTGCCACGTCGAGCAGCGTAGTGGGGGCCACGTCGGGACCCGCCACGACGTAGGCGGATGGCAGGGGTGTGCAGCCCCGGCGCTACTCTCGGCCACGTGACGAGCGAGCCCGACGGCCTTCCCGGCGCCGCGCACCAGCGCACCGGGGACGGCAGCGGCGCACCCGCCCCGCGGCTCGTCGCCCGCACCGTCGCCGTCGAGCCCGAGGCCGTCGCGGACCTCCTCGGTCTGCTGCCCGCCGAGCAGCCCGTCACCTGGCTGCGCCGCGGCGAGGGCCTCGTCGGGTGGGGGCAGGCCGCCGTCGTCCGCACCACCGGCGCCCACAGGTTCGCCGACGCCGACAGCTGGTGGTCGCAGGTCGTCGACCGCGCCGTCGTCCGCGACGAGGTGGGCCTGCCCGGCACCGGTCTCGTCGCCTTCGGCTCCTTCGCCTTCGCCGACGCCCCCGGCGACTCCGTGCTCGTGGTGCCCTCCGTCGTCGTCGGACGACGCGGCGACCGGGCCTGGGTCACCACCGTCGGGCACGACCTCGACCACCGCGCCTCCGTGCTGCACCCCGCCGACGAGCCCGGCTGCCCCGGCGAGGTCACCTACGCCGACGGCGCCCTGGACGGCGAGTCCTGGATGAGCGCCGTCGCCGACGCCGTCGCGCGGATCGAGGCCGGCGACGTCGACAAGGTCGTGCTCGCCCGCGACCTCGTCGCCACCACCGAGCACGACGTGGACGTGCGCTGGCCGCTGCGTCGCCTCGCCACCAGCTACCCCACCACCTGGACGTTCCACGTGGACGGGATGATCGGCGCCACCCCCGAGATGCTGCTGCGCCGCGAGCGCGGCCTCGTCACCTCGCGGGTGCTGGCCGGCACCATCCGCCGCACCGGTGACGACCGCCGCGACGCCGAGCTGGCAGGGGCGCTCGCCCGCTCGTCGAAGGACCTCGAGGAGCACGAGTACGCGGTGCGCTCCGTCGCCGACGCGCTCGGCCCGCACTGCTCGTCGATGAACGTGCCCGACGCCCCGTTCGTGCTGCACCTGCCCAACGTCATGCACCTGGCCAGCGACGTGGCCGGCGTCGTCGCCGACCCCGCCGCCGCGTCCTCGCTGCGGCTCGCCGAGTCGCTGCACCCCTCCGCCGCCGTCGGGGGCACCCCCACCGACGCCGCCGTCGCCGTCATCTCCGAGGTCGAGCGGATGGACCGCGGCCGCTACGCCGGCCCCGTCGGCTGGATCGACGCGGCCGGCGACGGCGAGTGGGGCATCGCGCTGCGCTCCGCGGCCGTCGACGGGCGCACCGTGCGGCTCTTCGCCGGGTGCGGCATCGTCGCCGGCTCCGACCCCGCCGACGAGCTGGCCGAGTCCCAGGCCAAGCTGCTGCCGATGCGGGACGCGCTGGGTTGATCTGGCGCCCTCCGGGCGCATGTTCGCGCGCTTGTACCCCTGTTCTTCACTCCTCGACTCGGCACGGGCGTTCGCAGGCTCACGGCCCGCACGCTCGTCTCGTCGCTGCAGAACAGACGTCGCGCGCGAACGCTTCATGAGCCTCGAACAGATCTATCTCCAGAGTCAGCCGGACCGGTGATCGAGGTGCGAGGAGCCCTGGCGACGAGCCACGAGATCCCCGCACCCGAACGCGGCCTCCGGTGGTCGAGCAGCGACGAGCGCACGTCGAGACCACCCCCGCGGCGACCGACTACACCGCGTGGAGCGTGCGACCCTCGGCCAGCACCCTCGCCGCGAGACCGCGCAGGTCCACGCGGGCGAGCAGCCGCTCGTCCGCGCCGACGGTGATCCACTCGACCCCGTCCGGGTCGGGCTCGGCCTGGGCCCAGCGCTGGGCCTCGATGGAGGTCAGCTCGTCGATCGCGAAGGCGAGGGGCTCGCCGTCGACGTCGACGAGGAGCAGGGGGCCGGCGTCGGTCCGGCGCGGCCCGGCCGCCAGCCCGACGCGACCCAGCTGTGGCGCCAGGTCGACGACGGGCACGACGGCCCCGCGGTGGGTGAGCAGGCCGAGGACGCCGCCGCCCACGTGGGTGCTGAGCAGCGTCTCGGGCCACGGCAGGATCTCGCGCACCTGCTCCAGCGGGACGGCGGCGAACGCACCGCCCGAGCCGAGGACGAGGTGCGCCTCGCCGAGGTGACCCGCCCCGTCCTCAGCCCCGTCCGCAGCCGCATCGGCGCGGCCGGCGTCCTGCGTGCCGTCGAGCACGGCGGCCTCCTCGCTCATCACCGTGCCGAGCACGGCCACACGGTCGTCGGCGGCGAGCGCGGGGCCGTCGATGACGAGCACCCGGCCGTGCCCCTCGACCTGCGTGATGCCCCGCACCAGGTGCGGGTGCGGGAGGGTGAAGGACGGGACGGGCATGAGGTCGGCGAGGTCGACGTCGACCATCGTGACGAGGTCGGTGATGCCGAGCACGACGTGGCCGTCGCCGGCGTCGACCACCAGGCCGGGGCCGCCCTCCTCGCGCTCGGTGACGCCGAGGCCGAGCAGCGTGAGCAGGTCGGTGACGGCGGTGGGGCGGCCCATCACCTCGGTCGTGCCGCGGCACAGCTCGCCGTCGAGCACGGAGGGCGTGGCGTGGAAGGACGGCAGCGTGGTGCGGCCCGTCGCGATGTCGACGGCCATCAGCACCTCGCCGCAGCGCAGCAGGGTGCAGCTGGCGACGTCCCCGCTGCGCACCGGCGCGACCGCGTCGACGGGCACCGGCACGCTCGGCCACCCGCGGTGACCCAGCAGGGCGCGCACGTCGAGCACCGAGACGATGCCGCCGGGCAGCGCGTCGTGCACGAAGGCGGCGGTGCAGGCGGCCGGCTCCTCGGCCGCGTCCGACGACAGCACCAGCGGTGACGGGCCGAGGTTCCCAGCGCCCGGCCCGTCACCGTGGTCGGCCCCCGACGGCGCCGCGGCCCTCGGGCCGGTTGGGGCGGCCTCCTGGCCCGTCCCGACCGCCTCCGCGGCACCGAAGTGGACCATCTCCCCCGCCGGCACGGTGAGCACCGAGCGGACGCGCTCGGCGAGCACGCCGATCATCCGGTCGCCGTCGGAGACGACGACGACGATCTCGGGCTCGTCCTGCCCGGGCAGACCCAACCAGGCCCGGGCGTCGACGACGGGGAGGATGTGCTCGCGCAGGCGCATCGCGCCGCGCAGGCCCGCGGCCCGGGTGGGCAGCGGGACGAAGGACGACGGCACCGGCACGACCTCGCGCAGCGCGTCGATGGGCAGCGCCAGCTCGACGCCCCCGACAACCAGGCCGCCGAGCACCACGTCGTCACCGGGGACCGTTCCCCCGGCCGCAGCAGTTCCCTGGGCTGCTGCGACCGGGGCGGCCCCCATCACCCCGCCCGGTGCGGCGTGCCCGGTGGCGGTGGGCACGGCCGCCGGGTGGGCGGGGTCGAGGTGACCGACGAGCGCGACGGGGCGCTGGTCGGTGGACTGGTGGGTGGACTGGTGGGTGGGCAGGGCGTGGAGCGTCATGGCGTCAGTCGGTGCGGCCGGCGGCCAGCTCGTCGAGCAGCACCCGCACCTCGGACGCGGCCTCGCGCTGCGTCACGGTGGAGCCGAGGATCTGGGCGATCGCCTCGGAGGTGGAGGTGACGCTGCCGGCGATCCGCTCGAACGAGGCCTCGGCGCGCTTGGCGACGTCGTGGCCGGTGTCGATCCGCTCCGTGGACTGCAGGATGAGCCCGCCGATCTGGTGCGCGGCCTCCGAGGAGCGCTCGGCCAGCTTGCGGACCTCGCCCGCCACCACCGAGAACCCGATGCCGTGCTCGCCGGCCCGGGCGGCCTCGATGGAGGCGTTGAAGGCCAGCAGGTTGGTCTGCGCGGCGATCTCGGCGATGACCCGCACGATCTCGCTGATCGAGTGGCTCGAGCGCTGGAGGGCGACGATCGCCTCGAGCGAGGTGGCCAGCGCCTCGGCGCCCTGGGCGGCGTCGTCGGAGGACTGCGCCGCCGAGCGGCCCGCCTCCTCGGTGTGCCGGTTGACCTCGAGCAGGCCGCTCTCCATCAACGCCATGGCCTCGGCCATCCGGGCGGTGCGCTCGGCGATCGAGCGCTCCCGCTCGACCTGGGCGGTGATGTCGTGGGCGTACTTGACGACCTTGAAGGGCCGGCCGTGGCCGTCCAGGATCGGCGAGTACGTCGCCTGGAGGTGCACCGAGCGGCCGAACTTGCCGACGCGCTCGAAGCGGCCGGCGATGAACTCGCCCTTGCTCAGCCGCAGCCAGAAGTCGCGGTACTCCTCGGTGCGCACGTACTCCTCGGTGCAGAACATCGAGTGGTGCTGGCCGGTGATCTCGCGCAGCGAGTAGCCCATGGCGCGCAGGAAGTTGTCGTTGGCGCTGAGCGCATGGCCCTCGAGGTCGAACTCGATGACGGCCTGGGCTGCGTCGATGGCGGTCACCTTGCCGACGAACTCGGCGTTGCGGGTCTTCTGGTCGGTGATGTCGGTCGCGAACTTCACCACGCCGGTCGCCTTGCCCTCGGCGTCCAGGATCGGGTTGTAGGTCGCCTGGAGCCACAGCTCGCGCCCGGACTTGTGCCGGCGCTGGAACTCCCCGGAGACGAACTCGCCGCGGCCGAGGGTGTTCCAGAAGTCCACGTAGTCCGAGGACGAGGCGAAGGCCGGGTCGCAGAAGATCCGGTGGTGCTGGCCCACGACCTCGCCGCGCTGGTAGCCGGTGGCGCGCAGGAAGTTGTCGTTGACGAAGCGGATGGTGCCGTCGAGGTCGAACTCGATGACGGCCTGCGAGCGGTGCATCGCGGAGACGTTGGCCGCGTGCTCGGCGGCGGTGTCGCGCTCGTGGCTGACGTCGGTGAGCAGCGCGAGCACGGTCTCGGCCTCGTGGCCGTCGCCCAGCGCCAGGTAGCTGCCCTGGAGCCAGCGGACCCGGCCGTCGCGGGCGACGCGGCCGAAGACGTCGGTGCGGTGGCCGCCGCCGCGCAGCAGCTGCCACAGGAGCTGCTCCTCGCGGATCGCGTTGTCGCGCAGCAGCACCTCGTGCGGCTGGCCGACCAGCTCCTCGACCGTGTAGCCGAGCGTCTCGGCGAGCGCCGCGTTGACGTGGGTGATGACCCCGTCGGGCTGGCACTCCAGCACGAGGCAGCTCTGCTCGAGCGCGGTGCGCACGCCGGCGTCCGCGAGGGCCTGGCGGTGGGGGGCCGCGGTGCTGCGGGCGGTCTTGGCGGCGGTGGTGTCGCTGGAGGGGGAGGTTCGCGCGGTCACGGCCGGTTCCTCTCGTCGGGCTGGGGGGGGCACCGGGTCTTTCGTCCCGGCCCCGGGGGCCCTGAGGCATTCGTCCTCACAACACCTTCACGCAAACGGGGGAACCGTTTGCGTGAAGGTAAAAGACATGTGGGGTCCAGACCACTAGCACGTGCGCGTGCTCAGAGGTCCTGACCCTCCGCGAGACGCGCGTACTCCAGGCCGGCCGGCTCGAGAAAGGTGCGCAGGTGAGCGTCGGCCATCGCCAGGCCCGCGTCGCTGTACACCTGGTCGTGGATCGCCAGGTTGCGCGGCGCCGCGGTGCCGCGGGCGAAGTCGATGGCGTCGCGGATCCGCAGCCAGGGCGCGGAGACCGGCAGCAGCAGGACGTCGACGGGGCGGCCCGGGCCGTCCAGGCTGTCGCCGGGGTGGAAGACCGTGGTCGCCGCCCCGTCCTGCCCCGTGTTCTGCCCCGCGCCGGGCAGCGTGAGCAGGTAGCCGGAGTTGTCAAAGCGGTCGTACTCGGGGTGGATCACCGCGTGCTTCTCGTTCACGGCCTCGACCTGCACCCCGGCGGCCGTGAACCGCTCCCCCGGCGCCACCACGCTCACCCGCTCGGAGAGGTCGGGCGCGTCCGCGGCGATCGCGGCCGCCACCGCGCCGATCGTGAGCACCGGTGCGTCCGTGCGTCGCAGGTTCGCGGCGTCCAGGTGGTCGGGGTGCTGGTGGGTGATGAGCACCGCGTCCGCCCCGTCCACCGCCTCGGGCGAGGTGAACCCGCCCGGGTCCAGCACGATCGTGGCGCCCTCGTGCTCAATCCGGACGCAGGCGTGGCCGAACTTGGTGATCCGCATGCCGGCCACGCTAGCCCCGTCTCCTGCGGCCGGCCCGCGGCCGGGATTCTGTCACCGCACGCACCTCCTCGCCCGCCCCGACGGTGCCTGCGGTGACACAACCCCGCGGCCCGCGGCCACTGCCGCCAAGCCCTGCGCGACAGGCTTGCCTAGACTTCCTCCGTGCACGAAGCCGCCACGACCTGGGCCGAGGGCCGGCTCGGCGAGCAGGTGCTGGACGTCGAGCCGCTGGTCGGAGGGCGCACCTCCACGATGCTCGCCCTCACCACTGCCAGTCGTTCCGCGGTCCTCAGGCTGATGACGCAGGAGCCGTGGCGCACCCACGGGCCCGATCTGGTGGCCCGTGAGCGCGAGGCCCAGCGGGAGCTGACCGGGACCGGCGTGCCCGCCCCCGTCAGCCTGGCCGTGGACCCGGACGGGGAGCACTGCGGCGTCGCCGCCCATCTGATGACGCGGCTCCCGGGGAGTCGGCGCGACGACCTCGGCCCCGGCCACGTCGGCGCACTGGCTCGCCTCGTGACAGGTGTCCATGCCGTCCGGCCCGCGCAACCGTTCCGGCCCTTCCAGTCCTGGGCTTGGGAGGCGAAGTGGGTCGTCCCCACCTGGACCCGGCACCCGAGGTCGTGGCGGCGAGCGTTCGAGCTGCTGGCCGGACCCGCGCCTGACTTCGAGCCGACCTTCCTCCACCGCGACCTCGGCCATCACAACCTGTTGTGGACCGGTGACGAGATCACCGGGGTCGTGGACTGGGTGGAGACCTCCACTGGCCCCGCCTGGCTCGACGCGGCGCACGTGGCCACCAACCTGGCGTTCGCACTGGGAGTGCCGACTGCGCTCTCGTTCGTCCGCGAGCACGCCGCGGTGAGCGGCACCGCACCGGAGCGCCACTGGCTCGTCATGGACGCGGTGGGGTTCCTCCCCCCCCCCGGGCAGACGAGGGTTCTTCGAGGACCCACCCGAGCGAGACCGGCTCGACGCCTGGCTGCACCACCTCGTCGTCGGGTCGTGACACGTCTGGACGGTCGAACGGGCCTTGCGGCCGTCCGAACGTGCCACGACCGCGCCCCGTCCGGTGCAGGCGGATATCCGGTGGCCCCGGGAACGGCGGTTGGTGAGGATGGACGCGTGGGGAGCGCGCTGCTGGCCGGGCTGGTGACAGGCTGGGCGATCGCCCTGCCGGTCGGGGCGATCGGGGCCCTGCTGGTCAGTCTCGGGGCGCAGCAGGGCTGGCGGGTCGGAGCAGCGGGCGCGCTGGGCGTGGCGACGGTCGACGGCCTCTACGCCGGGGTCGCCGTCCTCGCGGGCGCGGCCGCCGCAGCCGCGTTGGCCCCCGTGGCGGACGCACTGACCCTGCTGGCGGGGATGGTCCTGCTGGCCGTCGCGCTGCTGATGGCCCGGGCGGCGCTGCGGCCGGCGGGGCCGGCACGGGCGCAGCCACGCCTGCTGTCCCCGCTCCACGCCTACCTGCTGCTGCTCGGGCTGACGGCGGTCAACCCCACGACGGTCGTCTACTTCGTGGCGGTCGTGCTCGGCAACGACGCGGTGGTCAGCGGGACGTCGGCAGCAGCCGTGTTCGTCGCGGCAGCCCTCGCGGCCTCGGCCTCCTGGCAGCTGGTGCTGGCCGGGTCGGGGGCGCTGCTGGGGCGGGTGGCCTCGTCCGACCCCGCCCGACGCGTGACGGGTCTCGTGGCGGCGGCGGTGGTCGCGGCGCTGGCCGTCCGGGCGCTGGCCACCGTGCTCCTCTGACCCTCGACGGAACCAGGACCCGGCCACCACGCGTACGGGTCACCTTGCCAAGATGCGCTCCATGGAAGCGCTGTTCTTGGGTGGGAGCCTCGTGCTGCGGTCGGGGGTGTTCGGACTCCTGCTGGTGAGCCTCGGGGCGTACCGGGGCTGGCGGGTCGCTGCCGCAGGCGCGCTGGGGGTCGCGACGTTCGACGGGCTCCTCGCGGCGATCGTCCTCGTCGTGAGCCCGGTGTCGCCGACCCACGCTCTCGTGGCGTTCGCCCTTCCCGTCGCGGCGGGGATCGTCCTGCTCGTCGTCGCGCTGCTGATGGCCCGCGCGGCGTGGGCCCCGACAGGAGCGGTCGCGGAACAGCCTCGAGGGATCACGCCGCTGCGCGCCTACCTGCTCCTCGTCGTGGGCGCCGCGGTGCGGCCCATGATGCTCGTGGTCGTGGTCGTGTCCCTCCTGCTGGACTCCCACATGGACCTCGGCGGGGCCGGCCCGGCCGGCGGGGCCGTGCTCGTGCCGGCGGTGCTCGTGGTCTCGGCCTGCGTCCACCTGGTGCCGGCGGGGTTCGGGGCGATGCTGGGGCGAGGGGTGTCGACCGACGGGGAGCGGCGGGTGGCGGGTCTCGTCACAGCGGGGCTGCTCGCCTGGCTGGCGCTCGGGCCGCTGGCTACCGTGCTGGTGTGAGCGTGAGCATCCGGCGGGCCGTGCCCGGCGACGCCGAGGCCTGGACCGACCTGCACCTCGTCGTGTGGGAGGAGGCCTACACCGGGCTGATGCCGCCGGAGGTCCTCACCGGCCGCCGGTCCCGCAGGGACGAGGGGGTGCGCAAGCGGCGCACGATGCTCGAGTCCGGGGCGCGGGTGCTCCTGGCCGAGGACGACGGCCACCTGGTCGGCTTCGCCAGTGCCGGGCCCGCGCGCGACGAGGACCCACCCGCGCCCGTGGAGCTCACCGCCATCTACGCCCTGGCCTCCCACCACGGCACCGGCCTCGGCCGACGGCTGCTCGAGGCCGCGCTCGCCGACGCCGGGGTGCGACCCGACGACGCGGTCTACCTCTGGGTGCTGGAGGGCAACGACCGGGCCATCGCGTTCTACGCCCGCCACGGGTTCGCGCTCGACGGCGTGGGCGAGGACGAGCCGGAGGGCCGGCACCTGCGGATGGTGCGGCCGGCCCGGCCCGTCGACGGAGCAGCACGGAACACCCAGGAGGAGCAGGCATGACGACCATCGGCATCACCGGCGCGACGGGCGTGATCGGCGGACGGGTGGCGCGCACCCTCGACGAGGCGCTGGGACGCGAGGGCGCCCTGGCCGACCAGCGCGGCTCGCTCGGCCTGCGCCTGCTGGTCCGCGACGTCGCCCGGGCCCCCGACGCCGACGACGTCCGCAAGGTCTCCTACGCCGACCGGGCGTCCGCACTCGAGGCACTGCGCGGCGTCGACGTGCTGCTCATGGTCTCCGCGGCCGAGGACCCCGACCGCCGCACCCAGCACCGCACCTTCGTCGACGTGGCGGCCGACGCCGGGGTGGGCCACCTCGTCTACACCTCGTTCGCCGGCGCCGCGCCCGACGCCACCTTCACCCTGGGCCGCGACCACGCCGACGCGGAGGCCGCCATCGCCGACGCCTGTGCCCGCACCGGCATGACCGCCACGCTGCTGCGCGACAACTTCTACGCCGACCTGCTCCCCTTCTTCGCGGACGCCGGCGGGGCGGTGCGCGGGCCGGCGGGCTCGGGTCGCGTGGCGGCCGTGGCGCGGGCCGACGTCGCAGACGTCGCCACCCTCGTGCTCGCCGAGACGGCCGGCGGCTCGGACGCGCACCGCGGTGCGGCCTACACGCTGACCGGCCCCGAGGCCCTCACGCTCACCGAGGTGGCCGCGCGGGCCACGGCCGTGCTGGACCACGAGGTGCGGTTCGTCGACGAGACCGTCGAGGAGGCCTACGCCTCCCGCGCGGCGGCCTACCCCGGCACCCCCGACTGGCAGCTCGACGCGTGGGTCTCGACCTACACCGCCATCGCCGACGGCTCCTGCGCCGAGGTCACCGATGCCGTCGCCACCCTCACCGGCCACCCCGCCCGCACCCTCGAGGAGGCGCTGGCCGAGGCGGCCGCCTGGGAGGCCTCCCGCTGAACCCGCCGGTGACTCCCGCCGGTGGTCGCGGGCTCAGGCCGTGAGGTGGTGGACGTAGCACCAGCGCCAGTCCTCGTCCGGCTCCGCGGACTGCATCACCGGGTGGGCGGTCTCGTGGAAGTGCTTGGTCGAGTGCTGCCCGGGGCTGGAGTCGCAGCAGCCCACGTAGCCGCACGACAGGCAGCGGCGCAGCGCCACCGGCGTGGTGCCCTCGCGCAGGCAGTCGGGGCAGGTCTCCCCCGTCCCCTCCTTCTCCAGGTTGCGCACCGGCGGGATCGCGGGGTGCTCGGCCAGGTGGTCGCAGCCACCCTCGAGCACCGTGCGGGCCTGGGCGCGGACGACGGCGGCCCGCTGCTCGTTCGCGCGGTCGATCATCGACTCCTCCACGTCCAGCGAGGCCAGCACGTCCGAGACGACGTCGGCCGGCACCGTCCCGCCGTCGCGGATCTCCAGCACCCGGTGCCGCTCGGCGTCGATCATCTCCAGCCGGGCGCGCGCGTAGAGGTCCGAGGGCGCCTCGGCGTCGGCGACCGTGGAGAGCCGCTCCCAGGCCGCGAAGTTCCGCTGGTCGATCCGTGCGCTGATGGTGTCGATGACGCCGTGCCGGTCGTCGTACTCGAGCTGCTCGAGCCGGGCGAAACCGGCCTTGGAGGCCTGCTGGAGCAGCGTCGCGCGGGCCAGGGCGTCGTCCATCGGGTCGGGCGAGGGGATCTGCAGGCGACGGGCCAGCAGCGGCAGGGTCGGCCCCTGCAGCAGCAGCGTGCCCGCCACCACCGTGAACGCGGCGAGCAGCAGGACCTCGCGGTGCGGGGTGCTCGCCGGGATGATGAACGCCGCCGCGAGCGTGACCACGCCGCGCATGCCTGCCCAGCCGAGCACGAGGCTGTACGTCCACGGCGTCTGGGCGCGTGCGGCCGGGTCGGCGCCCGGGATGCGCAGCGCCGCCCGCGTCCCCATGACCCAGACCAGCCGCAGCACGATGACGGCCGCCAGGGTGGCCGCGCAGACGGCGACGATCGTGCCGCCCGAGAGCTCGCTCTCCCCGACCGCGCCGATGATCGCGTGCGCCTGGAGGCCGATGAGCAGGAAGACGCTGTTCTCCAGCAGGAACGCGACGGTGCCCCAGGTCGTCCGCTCCGCGATCCGCGACTGCGCCGTCTGGAGCACCGGGGCGCGGTGCCCGAGCAGCAGCCCCGCGACCACCACCGCGATCACGCCCGAGCCGCCGAACTCCTCGGCCGCCACGTAGGCGGTGAACGGGATGACCAGCGAGATCCCGACGTCCACCGGGGAGTCGTCGAGGCGCAGGCGGACGAGGGCCACCACCTTGTAGACGACGAACCCGACCAGCGCGCCACCGCCGGCGGCCACCACGAACTCCCAGCCGACGTCCCACGCCGAGATGCCGACCGCGCCCGCGGCGATGGCGGTGCGCAGCGCCACCAGGGCGGTCGCGTCGTTGAACAAGGACTCGCCCTCGAGGATCGTCACGATCCGGCGGGGCAGCCCGATGCGGCGACCGATCGCGATCGCGGCCACCGCGTCCGGCGGGCCCACCACCGCACCGATCGCGAACGCCGCGGGCCAGCTGACCGGGGCGAGCGCGTGCACCACGACCGCCACGCCGGCGGTGGTGAACAGCACCAGGCCGACCGAGAGCAGCAGGATGGGCCGCTTCTGCGCGCGGAAGTCGACCAGCGAGGTCTCCAGCGCCGCCGAGTACAGCAGCGGCGGCAGCAGCCACAGCAGCACGATCTCCGGCTCCAGCTCGAGGTCGCGGATCGGCAGGTAGGAGCCGATCACCCCGACCACGGTCAGCACCAGGGGCGCCGGCACGTCCAGGCGACGGCTCACGGCCGTGACCACCAGGACGACCAGCGTCAGCGAGATGAGCAGCAGCGCGACCTCCACGCCCCCATCCTCCCAGCACCGCCCTCACCCCCGGCCCCACCGGTGTTCGAGGTGCGAGGCCGCCCACGGCCTCACCGGTGGTCCAGGTGCGAGGCCGCCCACGGCCTCACCGGTGGTCGAGGTGCGAGGCCGCCCACGGCCTCACCGGTGGTCGAGGTGCGAGGCCGCCCACGGCCTCACCGGTGGTCGAGGTGCGAGGCCGCCCACGGCCTCACCGGTGGTCCAGGTGCGAGGCCGCCCACGGCCTCACCGGTGGTCGAGGTGCGAGGCCGCCCACGGCCGAGCCACGAGACCCCCGCACCCGACCATGGCGAGCACCACAGACACGTGCGGCGATCTCGAGGCTCCTCGCCGGCGCTCGTCACACCTCGATCACCGGTGGGCGTCAGACGAGGGCGCGGATGCGGGTATCCAGGTCGCGGCGGTCGCTGCGGCGCACGCGGACCTCGACGACCTCGACGCCACCGTTCGGGGACGCGAGGGCCTGGTGGAGCTCCGGCAGGGACTCCACGCGCCAGTGCGGGGTCCGGGTGGCGGCGCACAGGGCGGCGAGGTCGGCACCGTGGGGCGTGGCGAAGGCCCGCTCGAAGGCGTCGGCGTAGGCCGGGGCGCCCTGCTCGAGCGTGGCGAAGATCGAGCCCCCGTCGTCGTTGACCACCACGATCGTGAGGTCGGGCCGCGCCTCGGCGGGGCCGAGCAGGAGGCCGTTGGTGTCGTGCAGGAACGTCACGTCGCCCATGAGCGCCAGCGCCCGGGAGGAGTCCCGCGCGAGCGCGGCACCGAGGGCGGTGGAGACGAGCCCGTCGATGCCCGCCAGCCCGCGGTTGGCGATCACCTTGCGCCGGTCGCCGACGCGGTAGCGCGGCACCATGAGGTCCAGGTCGCGCACCGGGTTCGAGGGCCCCACCACGAGCAGCCCGGACGCTGGCAGGGCCGCCGCGACCGCACCGGCGGCCTCGTGCGGGGTGATGCCCTCCTCCGCCGCCAGCAGGGCGTCGAGCCGCCGCGAGAGGTCCGCGTCGGCGGCCCGCCAGGCCTCCAGCCACGCCGGGTCCCCGGCGGGCTGGTCGGGGTGCGGCCGAGCCGGGTCCAGCGTCCCCGCGACCGGGTGGGGCCGCCTCGTCCAGACCCCGGCGAGCGGCGCCGCGAGCACCTCCACCCCGGGGCGCTCGAGCAGCGCCGAGACCGGCCGGGAGAGCGTGGGGTTGCCGGCCACCACGACCCGCTCGACCTGCTCGCCCAGCACGCCCGCGAGCAGCAGCCGGTAGGTGCGGATCGCGTGCGTGCCGGTGCGGGCGCCCGAGGACGGCTCCGCCAGCAGCGGCCAGCCCGCGCGCTCGGCCAGGATGCGCGGCCACGGGCCGGCGTCGTCCCCGGCCACGACGACCGTGCGCGGGGCGGGGTCGAGCAGCGGCAACGATCCCTCGGGCACGACCGGCGGCGCGGGCGACGGCGGCACCGCCGCGAGGGCGGCCAGCTCCTCGGCGGCCCAGGGCGCCGCCGGCACCAGCGGTGCGTCCAGGCGCAGGTTCACGTGCAGGGGGCCGGGGCCGATGGTGAGGGTCTCCGGCGCCGCGTCGAGGTCGAGCGTCGGCACCAGCGGCCCGAAGACGCCCTCCTGCTCGGTCGTCTGGTTGGCCGAGGTGCCGCGCAGCCGCGCGGGGCGGTCGGCGGTGAGGGCCACCAGTCGCACCCCGGCGTGGGCGGCCTCGAGGACGGCGGGGTGCAGGTTGGCCACCGCCGTGCCGGAGGTGCACACGACCGCAGCCGGCGCCCCGGTGCGTGAGAGCCCGAGCGCGGTGAAGCCGGCCGAGCGCTCGTCGATCCGCGTGTGGAGCCGCAGCACGCCCGCCGCGTCCGCGTCGACGAGGGCCAGCGCCAGCGGGGCGTTGCGGGAGCCGGGGGCGAGCACGACCTCCCGGACCCCGGCGCGCACCAGGGCGGCCAGGACGCCCCGGGCGGCGAGGACGGCGGCGGGCTCGGGCTGGTCGGTCACGAGGACCTCTCTAGCACCGCGGCGGTGCGGGCCAGGCGCGCGGCCCACCAGTCCGCGCGGTCGGGCGGCGCCGCGAGGCGCGTCAGGGCGGCGGCGTCCACCTGCGGGCGACGCACCGGCAGGGCCCCGTCGACCGGCAGCAGCGAGGTGGTGACGGGGTCGCCGGTGAAGAGCTGGACGGTGGCCAGGCCGCACGCGTGCGGCAGCTCGGGCAGGGCGGCCGCGAGCGCGACCCCGGCCGCGATCCCGACGGAGGACTCCAGCGCCGAGGAGACGACGACGGGCAGGCCGATGTCCTCGGCGATCCGCAGGCAGGCCGCCACGCCGCCGAGCGGCTGGACCTTGAGCACGGCCACGTCGGCGGCCTCGAGGTCGCGGACGCGGTAGGGGTCGGCGGCCCGGCGGATCGACTCGTCCGCGGCCACCGGCACGTGCTGGCGTCGGCGGACCTCCGCGAGCTCCTCGACCGACGCGCACGGCTGCTCCACGTACTCCAGGCCACCCGCCGCGCGGTCGAGCACCGGCAGCCGGCGCAGCGCCGTGTCGACGTCCCACCCGCCGTTGACGTCGATGCGCACCCGGGTCTCCTCGCCGGGGTGCAGCGCGGTGAGCGCGGCGCGCACGGCCTCCAGCCGGGCCTCGTCCTCGCCCTCGGCCTGGCCGCGCTCGGCGACCTTGACCTTCGCGGTGCGGCAGCCGCCGCGCAGCACGATCGCGTGCGCCTCCTCGGGTCCGACGGCAGGCACGGTCACGTTCACCGGGACGCGCTCGCGCAGCGGCGTCGGCCACTCCCCGGCCGCTGCCTCCCGCGCGCAGGCCAACCAGGGCGCGGCGACCGCGTCGTCGTACTCGGTGAAGGGGCTCCACTCGCCCCAGCCGCCGGCGCCGTCGTGCGCGTCGGGGTCGTGCAGCAGGACGCCCTCGCGGACCGTCAGCCCGCGGAACCGGGTCGTGAGCGGGATCGACCAGACGTGTGCCTGCATCAGCGGTCCTCGGTGGTGGGGTCTCGACGTGCGCTCGTCGCCTGCGCTCCTCGCTGCTCGACCACCGCTGCGGCGGCGAGGGCCTGGAGGGCGAGGCGGTCGGGCTTGCCGTTGGCCAGCAGCGGCAGCTCCTCCAGCAGGACGAGGCGGCGCGGTGCCCACGCCCGCGGCCGGGTCTCGGCCACGGCGTCGCGCAGCGTCTCCAGGGGCGGGGGCGCGTCGGCGTCCGCGGGCACGACGAGCGCGACCAGGACGTTGCCCCACTCCTCGTCCGGCACCCCCACGACCTCGGCCTGCGCCACCCCGGGCGTCGCCCGCAGCGCCGCCGCGACGGCCGGCGCGGGCACGTTGAGGCCGCCGGTGACCACGACGTCGTCGAGGCGGCCGAGCACCTGGAGGCGCCCGTGCTCGGTGATCCGGCCGGCGTCGGAGGTGCGGAACCAGCCGTCCACGACCGCCGCGTCGGTGAGGTCGCGGTCGACCCGACCGGGCTCGCCCTCGTACCCGGCGAACAGGGTGGTGCCGGCGAGCAGGACCCGCCCGTCGTCGTCCACCCGCACCCGGGTGCCGTCGAGCGGGCGACCGTCGTAGACGCAGCCGCCGCTGGTCTCGGCCGAGCCGTAGGTGGCCACGACGCGGACGCCGGCCGCGGCGGCGCGCTCGCGCAGCGCGGCGTCGACCGGGCCGCCGCCCAGCAGCACGGTGTGGAACGTGCGCAGCGCCCAGACGTCGTCGGAGGTGGCACCCTCCGCGGCGGCCCCCGCACCACCGAGCATCCGGTGCAGCTGCGTGGGCACCAACGAGACGAAGCGCGGCCGCTCGGGGTGCGCCGCCACCAGCGCGGCCGCGGCCTCGGCGAAGGAGCCGTGGTCGTCGGCGAGCACCGGGCGGTGACCGGCGACCAGGGAGCGCGCGACGACGTTGACGCCGGCGACGTAGCCGGCGGGCAGCGTGAGCAGCCACGGCCCGGAGGCACCGACGCGGGCGGCGCTGGCCCGGGCGGAGGCGAGCACCGAGGCCCGCGGGAGCAGCACCCGCTTGGGCGTGCCCGTGGACCCGGAGGTGCGCACGACCAGCGGGCCCGGCTCGTGCGGGGCGGACAGCCACGCCTCGAGGACGTCGACGACCTCGGCGGGCTCCGCGGGCAGCGTCACGGGCGGTGCAGCGGGGTCCACGTAGGGCAACGTACTCCCGGGCCGGTCCAGAGCACTCGTCCAGACCGGTGCCACCGATCGTCATCCGCGCCGTGACCCGGGGGCGCGCCCGTCGTTGTGGCCAGCGACCCGGCCGGTCGGCACTCCCCCCAGAGCTGATCGTCCGGGGCCGAGCCGCGGGCTCGGCCGTGCACGGGGTCCGGCCGTCCTCCCGGGCCCCGTGCAGGTCGGCGGCGTCGGACTGGTTCAATCGTGGATCGTGGCCACCGCAGCACAGTGGGTCGCCGGCTCCCGGCCCCGCACCCTCCCCGCCTCCGTCTCCCCCGTCATCGCCGGCACCGGCGTCGCCGCCGCCGTCGGCGAGGCCGTGTGGTGGAAGGCGCTGCTCGCCGCGGTCGTGGCGCTCGCGCTCCAGGTGGCGGTCAACTACGCCAACGACTACTCCGACGGGGTGCGCGGCACCGACGAGGTCCGCGTCGGCCCGATGCGGCTGGTCGGCTCCGGCGCCGCCCGCCCGGGCCAGGTGAAGGCGGCCGCGTTCGCCGCCTTCGGCGTGGCCGGGGTCGCGGGCCTCGTCCTCGCCGCGACGACGGCCTGGTGGCTGGTCCTGGTAGGGCTCGTCTGCGTGGTGGCCGCCTGGACCTACACCGGCGGCCCCCGCCCCTACGGCTACGCCGGGCTGGGCGAGGTCATGGTCTTCGTGTTCTTCGGCCTGGTGGCGGTGCTGGGCACCACCTACGTGCAGGTCGAGGCGTTCCCAGCCGCCGCGTGGGTGGCCGCCGTGGGCATCGGCCTCATCGCCTGCGCGCTGCTGGTGGCCAACAACCTGCGTGACATCCCCACCGACACCGAGACCGGCAAGCGCACGCTGGCCGTGATCCTCGGGGACGCCGCCACCCGTCGCACCTTCGTGGCGATGATGGCCGGCGCCGCCGCGTGCGCCGTCGTGCTCGCCGCCCTCACCTCGTGGTGGGCGCTGCTCGCCCTGGTGTTCGTGCTGCCCGCGCGGCGCGGGCTGACCACGATCCTCTCCGGCGCGCAGGGCCCGGCGCTCATCCCCGTGCTGGCCTCCACCGGCGCGGCGGAGCTGCTGTGGTCGCTCGGGGCGGGCGTGCCGCTGATGATCGTCGGCTGACCTCGGCGCTGGTCTCGAGACGGTTGCTGCGCAACCTCCTCGACCACCGGTAGGGCGTCAGCGCTTCTTGCGGTCGATCTGCCGCTGGATGCGCGCCGGGTCCTGCCCGAGGATCTTGCCGAGGATGACCGCGCGCATGCGCCAGGCGGCCACGACGGCGACGACGATGGCGATGAGCAGCAGGAACTTCATGCCGACCAGCCTACGGGCAGGCGGGTGAGCCGACGAGGGGTCGGACCGGCTCAGTCCTGGTCCTCGCGCGCCTTCATCTCCTCGAACCGGGAGGAGGCGCGCTGCGCCCGGCGCTCGACGTTGGCCGCCAGCGCGCGGCGCGGGGCGTCGAGCACCCAGTAGCCGGCGATGCCGGAGACGAGCAGGGCCGCGATCATGGCCACCAGGAGGTTCGGCGTGCCCAGGAGGGCCCAGACACCCATGACGATGGCCAGCGAGGCGAGGAAGAGCAGGATGCGCAGGCCGGTGTAGATCGCGAACTCCTTCACGCCCCCAGCGTAGGTGGTGCCGCGCGGGTGCAGCGAAAGCCGATGACCTCGGACCCGCCCACGGTTGGGTCCACCGGCCTACAGTGGAGGAGTGATCAAGCTGCTGCTGTTCGTGGCCGTGGTCGCCCTCGTGACCTACTACGTGGTGCGGACCCTGCAGAAGCGCGGCGTCCTGTCCCAGGGCGCGCAGCGCCCCGGGTCGGGCTCGGCACGGCCACGCCGCGTGCGGCGCGAGCCCCCGCGCACGGTCGCCCCCGACGACGACCCCGACTTCCTGCGTGAGCTCGACCGGCGCCGCCTGCACGGCGACGACCCCGACAGCCCCTGAGGGCCCGGCCTTCCCGCGCTCACCCACACCGCCCCACACCGCACGCGAGCCCCTGACCGATCCACTCGGTCAGGGGCTCGTGCGCGTGTGGCCTCGTCTCGGGGCCGGCTCCAGGGCCGGCTCGAGGGCCGGCCGGCTCAGAGGCCCGACGAGGCCCCTGGCGGGGGCGCGACCACCGAGGTCGTGGGCGCGTCGGCGTAGGAGTGCATCGACGTGGTGGAGAAGTAGTTGATGCCGATGAAGTTGAACCAGAGCGTGGCCATGCCGACCAGCGCCAGGATCGCGGCCGAGCGGCCGCGCCAGCCGGCGGTCGCGCGGGCGTGCAGGTAGGCGGCGTAGACGACCCAGGTGATGAACGCCCACACCTCCTTGGGGTCCCAGTTCCAGTACCGCGACCAGGCCTCGTGCGCCCAGATCGGGCCGGTGATCAGCACCGCGAAGGTCCACACCGGGAACGCGAAGGCGTGCATCCGGTAGGAGATCAGGTCCAGCCGGGACGTGCCGGGCACCCGGGCCCACCAGCCCGTCTGCGCAGGGACGTCCTCGGCGTCCTCCCCCTCCGCACGGCGCGCGGCCACGGCCTCGAGCGCGGCGGCCCGGCGAGCCTCGCGGCGGGCCTGCACCAGGTAGAACGCCGACGCGATGCCGCCCACGGTGAACGCGCCCGTGGCGATGACGGCGGAGACGACGTGGATGACCAGCCAGTACGACTGGAGCGACTCCATGAGCGGCTGCACCGGCGCGTAGAGCCAGATGACGGCGACCATGAGGATCGAGAGGACGACGGCCAGCACCGGGATCGCCATCCACTGCAGCTTGAACTTCCGGAAGGCCACCAGGTAGATGAACGCGACCACGAACGTGCCGGTCAGCGTGAACTCGTACATGTTGCCCCAGGGCACGCGGTGCGGCTCGGCGGCCATGCCGCGCGCCACCAGGCCCACGAGGTGCACGGCCACCGCCAGCGCGGTCAGCAGGACGCCGGCGCGCCCGGCGATCTCCAGCCGGTCGGCGTCCCGCTCGGCGGTGGCCGCCGCTGCGTCGGCGTCGCCAGGAGCGACCGCGTCCGAGGAGGCCGGGGCACCGCCACCGACCAGCGCGGGCTCGGCCACGGCGACGCTCACCGGCACCTTGCGCAGCATCGCCCACTCGGCCAGGTGGGCGAGCAGCGCGAGGAAGTAGACGATGCCGGCGGCCGCGATGGCCTGCTGGCTGAGGGACTCCCAGGCGGTCTGGGTCATGCCTGCTCCTTCGTGGCCGAGTCGTCCTCGGTCGCAGTGGGGGTGGTCGGTGCCGGCGCGTCGGCGGCAGGTGCGTCGCGGTCGTCGTCGGCACGGAGCGTGCCCACGATATCGGCCAGCACCAGACTGACGTCGCCGCCGCCGGAGCGGTCGAGCACCGCGAGCTCGACGACGGTGCCGTCGTCCGTCTCCCGGGCGCGCACCCAGGCGCGGCGCGGGCGGATGAACAGCGAGCCCATGACGCCGATCAGCATGAGCACGACACCGCCGAGCGCGATGAGCTTGCCGGGGGTCTGGCTGATCTGCACGCGCACCCACGGCTCGACGCCGTCAAAGGTGACGGTGCCGAGGCCGTCGGGCAGGTCGATGGAGTCCCCGACCTGCATGTCCAGACGCAGCGGGCTGCCGTCGTCCTTGGTGAGCTGGGTGGCGTTCGACTTGTCGAGCACGTAGACCGACTGCGACTGCCCGTCCTCCAGGCCCAGGTCGCCGACGTAGGCGAGCATCGACAGGGTCGGGTTGAGGTCGTCACCCATGACGTTGATCGGGTCGCCGTCCGCCATCACGTAGGTGGGGTAGAAGAGCCCCTCGAGGCCGATCGCCTCGGGCTCGGCGGTGCGGGCCTTGACGACGCCGAAGGAGAGCAGGCTGGCGTCCTGCGGGAGGAAGATCGTCGGCCCGGACCAGGCGACGTCGCCGTTGCCGTCAGTGACGGTGATGATCGGGGCATACCCGTGGCCCACGAGGAAGACCTCGGTGTCGCCGATGTCGAGCGGGTGGTTCACCCGCAGGTCGTAGGTCTGCTCCTCGCCGCCCGGGGAGTCGCTGTAGCTCAGCGCGGCCGAGTAGCCCTGGCTGGTGCCCGCGCCCCGGCCCTCCATGATCCACTCGACGTCGAAGTCGTCGACGTCGAAGGAGAAGGGCTCCATGTCGTCGGTGGAGAACAGGCTGCCGGGGTTGAAGTCGTCGTACTGGGTCAGGTTGTTGGAGAAGCCGTTGCCCTTCACCACGATGACCGCGCCCTGGTAGCCGAGCACCGAGCCCATGCCGAAGCCGACGAGCACGACCAGGATCGCCAGGTGGAAGACGAGGTTGCCCGCCTCGCGCAGGTAGCCGCGCTCGGCGGAGACCCCCGACTCGCCCTCGACCTCGCCGCGCACCCGGTACCGCTTCGAGCGCAGGAGGGCACGGGCGGCGTCGTGGACGTCGGCCGCCGAGCGGTCGGTGACGAAGGAGGCGTGCTCGGGCAGCCGGGTGAGGTGGCGCGGCGCCCGCGGCGGCTGGGCCCGCAGGCCGCGCCAGTAGACCCTGAGCCGCGGCAGGATGCAGCCGACCAGGCTGATCATCAGCAGCACGTAGATCGCGGCGAACCACGGGGAGTCGTAGACCGCGAAGAGGCCCAGCTTCTCGTAGATCGGCGCGAGGGTCTCGTGGGCCTCCTTCCAGTTGCTCGCCGACAGGGAGTCGACGTCCTCCTGGGGGATGATCGAGCCCGGGATCGCGGCGAGCGCGAGCAGCAGGAGCAGGATCAGCGCGGTGCGCATGGACGTCAGCTGGCGCCACGCCCAGCGGCCCAGCTCGCGCACGCCGAGCTCGCCGGGTCGGCGACCCTCGCCCCCGCCGTCCCCGCCGCTGCCGCCGGGCCCGCCGGTGCCGCCGGTGCCGCCTGCGGAGCCGTCGCGGTCCTCGCTGGCGTCGAGGTCGGAGAGCCGTCCCTCGGTGGTGCTCACACGCTCACCTCGTAGTCGCTGATGACCTGGGACTGGAGCCACGTGACGGCCCAGTCCCACCAACCGGTGAGGATCAGCACGCCGACGAGCACGAGCATCGCGCCGCCTGCCCGCGTGATCCCGACCTGGTGCCGCCGGATCCAGCCGATCGCGGTGCTCATCCGGCCCCAGGCCAGTGCCGCGACGACGAACGGGATGCCCAGGCCCAGGGAGTAGAAGACGAGCAGGAACGCCCCGCGCCCGGCGGTGCCCTGGTCGTAGCCGAGGCCGAGGATCACCCCGAGCGTCGGGCCGATGCAGGGGGCCCAGCCCAGCCCGAAGAGGAAGCCGAGCACGGGGGCGGCGGCCAGGCCGACGGCGGGCACCTTGTGCACGCGCAGGTCACGCTGGAGCCACGGCACCCGCAGGAGGCCCATGAACGCCAGGCCGAGCAGGATCACCAGGATGCCGAGCCCGATGTCGAGGTAGTCCTTGTTGACCAGCACCCAGGTCCGCAGCGAGCCGACGAGGGCCCCGAGGATGACGAACCAGACGGTGAAGCCCAGCACGAACAGCACCGAGCCCGCGAGCATCCGGCCGCGGCGCGCGGAGGCCTCGCCGTTGGCGAGGTCGGCGCCGGACAGGCCGGTGGCGTAGGAGAGGTAGCCCGGCAGCAGCGGCAGCACGCACGGGGAGAAGAAGGAGACGAGCCCGGCCACGATCGCGACCGGCACGGCCAGCAGCAGCGACCCCGAGTACGTGGTGGCGGCGAACCAGTCACCCATCGGAGCCGGCTCCCTGCGAGGCGGTGGCGGACGCCTCGTCCGAGGCCTCGTCCTCCGCCTCGGCGGCGCTGCTGACGTCCACCTCGGAGGCCTCCGGGCCGCCGGCGGTCTCCACGAGCGAGGCCAGGGTGATGGCCGACGGCACGGGGCCGGAGACGATCGAGGCGACCCTGCCCTCGGTGTCGAGCACCAGGGTGGTGGGCATCGAGCGGGGCGCGGTGCGACCGGGGAAGGAGAGCAGGGCCTTGCCGGCGGGGTCGTAGATGGAGGGGTACTCCACGCCGCGGTCGCGCTCGAAGGCGGCGGCCAGGTCCACCGAGGAGTCACGCACGTTGATGCCGACGAAGGTGACCTCGTCACCGAGGTCGGTGTAGGCCGACTCCAGCGCGGTCAGCATCGGCATCTCGGTGATGCAGGGGCCGCAGAGGCTCCACCACACGTTGACCACGACGACCTGGCCCTCGTGGTCGGCGATGTCCCAGGTGCCGCCGTCGACGGTCTCGCCGGAGAGGTCGACGGGGTCGAGCCGGTCGGCGGCGTCGTACTCGACGATCTGGCCGTCACCGGCGACGTAGTCGAGGTCGCCCGTGCTGCCCAGCGAGGAGCAGCCGGCCAGGACCGGCACCAGCGCCAGCACCGACGCGGCCAGGACGCGGCCCAGGGGAGGGCGCAGGGCAGGGCGCAGGGCAGGGCGCTGCCGGCGTCCGCGGGGGTGGGACATCAGGCCTGGTCTCCCTGCTCGGTCTCCTCGGCGGGGTCGCCGCCGGAGCTGAAGGCGTCCTTGCGAGCGTGCGCCGGGACGAGGTCGCCGGCCGGCTCGGAGTAGACGATGCGGGTCAGCGTGCTGCCCTCGTACTCCAGCGAGGTGACCGAGCACAGCGTGCACTGGCGCTTGCGCGGGTCGTGCACGTACCGCTTGCCCTCGAGGTGCAGCCGGGTCGTCCAGATCGGCAGCTGGTGGGAGACCAGCACGGCCTCGTGACCCTCGGCGACGACGCGCGCGGCCTCGACCGCGGCGAGCATCCGGGTGGCGATCTCCCGGTACGGCTCGCCCCAGGAGGGCTCGAACGGGTTGCGCAGGTGCTTCCACTTCTTCGGGGAGCGCAGCAGCCCGCCGCGGGTGAAGGTCTCGCCCTGGAAGACGTTCTCGGACTCGATCAGCCGCGGGTCGGCGCCGACGGGCAGGTCGAGCGCCCGGGCCAGGGGCGCGGCGGTCTCCTGCGCGCGCTCCAGCGGGGACGCCGCCACGTGGACGATGTCGCGGTGGCCGATCTGCTCGGCGACCCGCTCGGCCATGCGGTGGCCCAGCTTCGAGAGGTGGTAGCCGGGGCTGCGCCCGTAGAGCACGCCCTGCGGGTTGTGCACCTCGCCGTGCCGCACCAGGTGGACGGTCGTCTGCGCCATGGCTGCTCCCCCGCCGCGCTCAGGCGTCCACGGCCTGGGCCGCGGCTCGCGCCGCCGCCGGAAGCGCGTCGAGCACGGTCGAGACCGCACGGTCGTCGTGCGCGGCGGAGAGGAACCAGGCCTCGTACGCCGAGGGCGGCAGGTAGACGCCCTGCTCCAGCATCGAGTGGAAGAAGGCCCGGTACGCCGCCGCGTCCGTGCGCGAGGCGTCCGCGAAGTCCTTCACCGGCCCGTCGCAGAAGAACACCGAGAACATCGTGCCGGTGGACTGCACGGTGTGCGTGACGCCCGCGGCGCTCAGGGCCTCGGACGCGGCCGTCTTGATGGTGTCGGCCGCGGAGCCGATGTGGGCGTAGACCTCGTCGGTGGCCAGGCGCAGCGTGGTGAGGCCGGCGGTGGTCGCGACGGGATTACCCGACAGCGTGCCGGCCTGGTAGACGGGGCCCTCGGGCGAGAGGGAGGCCATCACGTCGGCGCGGCCGCCGAACGCGGCGGCCGGGAACCCGCCGCCCATGACCTTGCCGAAGGTGACCAGGTCGGGCACCCAGCCCTCGACCTTGCCGTCCAGGCCCCACTGCCCCTCCTTGGAGGCGCGGAAGCCGGTCATCACCTCGTCCGAGACGAACAGCGCGCCGTGCTCGCGGCAGGTCTGCGCGAGGAACTGGTTGAAGCCCGGTTCCGGGGGCACGACGCCCATGTTGCCGGCGGCGGCCTCGGTGATGACGCAGGCGATCCGGGCGCCGTGCTCGGCGAAGACGTCGAGCACCGCCTGCCGGTCGTTGTAGGGCAGCACGAGGGTCAGCTCCGTCGAGGACGCCGGCACGCCCGGCGTGCCCGGCACGGCGAACGTGGCCAGGCCCGACCCGGCGCTGGCCAGCAGCGCGTCGACGTGGCCGTGGTAGCAGCCGGCGAACTTCACCACGACGTCGCGGCCGGTGAAGCCGCGGGCGAGGCGGATCGCGCTCATCGTGGCCTCGGTGCCCGAGGAGACGAACCGGATCTTCTCCACGGGGGTGCGGGCCACCATCTCCTCGGCCAGCTCCACCTCGGGGACGGTGGGCGTGCCGTAGGAGGTTCCGCGGGCGACGGCGTCGGCGACGGCCGCCTGCACCTCGGGGTGCGCGTGGCCCAGCAGCATCGGGCCCCAGGAGCAGATGAGGTCGACGTAGTCGTTGCCGTCCACGTCGGTCAGCCAGGCGCCCTGCGCGGAGCGGATGAACCGCGGCGTGCCGCCCACCGCGTTGAAGGCGCGCACCGGGGAGTTCACGCCACCGGGGGTGACCGCGCGGGCCCGCTCGAAGAGGTCGGCGGAGGCCTGCGTGGGGAGGGTCGTCACCGGCTGGGCAGGGTTCTGCTGCGTGGAAGACACCCCGTCATTGTGCAAGGCTCCGCCCAGCGCTGCGAATCGCTCCCACGCCTCGTCACCGGTGGTGCCCACGGGGGCTGAGAGCCTCGTGAGACACCACTGAGCGGGCCCTGAGGACGCGGGCCCGCCCGGGGACCGCGACCGGCCACCACCGGGCGGGCCAGGCAGGTCTGACCGATCGGCCGAGGCGAGGTCGGGTTACCGACCCGTAACGTCGACCCGCATGTGTCGTTGGTCTCAGCACGGGTAGGAGAGGACGGTGCCCGGCCCGACCGGCCGGCACCGCGACACACGTGCTCCCCGCGACGACGCGGGCCGGCACCAGCAGGACGAGGGAGAACCACCATGACGCAGGGCACGCCGACCGGCGGCCGACGACGCACGTCCGGCGAGCGCACCACCTGGCAGCGGGTCACCGCGCTGGTGCCGCTGGGCATCGTCTCCGCCGCGGTCACCGCCGCGCTGGTCAACCCGGCCACCTACGCCGGCCCGACCCTGACCGCGCAGACGACCCCGGAGTCCGAGACCGCCACCGAGGGCGTCCTGCCCGACGGCACCTCCCTGCCCTCCGCGGTGCTGCGCGACCCGGCCACCGTCTCCTCGCGGCGCTCCAGCTCCACCGCGCTGGCCAGCCGCAGCGCCCGTGCCACCGCGGCCTCGACCTCGAGCGCCGCGATCCCCGACGCGGCCCTCGTGGCCTACCAGCGGGCCGAGAGCATCATGGGCGCGGCCGACGCCGGCTGCCGCCTGGACTGGACGCTCCTGGGCGCCATCGGCCGCGTCGAGTCCGACCACGGCCGCTACGGCGGCAACGTGCTGGACGCCGACGGCGTGGCCCGTCCGGGCATCCTCGGCCCGCGCCTGACCGGCGCCGGCGGCACCACCCGCGTCGAGGACACCGACAAGGGACGCCTCGACGGCGACACCGGCCTCGACCGGGCCGTCGGGCCGATGCAGTTCATCCCGTCCACCTGGTCGCTGGTGGGCGTCGACGCGGACGGGGACGACCGCCGCGACCCGCAGGACATCGACGACGCGGCGCTGGCCGCCGGCGTGTACCTGTGCGCCGGCGACACCGACCTCGGCACCACCAGCGGACTGCGCGAGGCGGTCTACCGCTACAACCACAGCGACGAGTACGTCGACCTGGTGCTGGAGATCATGGACTCCTACGCGGCCGGCGACTACTCCGCCGTCCCCACCTCGGTGCGCGGCGGCGACCTGATCCAGGCGCTGCCCGAGCCGCAGCCGGTCGCCGGCAGCGGCGGCGACCAGGGCGGCAAGGGCACTCAGCCCGCCTCGTCCTCCGGCGGCTCGGGCTCGTCCTCCGCCCCCTCGGCGCCCGCACCCTCGCCGTCCACGGCGCCCAGCGGGGGCGGGAACCAGGGCGGGTCGGGCGGCTCCTCGGGCAGCGACACCCCGGTCGACACCACCACCCCCAGCAGCGCCGGCGAGGCCGTGGGCGAGGTCGTCGAGGACGTGGCCTCGGCCGTGCCCTCCACGGGCGTCGACCCCGTCGACGAGACGCTCACCCGCGCCGAGGCCCTGGCCCAGTGCACGCTCGAGGGCGTCATCGACAACCCGCTGACGGCCGCGAACGAGCTGGAGGCCTGCGTCCAGGGGCTGCTCAACCCCTGAGCGTCAGCACGATCCTCAGCGCAGCCAGCCCGCGGCCTCGGTGGCCCAGTAGGTCAGGATGACGTCGGCGCCGGCGCGGTGGATCGAGGTGAGGGTCTCGAGCACCGCGTCCTGCCGGTCGATCCAGCCGTTCGCGGCGGCCGCCTCGACCATCGCGTACTCACCCGAGATGTTGTAGGCCGCGACCGGGACGCCGACGGTGTCGCGGACGCGGCGGATCACGTCGAGGTAGGCCAGCGCAGGCTTCACCATGACCATGTCGGCGCCCTGCTCGACCTCGAGCACGGCCTCGCGCACGCCCTCGCGGGCGTTGGCCGGGTCCTGCTGGTAGGTGCGGCGGTCGCCCTGGAGGGCGGAGTCGACGGCCTCGCGGAAGGGTCCGAAGAAGGCCGAGGCGTACTTCGCGCCGTAGGCGAGGATCGCGACGTCGGTGTGCCCGGCGGTGTCGAGCGCGTCGCGGATGACGGCGACCTGGCCGTCCATCATGCCGCTGGGGCCGATGACGTCGACCCCGGCCGCGGCCTGCGCGCGGGCCATGTCGGCGTAGATCGCGAGCGTGGCGTCGTTGTCGACCGAGCCGTCGGTGGCCAGCACGCCGCAGTGGCCGTGGTCGGTGAACTCGTCGAGGCAGAGGTCGGCCTGCACGGTCAGCGCGTCGCCGACCTCGGCCTTGACGTTCTCGATCGCGAGGTTGAGGACCCCGGAGGGGTCGACGCCCGCGGTGCCGCACGCGTCCCGGACGGCGGGCACGCCGAACAGCATGATGCCGCCGATGCCGGCCTCGGCGGCCTCGGCGGCCGCACGCTTGAGGGTGTCCTGCGTGTGCTGGACGACGCCGGGCATCGAGGAGATCGGCTTCGGCTCGCTCAGCGCCTCGCTGACGAACGCGGGCAGGATGAGCTGGCCGGCACGGACCTGCTGCTCACGGACCATCGCCCGCATCGCGGGGGTGGTGCGCAGGCGGCGGGGCCGGACGACGGGTGCGGTCGCACCGGGGGCGGGCCGCAGGGCGTAGCCGTCGGGGTCGGTCATCGGGGAGTGCTCCTTCGGGGTCGGGGATGACCCGTCGGAGAGGCCCGTGCGGTTGCCCGTGCGGACCGGACCGGCGGGGTGCCCACCGCCGAGTCGGCAGCACCTTTCACGGTTCTGCTGAAGGCTGCTGCCGACTCGGCGGGTGGGTCAGCGGGAGGACGTGGCCTTGCGCCGCGCGGACGGCTTGCGGTCGGACGGCTTGGTGACCGGCAGGCCCTGCTCGACCAGCGAGGCACGACGGGCGGAGCCGAAGTCGGCCAGCGCGTCGGTGAGCACCTCGATGCTCGGGCTCGGCGCCATGACGTCCACGCGCAGGCCGTGCTCCTCCGCCGTCTTGGCGGTGGCGGGCCCGATGCAGGCGATGATCGTCGAGGCGTGCGGCTTGCCGGCGATGCCGACCAGGTTGCGCACCGTCGAGGACGAGGTGAACACGACCGCGTCGAACTTGCCGGTCTTGATCGCCTCGCGGGTCGGCGCCGGCGGCGGGGCGGCCCGGACGGTGCGGTAGGCGGTGACGTCGTCGACCTCCCAGCCGAGCTCCACGAGGCCGGCGGCCAGGGTCTCGGTGGCGATGTCGGCGCGCGGCAGGAAGACCCGGTTGATCGGGTCGAGGTCCTCGTCGTACTCGGGCCAGTCCTCGAGCAGGCCCACGGAGGACTGCTCGGACTCGGGCACCAGGTCGGCGCGCAGGCCCCACTGGGCGATGGCCTCGGCGGTCTTGTGGCCGACGGCGGCGATCTTGAGGCCGGAGAAGGAGCGGGCGTCCAGGCCGTACTCCTCGAACTTCTCGCGCACGGCCCGCACGGCGTTGACCGAGGTGAACGCGATCCACTCGTAGCGGCCCTCGACGAGACCACGCAGTGCCTTGTCCATCTGCTGCGGGTTGCGGGGCGGCTCCACCGAGATGGTGGGCACCTCCTCGGGCACCGCGCCGTAGCCGCGCAGGCGGGTGACCAGGGTGCCGGCCTGCTCCTTGGTGCGGGGCACCAGGACGCGCCAGCCGAACAGCGGCTTGGTCTCGAACCACGAGAGCGTGTCGCGCAGGCCGACGACCTGGCCGATCACGATGATCGCGGGCGGGGCGACGCGAGCGGCGCGGACGTCCTCGGCGACGTCGGCCAGCGTGGAGCAGACGGTGGCCTGCTCGGTGGTGGTGCCGACGCGGGTGACGGCCACCGGGGTGGAGGCCGGGCGGCCCGCGGCGACGAGCGCCTTGGCGGTCTCGCCGATCTGGCCGACGCCGGAGAGCAGCACGAGGGTGCGGTCGTCGGCGTAGCGGGACCAGTCCACGGTGCCGTCGCAGGTCACGACGGTGACCTCGCGGTGGTCGCGGGTGGTCAGCGGGATGCCCGCGTAGGCCGGGACGCCGGAGACCGAGGAGACGCCGGGGACGATCTCGAAGCCGATGCCGGCCTTGGCGACCGCCTGGGCCTCCTCGGGGCCGGAGGCGTACGTGAACGGGTCGCCGCCGAGCAGGCGGACGACGCGGAGGCCCTTCTTCGCGTGCTTGAGCACGACCTTGGCGCGGGCGGCGTGCGTGAGCGGCTGCCCGTCCTCGCCGAAGCCCCCGTCGACGACGAGCGGGCCCGTGGCCTCGCCGTCCTCGTCGAGGTGCGTCCCCAGGAGCCGGGCGACCATCTCGGCCTGCTCGGGCGCCTCGGTGACGACGACCTCGCAGTCGCGGAGGAGCTCCACGGCGCGGACCGTCAGCAGGTCGGGGTCACCCGGTCCGCTTCCGACGAACGAGACCCAGCCGTGAGGCGTGGCGGACTCGCTGGTGCGCGTCATCGTTCTTCACCCTGTTCTGTCTGCGTGTCGACCGGACCTGGCTGGCCCAGCTGTCCTGCCCCGTCGGCGAGCATCTCCTCGCCGAGCCGGGTGCCGACGCCCACGGCGTCGTCGAGGCGGCCGGCGGCAGAGCTGCGCACCGACAGCGCCCCGTCGGGCGAGAGCGCCACTGCTCTCACCCAGAGCTCGTCCCCGTCCTCGCCCTCGACGACCTCGCCGAGCGCCCCGATCGGGGCGGAGCAGCCGCCCTCGAGCGTGGCCAGCACCGCGCGCTCGGCGAGCACGGCGGCGCGGGTGCCCGCGTCGTCCAGGTGCTCGCCCAGGGCGGCGACGAGGTCGGTGTCGGACTCGCGGCACTCGACCGCGAGCGCGCCCTGCCCCGGCGCGGGGAGCACCTGGAGCGGGTCGAGGGTCTCGGTGACCAGGTCGAGGCGGTCGATCCGGGCCAGGCCCGCGCGGGCCAGGACGACGGCGTCGAGCTCGCCCGAGGTCACCTTGCCGACCCGGGTGTCGATGTTGCCCCGGATCGGGACGATCTCCAGGCCAAGCCCGAGCGCGGCCACCTGGGCGGCGCGTCGCGGCGAGCCGGTGCCCAGGCGGCTGCCGACGGGCAGCTCGCCGAGCGTGAGGCCGTCGCGCGCCACCAGCACGTCGCGGGAGTCCTCGCGGGTCGGCACGGCCGCCAGCGCCAGGCCCGGGTGCGGGGCGGTGGGGAGGTCCTTGAGGGAGTGCACGACGAGGTCGACCTCGTCGGCCAGCAGCGCGTCGCGCAGCGCGGAGACGAAGACGCCGGTCGAGCTCGACCCGACGAGGCTGGTGTTGCTCGCCTGGCTGCGGTCGCCGTCGGTGGTCACCTCGACCAGCTCGACCTCGCGACCGAGCCGCGCGCGGACGAGGTCGGCGACGTGGCCGGACTGGGTGCGGGCCAGCAGCGAGCGCCGGGTCCCGAGACGGAGGGCGGGGGCGCTCATGCCTGGCTCCCCCGGTGCTCGGTGCGGCTGACGGTGGCGTCGGGCACGTCCGGGCGGGTGACGGCGGTGACCGAGTCGGGGTCGAGCGCGAACAGGTCGGCCAGCGCGGCGGCGTAGGAGACGGCCCCGTCGGTGTTGGCCAGCTCGCGGACGCGGACGGTCGGCTCGTGCAGCAGCTTGTCGACGACGCGGCGCACGGTGTGCAGCACCTCGCCGCGCGTGTGCTCGTCAAGGTCGGGCAGCTTGCCCTCGAGGCGGGCCATCTCGGCCTCCACCAGCGAGGTGGCCATGGTGCGCAGGGCGACGACGGTGGGCGTGACCGACGCCTGGCGGCGCGCGGTGAGGAACGCCGCGACCTCCTGGGTGACGATCTCGCGGACGGCGGCGATCTCCGCGGCGGCGTCCGAGCCGTGCACCTCGGCGGCCAGGGACGCCAGGTTCACCAGCGTCACGCCCGGCACGGCGCCGGCGGTGGGCTCCACGTCGTGCGGGAGCGCCAGGTCGATCACGGTGAGCGGACGGCCGTCGGGGCGGGCCCGGCGGAGCATGTCGGCGGTGACCACCGCGCCGGTGGAGCCGGTGCAGGTGACCAGCAGGTCGACCCGGGCGAGCTCGGCCTCGAGCGCGTCGACCGGGGCGGGCCGCCCGCCGTAGGTCTCGGCGAGGCGCTCGGCGCGGGCCGGGGTGCGGTTGATGACGACCAGGTCGCGCACGCCCTCGCGGTGGACGGTGGCGGTGGCCAGGCCGGCCATCGCACCGGCGCCGAGGACGGCGGTGGCGACGCCGGCGAGCATGCCCGACCCGTCCGCGGCGTCGGCGGGGAGCGCGGCCCCGGCCTGCTCCAGCGCGGCCCCGACGAGCGTGGGGGCGGCGCGGTCGATGTCGGTCTCGGCGCGGCTGCGCTTGCCGACCCGCAGCGCCTGCTGGAACAGCGAGTTCAGGGCGGGGCCGACGGTGCCGAGCTCCTGGCCCAGCCGCAGCGCCTCGCGGGTCTGGCCGAGGATCTGGCCCTCGCCGACAGCCATGGAGTCCAGCCCGGCGGCCACCTGGAAGAGGTGGGAGACGGCGCCGTCGTCGTAGTGCACGTACAGGTGCGGGAGGATCGCCTCGGTCCGCTCGCCCGCGCGGCCCACCAGCAGGCTGCTCAGCTCCTCCACGGAGCCGTGGAACCGGTCGACGTCGGCGTAGAGCTCGAGCCGGTTGCACGTCGAGATGACGGCGGCCTCGGTGACGTGGCCGCACCCGGCGGCCTGCTTCACCAGGTCGTGCAGCGAGTCGCCGTCGGCGGCGGTGACCCGCTCCAGCAGCGAGACGGGGGCGGTGTTGTGGGAGATCCCCACGACGAGGACGCTCAAGCGAGTCCCCTCTCCATGTCCGGCTCCTCGACCTCGGCCGACGCCTTGCGCTGCTCGTGGTAGGCCAGGATCTGGAGCTCGATCGAGAGGTCGACCTTGCGCACGTCCACGTCGTCGGGGACGGAGAGCACGGTCGGCGCGAAGTTCAGGATGTTGCGGACGCCGGCGGCGACGAGTGCGTCGGCGACGTCCTGGGCCGCGTGCGCCGGGGTGGCGACGACGGCGATGGTGACGCGGTGCTCGGCGACCACCGCGGCGAGGTCCTCGAAGGGCCGCACGACCAGGCCGGCGACCTCGTCGCCCTGGCGCGCGGGGGCCGCGTCCAGCAGCGCCACGACGCGGAAGCCGCGGCTGCGGAAGCCGGAGAAGCTGGCCAGCGCCTGGCCCAGGTTGCCGATGCCCACGATGACCACGTGGTGGTCCTGGGTCTGGCCGATCTCCCGGGCGATCTGGTGGCGCAGGAACTCCACCTCGTAGCCGACGCCCCGGGTGCCGTAGCTGCCCAGGTAGGAGAGGTCCTTGCGCAGCTTGGAGGAGGTCACGCCCGCCGCGGCCGCGAGGTCCTCGGAGGAGCAGCGTGCGGTGCCGGCGTCGGCCAGGGCGGTGAGTGCACGCAGGTAGAGCGGCAGCCGCGCGACGGTGGCCTCCGGGATGTCCCGGCTCGCCTCCGCGGGGGTCCGTTCCGACACGTGCTCACTCCCTGCCAGCCGCGCGTGCTGGGAGGGTCTCTGCTGACCCCCCGGTCGCCGCTACGGCCCGATCACTGTAGGAGTTCGTGAACGCAGGAACAAAATGAGTGGCCCCGGTCTCAGCCGACGGGCTACCACAGGCGGACGTGGGCGTCCGCAGGGGGGGTGGCCGCCCCACGGGCCGGGGTGGGTCAGCGCGCGAGCGCGGCCCGCAGGCGGACGGGGTCCACCCGCCAGAAGTCGTGCTGGCGGCCGTCGACGAACGTCACCGGCACCTCGTCGGTGAACCGCTCGACCAGCGCGGGGTCGTCGTCGATCATCACGACTTCGTATTCCTCGCCGGTCTCGGCGCACACCGCCGCGACGGTCTCGTGCGCCACCTCGCACAGGTGGCAGCCGGGGCGGGAGTAGACGGTGACGCGGGGCGCGCTCACGAGAACAGCTCCGTGTCGCGGCGCCGGGCCGCGGCGCGGAGGATGCCCTTGCGCACCTTGCCGGTCACGGTCATCGGCAGCACCTCGACCACCTCGATGCGCGAGGGCCGCTTGAAGCGGGCCAGCCGCTCGGTGCACCGCTGCCGCACCCGCTCCTCGAGGTCGACCACGCCCGCCGCGTCCTGGTGCGGGGCCAGGACGTAGGCGACGACGGCCTCGCCGGTCGCCTCGTCGGCGACCCCCACGACGGCGGCCGAGCGGACGCCCTCGACGCCGAGGATCACCTCCTCGACCTCGACCGGGTAGACGTTGAAGCCGGAGACGACCACGAGGTCCTTCACCCGGTCGACCAGCCAGAGGTCGCCGTCCTCGTCCAGGAAGCCGACGTCGCCGGTGGCCCACCAGCCGTCGGCGTCCGGGCCGTCGGCGCCGTCGGGCCAGTAGCCGGAGAACAGGTTGCGCCCACGGATGACCACCTGGCCGGGGTCGCCGGGCTCGGGGGCAGAGCCGAGGGCGTCCTCCAGCCGGATCTCCACCCCGGGGATCGCGGCGCCGACCGAGCCGGGCGCGGCGTGCGCGGAGCACAGCGTGGAGGTGACGACGGGCGCGGCCTCGGTGAGCCCGTAGCCCTGGTGCACGGGGACGCCGGTGATGCTGGTGATCTCCTCGACCGCCTCGGTCTCCAGCGTCGCGGAGCCCGAGAGCAGCAGCCGCACCGGCCCGAGCCGCTCGCGAAGGTGCTCCTCGGTGCGCCACTGCGCCAGCACGGCCGGCGCGATCGGCACGACGCTGCACGCCTCGTCCTCGATCAGCTCGAGGGTGTCGACGGGGTCGTAGGCGGTGACCAGGACGAGGCGGGCCCGGTGCCGCAGCACCGAGCCGAGCACCGCGCCCAGGCCGTAGACGTGGAAGAGCGGGAGCACGCCGAGCACGACGTCGTCGCCGTGGATCAGCGGCGGGTCCACCTGCGCCAGCTGCTCGACGTTGGTCAGCAGCGCCCGGTGGGAGAGCATCGCGGCCCGCGGCCGCCCCGTGGCGCCGGAGGTGTAGAGCAGGACCGCGAGCTTCTCCGGGTCCGGCACCTGGCGCGCGGTCAGCCGCCCGCCGGTGGCGCGCAGGTGGTCGTAGGAGCGCTCGCCGGGCGCCAGGGTGCTGCCCACGAGCACCACCCGCGGCGCCTTGCGCACGCCCGGACGCGGCAGCGTGCCGTCCTCCGCGCGGCGCTCCGCGATCACGCCGACCGCGCGGCGCACCGCGCGCACCGCCACCTCGTCGGCCAGGACGAGGCGGGCGCCCGAGTCCTCGAGCACGTGCTCGACCTCGACGGCCGTGCTGCGCGGGTTGACCGGCACCGCGACGGCCTGGAGCCGCAGCACGGCCAGGTAGGTGGTGACGAACTCGAGCCGGTTCGCCGAGGCGATGGCGACCCGGTGGCCGGCGACCAGGCCGGCGGCCTCGAGGCCGCGGGCGACCCGGTTGGTCTCGGTCTCCAGCTCGGCCCAGGTGACGCGACGGCCCCCGGACTCGACGAGGGCGACCCGCTCGGGCACCTCGCGCGCGGCGGAGGCGAGGAGGTCGGTGAGGTCGGCGACCGGGCTCGCGGGCATGGGGGCCATGGTGCCACGCGCCCGGACGCGTGCGAGGGGGCTCCCACCCGCTTCCCCCACCTGCGCCGGCCCCCGCTGCGACACCGGCCCGACGGCCGCCCCGGCACCCGCCCCGGCACCCGCCCCGGCGCCCTGCCCGGGACGCGTCGGCGGACACGTCCGGTCGAGCCGGACGGACGATGCCGCGCGGGCCCGCGAAGCCCTATGGTGAGCGGGTGGCAGCACCCTCGCAGCGGCGACGCCTCCCGGACCTGCGTGCGCGCTCGACGCTCGCGGGCGAGGCCGCCGCGGCCTCCGCCGAGGTGGAGCGGGCGCTGGAGAGCACCGAGGACGCCACCGCGGCCGCGTTCTTCGACGTGGACAACACGATCATGCAGGGCGCCAGCATCTTCCACCTGGCCCGCGGCCTGTACCGGCGCGAGTTCTTCTCCACCCGCGAGATCGCCTCGGCGGCGTGGAAGCAGGCGTACTTCCGGGTCGTCGGCGTGGAGGACCCCGAGCACGTCGCCGACGCGCGCAACTCGGCGCTGGAGTTCATCGCCGGGCACACCGTGGCCGAGCTGGAGGAGCTCTCCGAGGAGATCTTCGACGAGGCGATGGCGCACCGGATCTGGCCCGGCACGCGGGCGCTGGCCCAGATGCACCTGGACGCCGGCCAACGGGTCTGGCTGGTCACCGCCGCGCCCGTGGAGATCGCGCGGATCATCGCCCGGCGGCTCGGCCTGACCGGGGCGATGGGCACCGTGGCCGAGCACGAGGACGGCGTCTACACCGGCCGGCTGGTCGGCGACATGCTGCACGGGCCCGCCAAGGCCGAGGCCGTGCGGGCGCTGGCCGAGCGGGAGGGGCTGGACCTCGAGCGCTGCTCGGCCTACTCCGACTCCCACAACGACCTGCCCATGCTCACGATGGTCGGCGACCCGTGCGCGGTGAACCCCGACCGGCGCCTCCGCGTGCACGCCAAGGCGCACGGCTGGCGGGTCCGCGACTACCGGACCGCCCGCAAGGCCGCCCGGGCCGGTCTCATGGTGGGCGCGGCCGCCGGCGCCACCGCGGGTGCCGCCGCCGGTGCGGCCGCGGCCGCGGGGGCCCTGCGGGGGCGGCGCTGAGCCTCGTCCCGGCGAGGGGGACCACGCGGGACTAGTCCCTTCGGGCCACCGACGGACCTACCGGCCGGTCACGTTTGTGCTCGCACCGTTCCCGCAGCGCAGCGATTTACGTACCCTCGGTCACGCTCTGTGAGGGAGCAGTGACCGGGAGGACGTACGGATGGCTGGGTACGCCGCGGAGGTGGTGCGGAGCCTGCGCGCCCTGCGCACGGCCTGCGCCGACCTCCTGCCGCCGGCGCCGACGCCCGTGCTGTGCACGGTGCCGGCGGGTGCCCGCCCCGCCCCGGGGGCGCACGCCGACCGGGTGCTGGCCGCGCTCGGCCTGCTCAGCGAGGCGCTCTCCTCCGACCCGGCGGTGGCCGAGGTGCCGGGCCCGGGCGGCCCCGGCGACGACAGCGGCCTGGCCACGTCCTCGGAGGAGTCCGCCGCCGACCGGGAGCGCCTCATCGCCCTGGTCGAGCTGGCACGCAAGGGTGACGCCGAGGCGTTCGGCCTGCTCTACGACCACTACCAGGCCTCGGTCTACCGCTTCCTCTACTACCGCACCCGCTCGGTGCCGCTGGCCGAGGACCTCACCTCGGAGACCTTCTTCCGGGCGCTGCGCTCCATGCAGGGCTTCCGCTGGCAGGGCCGCGACTTCGGCGCCTGGCTGATGACCATCGCGCGCAACCTGGCCACCGACCACTTCAAGGCCAGCCGCACCCGCCTCGAGATGACCACCGAGGACATGGGCCTGCACGACGACGCCGACGAGGAGACCCCCGAGGGGCTGGCCATCGAGGGCCTGACCCACGAGGTCCTGGTGGGCGCCCTCAAGCAGCTGCCCGACGAGCAGCGCGACTGCATCGTCATGCGCTTCCTCCAGGGGATGAGCATCGCCGAGGTCGCGGCCGTGCTGGGCCGCAGCGACGGCGCCGTCAAGCAGCTCCAGCTGCGGGGCGTGCGCAACCTCGCCAAGCTGATGCCGGAGGGCCTGCGATGAGCCCCCGCATCGTGTCGGTCGAGATGACGGACGTCACCCTGCGGGGCGCCGTAACCCCGGGTGCACGACCGTCGTTGAGCAGCGTGCCGGGTCGCGAGCACCCGGTCGCGGGGTCCGCTCCGTCGCACCCCGCCGCTCCCACGAAGGGACACCGCTCATGAGCCCCGTCTTCGCCGCCCGGCGTCGGGCCGAGGAGTTCGACGCCCAGGTCGAGGCCGCCCTGGCCGGCCGCCGCGTCGACGACCCCCGGTTCGCCGAGCTGGTCGAGGTCGCCGCGGCCCTGCGCGCCATGCCTGCTCCCCCGCAGCGTCCCGACGTCGCCGCCGACCTTCGCGAGCGCCTGATGGCCGCCGCGGCCACCGAGCTGGTGCCCGGCAAGGAGGCCGCGGACGACCCGCTCCAGGTGGGCAGCCGCCGCACCGCCGGCCGCTCCGGCACCCGCACCCGGGAGCGCCGCTTCGCCGTGGCCGTCGGCGGCCTCGCCGTGCTCGGCGCGACCACGTCCGTGGCCGTCGCCGCCCAGTCCGCGCTGCCCGGCGAGTCGCTCTACCCGGTCAAGCGGGCGATCGAGAACATCCACACCGGCTTCAGCGTCGGCGAGGCCGACCGCGGCCAGGTGCTGCTGGCCGGCGCCACCGACCGCCTCACCGAGCTCACCGAGCTCTCCCGCCAGGGCCGCGGCGACGGCGCCACCGCCGACGAGGTGCTGGCCGACTTCCGCGCCCAGACCCAGGAGGGCGCCGACCTCCTGCTCGAGGACTACGCCGCCAACGGCGACGAGGCCACCATCAGCCAGCTCCAGGCCTGGACCGTCGAGAGCATGGGCTCCCTCGCCGACCTCGCCGACCTGCTCCCCGGCCAGGCGGACGCGGCGCTCGTCGCCGCCGGCCAGGTGCTCTCCGACCTCGACACCCGCACCAGCGAGCTCTGCCCGTCCTGCGACGGCGGCCGCCTGGTCGACGTCCCGCTGTTCCTCTCCAGCGCCACCGAGGAGGCCACCCGCGGCGTCCAGGACCTCGTCGAGGGCACCCTGGTCGTCCCGAAGTCCAGCTCGGGCGGGGGCACCGGGAGCAAGCAGGGCTCGTCCGGCGGCGGCAAGCAGGGCTCCACGGCCGGCTCCGGCGGCAGCGGCACGTCCGGCTCGAGCGGGTCCTCCGGCTCGGGCTCCGGCTCGGGTGGCGGGGGCACGACCGGCGACGTCCAGGTGCCCACCTCCGGGCCGACCGGCGTCGGCGACGGCCAGGTGCTCGGCCAGGTCGGCGACACCGTCGAGGACGTCGTGGAGGACCCCGCCGAGGCGGTCTCGTCGGTCGCCGGCGACGTCGTGGACGACGTCACCTCCGGCGTGGGTGACCTCGTGGACGGTGTCGGTGACGGCGTCGGGGACCTGACGGACCCGCTGCTCGGTCAGTGATCCCCGGGTCGTCCGGCACTCCCGGTCGACCTGATCAGGTCAGCCGAAGACGGACTTCCGCTCCATCAGCAGCCGGTAGAGGGTCTGCTGGATCGACTCCCGCACCTGGTCGGTGACGTCGAAGACCAGCATCGGGTCGTCCGCCGCCCCGTCCTCCAGCTCGTCGGTGCGCACCGGCTCGCCGAACTCCATCAGCCACTTGCTGGGCAGCGGCACCATGCCGAGCGGCCCCAGCCACGGGAACAGCGGCGTCACCGGGAAGTACGGGACGCCCAGCACCCGCGCCAGCGTCGGCATCGAGGAGAGCATCGGGTAGATCTCCTCGGCCCCGACGACCGAGAGGGGAACGATCGGGGTGCGGGTGCGCAGGGCGGCCGAGACGAAGCCGCCGCGGCCGAAGCGCTGCAGCTTGTAGCGCTCGGCGTACGGCTTGCCCAGGCCCTTGAAGCCCTCGGGCCACACGCCGACGAGCTCGCCGCCGGCGAGCATCCGGTCCGCGTCCTCGCTGCACGCGAGCGTCGCGCCGCCCATCCGCGCCAGCTGCGCGACCACGGGGGTGCGGAAGACCAGGTCGGCGCCGAGCGGGCGGACGAACCGGCCGGTGCGGTCGTGGACCGTCACCATCGTCATCAGCCCGTCCCACGGCAGCGTGCCGGAGTGGTTGGAGACGATGAGGGCGCCGGAGTCGGTGGGGATGTTCTCGATCCCGCGGACCTCGATGCGGAACCACTTCTGCGCGACCGGCCGCAGCGCGGTGAGGAAGAAGCGCTCGGTGACCTCGGGGTCGAAGCCGTACTCGTCGACGGCGTAGTCGCCGGTCAGGCGGCGGCGGACGAAGGCGAGCAGCCGGGCCAGCTCCTCCTCCCACTCGGGGCCGAAGACCTCCTTGGCGGCGCCGGTGAGCGCGTTCATCAGCTCGGCCGGGGAGACGTTGCCCAGCGGGTGCCGGTCCGCCGTGGTGGTCGAGGAGGTGGTCGAGGAGGTGGTGGCGTCGGCCGCGGGGCCGGCGGCGCCGCCACCGATCGAGTCCTCGTCGGTCCAGCCGGGGTGGGCGCCCGCGTCGGTGGCCCCGTCCTGCGCGTCCGCGGCGTCCGAGATCTCCTCGGGCTGCTCGGGCGGCTCGGGGCTGCGCTGGGCGGCGGGGCGACGAGCGCCGCCGGCGAGGCCGCGGGAGGCGGACGAGGGGGTCGTGCTGCCGGTGCCGCGGCCGGGGCGGCCGCGGGTGCCGATCGGGATCACCTCGGCGTCACCCACGGGCACCTCCGGTCGGGACGAGGCGGGCCAGCGTGCCGAGCGCCTGGCCGGCGACCTGCTGGGCGGTGGCGCGGGCGGGGCCGAGGACCGGCGGCAGGGTGGAGCCGAAGTCGGCGAGCGCCTGCTCGGTGGTGAACGCGGGCTCGAAGCCGAGCACCTCGCGCATCCGGGTCGTGTCCACGCCCCGACCATAGGTGAGGAAGGCCAGCTGCTCCGGGGAGAAGTCGGCGACGTGCGCCTTGCGCAGCACCTGGCCCAGACGACCCACGGCCGTGCCGGGCATCGGGGCGGCCGGCCGGCCGAGACGGCGCAGGGCCTGGGAGAGCACGACGACGCCCTCGCCGGCGACGTTGACGGTGCCGGAGACGCCCTCGCGCAGTGCCGCGAGGTGGAGGACGGAGAAGAGGTCGTCCTCGTGCAGGAGCTGCATCCGCGGGTCGTAGCCGAGCACGGTCGGCACGACCGGGAGCCGCAGGTAAGAGGTGATCGGGCTCTGCACGTGCGGGCCGACGACGTTGGCGCAGCGCAGCGTGAGCACGTCGACGTCGGGGCGACGGCGGGCGAAGCCGCGGACGTAGCCCTCGATCTCGGCGACGTCCTTGGCGTAGCCGCTGCGTGGGGCGCGACGCGGCTGCATGTCCTCGGTGAACATCGCCGGGTCGGCCGGCGAGGCCCCGTAGACGGTGGTCGTCGACTTCACGACCAGCCGGCGCACCGTGCGGGCGCGCTGGCAGGCCGCGAGGAGCTGCATCGTCCCGATGACGTTGAGCTCCTTCATCGTGTGCCGACCCCCGGCGCTGCCGGGGGTCGCGATGATGCTCATGTGGACGACGGTGTCGACGTCCTCCTTGGCGATCACCTTGGCGATCACCGGGTTGCGGATGTCCACCCGCACGAACGACACGGCGCCGACGTCCCCGCGGGGCGGGACGACGTCGACGCCGATGACCCGGTCGACCTCGGGGTCGGCCGCGAGCGAGCGCGCGAATCGTCGCCCGAGGTCCCTGGAGACCCCGGTGACGAGAACGACACGCCCCATGCGCAGCCCCCGTTGCTCGACCGTGCTGCTGGGCTCGGGCTTACTTGCCGAGCTTGCGACGCTGGACGCGCGTCTTCTTCAGCAGCTTGCGGTGCTTCTTCTTGGCCATGCGCTTGCGACGCTTCTTGATGACAGAACCCACGGTGAACCTTTCAGACTCGGGGTCGCTCCGGGTGCACGGAGGACCGCACCAGCCTAGCGGCCCGCCTCACGGGCAGCAGAATCCGCAGCCGGGGGCGGGTGCCGGGCGGCACCACGCCGTCGCCGGCGGACTCAGCCCGCGTCGTAGAAGGACTTGCGCAGGTACTCGGAGGCGTCCTCCTCGCGCACCCGGAACGAGCGGCCGACGCGCACGGCGGGCAGGTCACCGTTGTGCACGAGCCGGTACACGGTCATCTTGGAGACGCGCATCATCTGCGCGACCTCGGCCACCGTCAGGAACTTCGCCTCGGAGATGTCCCCGGACGGGTTGGGAGCCATGTGCCACCGCTTTCTGTTCGGCCCGCTCGACGGCTTCCCCACCATCGGGCACGCGGGCTCGTTCCATGAGTGAGCCTAGTGCCAGTTGTGACGCATGGGGAAGACTGGACGAGATTCTTAGCCTCCACACCGGCGTGTCGAGTTGAATCCATACCCGATCGGGCGTACGGCCGTCAGGGCATCGGGTCGAGACCGTGCAGCGGGAAGACCGCCAGCCGGGCCTCGTGCACAGCCGCGTCGAGCCACTGCTCGGGGTCGTACCCCTCCGACCACGGCCGGTAGTCGGTGCGACCGCCGTCCGTCATCCGCTTCGGGCCGTCCAGGCCCAGGCGCTGCTGGACGTGGTCGAGCCAGCGCGTCGGCACGTCCAGGTCGGACGGCAGGGGCCGGCCGGCGACCTCGGAGAGCAGGTGGGTCCACGTCCGCGGGACGACCCCGACCAGCTCGTACCCGCCACCACCGACCGCCACCCAGCGACCGCCGGCATGCTCGTGCGCCAGCTGGTGCACGGCGGCGTGCCCGGCGCGCTGGCCGTCGACCGAGAGCGAGAGGTGGGTCAGCGGGTCCTCCACGTGGGAGTCGCAGCCGTGCTGGCTGACCAGGACGTCGGGGCGGAACTCCTCCAGCAGCGGCGGCACGACCGCGTGGAAGGCCCGCAGCCAGCCGGCGTCCCCCGTGCCGGGCGGCAGGGCCACGTTGGCGGCCGAGCCCTCGGCCTGGCGCCCGCCGGTGTCGGCGGGGAAGCCCGTGCCGGGGAACAGCACCTGCCCGGTCTCGTGCAGGGAGATGGTGAGGACACGGGGGTCGTCCCAGAAGATCCGCTCCACCCCGTCCCCGTGGTGGGCGTCGACGTCGACGTAGGCCACGCGCTGGGCGCCGTGGTCGAGCAGCCACTGGATGCCGACCGCCACGTCGTTGTAGACGCAGAAGCCGCTGATCCGGTCGGGCATGGCGTGGTGCAGCCCGCCGGCGATGCTCGCCGCGTGGCCGGCGTCCCCCTGCCAGACCTGGCGGCACGCCTCGACCGTGGCGCCGACGACGTGGGCGCCCGCCTCGTGCATCCGGTCGAAGATCGGGTTGTCCTCGGTGCCGATGCCGAGCCGCTCGTCGCCCGCCCCGCCGTGGCCCGCCTCGCGCACCGCGTTCATCAGGCGCACCAGGTGGACGGTGCCCACCAGCTCGTCGTCGGCGACCGGCGCGTCGACGCGCTGCAGGGCGCCGGGGCCGGAGAAGAGGCCGAGCTCGTCGGCCAGCCGCATCGTCAGGTCCACCCGCAGCGGCGACATGGGGTGGCCGGGCCCGAAGTTGTAGCGGGTGAGCGAGTCGTCGAAGACGGCGACCGCGGACGTCTGACACTCGGGCACGGCGCCACGCTACCTGCTGCTAGATTGCGATCGTGCTGCACGTCACCCGACCCCTGTGCTGGTGGACCGCCTGAGGCGGCCCCCGGTACCCAGCACACCCACCGAGACGCACCGCCTCCGCGCGGTGCGTTCGTCGTCCGGGGACTCCCGGCCCGCACCGTGCGGGTCACGAGAGGACACCGCCATGACGACCACCACCTCCATCACCGGCTCCGCCACCACCCTGGCCGACCGCCAGCTCTCCCTGCTCAAGCCGACGGGCCGCCTCACCCTGGGCAACTACCTCGGCGCGCTGCGCCCCATGGCCTCGGGCCAGGACGAGGCGGAGTGCTTCTACGGCGTCGCGGACCTGCACGCGCTCACGGTGGGCCACGACCCCGCCGAGCTGCGCGAGCGCAGCCTGGAGCTGGCCGTCTCGCTGCTCGCGGTCGGCCTCGACCGCTCGACCCTGTTCGTGCAGTCGCGGGTGCCCGCCCACCGCCAGCTCGCCTACCTGCTGGAGTGCGTGGCCACCACCGGCGAGCTGAACCGGATGATCCAGTTCAAGGAGAAGGGACGCGGCGTCGACTCGACCCGCACGTCGCTGTTCACCTACCCGGTGCTGATGGCCGCCGACATCCTGCTCTACTCACCACGCCGGGTGCCGGTCGGCGACGACCAGCGCCAGCACGTGGAGCTGACCCGCGACCTGGCGCTGCGGTTCAACCGCACCTACGGGCAGGTCTTCGTCGTGCCCGAGCTGGCCACGCCCCCGGTCGGGGCACGCGTCATGGCGCTCGACGACCCGACCGCGAAGATGGGCAAGACCGGCTCGAGCGACGCGGGCACGATCTTCCTGCTCGACGACCCCGACACGATCGTGCGCAAGCTCTCGCGCGCCGTGACGGACTCCGAGACCGGCCCGGACGCGGTGCGCGCCGACCGTGAGGCCAAGCCCGGCGTCACCAACCTGCTGGAGGTCCTGGCCGCGTGCGGCGGCTCGCCCGCCGACGTCCGCGGCTACGGGGACCTCAAGCGCACCGTGGCCGACGCGGTGGTCGCCGAGCTCGAGCCGGTCCAGCGCCGCTACCGCGAGCTCGCCGCCGACCTCACCCACGTCTCGACCGTGTACGCGACCGGCGCCGAGCGTGCGCGGTCGGTCACCGAGCCCGTGCTCAACGCCGCCACCGCGGCCCTGGGTCTGTTCTAGGAGCCCAGGGCGGCGGACCGGTCGCGGGCGGCCTCCATGGCGGCCAGGAACGCGGCGCGGACGCCGTGCACCTCCAGCTCGCGCAGGGCGGCGGCGGTGGTGCCGGCCGGGGAGGTGACCTGCTCGCGCAGGACGGTGGGGTGGGTGCCGGTCTCGCGCAGCATCGCGCCCGAGCCGACGAGGGTCTGCACCACCAGGTCGGTGGAGGTCGCCCGCGGCAGGCCGAGGTGCACGCCGGCCTCGATCATCGACTCGACCACGTAGAAGAGGTAGGCCGGGCCGGAGCCGGAGATGGCCGTGACGGCGTCCTGCTGCTTCTCGGGGATGCGCAGCACCTTGCCCACCGACGACATCAGCGACTCGGCGTAGGCCAGCTGCTCCTCGGTCACGCTGGAGCCCTCGGAGACGGCGGCCATGCCCTCGTCGACCAGTGCCGGGGTGTTGGGCATGACGCGGACGACGGCCACGCCCTCGGGCACGTGGGACTCCACGAACGCGGTGGTGATGCCCGCCGCCAGGCTGACCAGCAGCTGGCCGGGGCGCAGGGCGGGGGCGATCTCGTCGAGCACGGCACCCATGTCCTGCGGCTTGATCACCAGCGCGACGGTCTGGGCCTCGCGCGCGGCGGTCAGGTTGTCGACGACCCGGACGCCGTAGCGCTCCTCCAGCTCGGCGGCGCGCTCCGCCCGCCGCTCGCCCACCAGCAGCGAGGACGGGGCGTGCCCGGATCGGACCAGGCCGGAGATGAGGGTCTCCCCCATCACGCCGGCCCCGATGACGGCGGTCTGCTCGCTCATGGTCCTACTGTCGCGGCTGCCCGCCGGCGTCCCCACCCCGGGGTCACCTGCTGGGACGCGCCGGGCAGCGAGTCAGGTGCGGCGCACCAGGCTGGTGAGCAGCAGCCGGAGGCTGGCGGGGCGCTCGGCGAGCCGGCGCACAAGGTAGCCCCACCAGCGCGCGCCGTAGGGCAGGTACACGCGGACGGTCTCGCCGGCGGCGACGAGGCGGCGCTGCTCGGTCTCGCGGATGCCGTAGAGCATCTGCAGCTCGTACGAGCCCGGCTCCCGGCCGTGCCGCGCGGCCAGGGCGAGGGCGACGCCGAGCAGGCGCGGGTCGTGGGTGGCGATCATCGGGTAGCCCGCGCCGGCCATCAGCACCTTGAGGCAGCGCACGAAGGAGCGGGAGACGTCGAGCGGGTCCGTGAAGGCCACGGACGCCGGCGCGGCGTACGCGCCCTTGCACAGCCGCACCCGCGAGCCCTCGCCGGTGAGCAGGCGGACGTCGCCCTCGGTGCGGTGCAGCTGGGCCTGCACGGCGACGCCGGTCTCGGGGAAGTCCTTGCGCAGCTCGCGCAGCGTCTGGAGCGTCGCGTCGGTGGTGGTGTGGTCCTCCATGTCGAGGGTCACCGCGGTGCCGGCGTTGCGGGCCGCCCGGCAGATCGTGCGGGCGTGCTCGAGGCTGGTCCGCTGCCCGTCCGGCAGGCCCTGGCCGAGCGCCGAGAGCTTGAGCGAGACCTCGGCGCCGGGGGTCAGCCTCCGCTCGACCAGGCCGGCGAGCAGCTGCCGGTAGGCCTCGACGACCTCCTCGGCGTCGGCGGGGTCGGTGACGTCCTCGCCGAGGTGGTCCAGCGAGACGGTCAGGCCGTCGGCCTCCAGGGCCCTGGCCGCGTCCAGCGCGTCCTCCAGCCACGGGCCGGGCACGTAGCGGCTGACCAGCTGCGCCGTGGCCGGCATGGAGGTGAGCGCGACCCGCGCGCGCTCGTTGCGGGCGAGCATCAGCAGCGGGGCGCGGAGCAGCGGCATGTGACCCAGGTTACGGCGTGCGGCGGCGCAGCGTCGCGGCGCCGAGCGCGAGCGCGCCCACCGCGAACCCCGCGACGACCGCGAGGTCGGCGAGCGCCTCCCCGAACGCCCCGTCCACCGCGTCGGCGGTCGTCAGGGCCGTCATCGCGTCCACCGCGTAGGAGAGCGGCAGGACGTCGGAGATGGCACCGAGCACCCCGGGCAGCGCCTCGCGCGGCACGAAGAGGCCGCACACCAGCAGCTGCGGGATGACCACGGCCGGCATGAACTGCACGGCCTGGAACTCGGTGGAGGCGAAGGCCGAGACCAGCAGGCCGAGGGCGGTGCCGAGCACCGCCACGACCACCGCCACGAGCGTGAGCTGCCACAGCGGCCCGGGCACCTCCAGCCCCAGCAGCCAGGTGGAGACCCCGACCGCGAGCACCGACTGCGCGAGCGCCGCCAGGGCGAAGGCCAGCGCGTAGCCGAGCAGGAAGTCGCCGCGGCCCATGGGCATCGCAGCAGCCGCTCGAGGGTGCCGCTGGAGCGCTCGCGCAGCGTGGTCACGCTGGTCACCAGGAACATCACGGTGAACGGGAAGATCGCCAGCAGCGCCGGCCCGACCCCGTCGAAGGAGTCGCCGGGCACGTCGGAGAACACCCACCACAGCAGCGACATCAACGCCGTCGGCAGCACCAGCAGCATGGCCACGGTGCGCCGGTCGCGCCGCAGCTGCGCGAGCACCCGCAGCGCCACGGCCAGCGTGACCGGCAGCGAGACGAACCGGCTCATCGCGCACCTCCCACGAGGCTGAGGAAGGCCTCCTCGACCGTCGCGGCGCCTGCCGCGTCCTTGATCGCGGTGGGCGTCTCGTCGGCGATCACCGCCCCCTCGCGCATCAGCAGGAGCCGGTCGCAGCGCTCGGCCTCGTCCATGACGTGGGAGGAGACGAGCACGGCGGTGCCGCCGTCGGCGAGCCGGTGGAACAGGCCCCACAGGTCGACGCGGAGCACCGGGTCCAGCCCGACGGTCGGCTCGTCGAGGACGAGGAGGTCGGGCCGGCGCAGCAGGGCGACGGCGAGGCTGACCCGTGAGCGCTGCCCGCCCGAGAGCCGCCCCACGAGCGCGTCGCGGTGCTCGGCCAGGTCCACCTCGTCCAGCACCCGCGCCACCGCCGCACCGACCTCGGCACGGCCGAGGCCGAGCACCCGGGCGAAGAAGCGGAGGTTCTCGGTGACGGTGAGGTCGTCGTAGACCGAGGCCGCCTGCGTCACGTACCCGACCCGCTCGCGCAGGGCGCGGCTGCCGGCCGGCAGTCCGAGCACGTCGACGGCACCGCCCTGGGTGCGCTGGACGCCCACCAGCGCCCGCATGAGCGTGGACTTGCCGCACCCGGACGGCCCGAGCAGGCCGGTCACGCCGGGGCCGATGGTGAGGTCGAGGCCGTCGAGCACCGTGCGCCGCCCGCGGCGCACCACCAGCCCGGAGACGGTGACGACCGGGGTCTCGGCGCTCATGGCGCCATTCTCACCCGCCGGTGCGCTCGGCGGCAGGGACGAAGTGCTCGCGGGCGAACGCCAGCGACTCGGCGAGGTCGGCCTCGCGCTCCTCGCGGGAGTCGCAGCGGCGGGTGTTGATCTCCAGCACGATGTCGCCGGTGAACCCCGTGGAGGCGATGTGCCGCAGGAACTCGGCGGCGCGCATCGACCCGCGCCCGGGCACGAGGTGCTCGTCCTTGGCCGAGCCGGTGCCGTCGGTGAGGTGCACGTGGCTGAGCCGCGCGCCCTGGGCGGTGGCCATGTCCACCACGTCGTCGTGGGCGATCGAGGCGTGCGAGAGGTCGATCGTGGTGTGCTCGTAGGGCTGGTGCGTGGGGTCCCAGTGCGGCAGGTACATCTCCATGCCGCGCTTCTGGGTGGCCCGCCAGGGGTACATGTTCTCCACCGCGAACGTCAGCCCGGTCGAGGCCTCCAGCGCCGCGATCCCCTCCGCGAACCCGCTGGCGTACTCCTTCTGCCAGCGGAACGGCGGGTGGACGACGACGGTGCCGGCGCCCACCTCGTGCGCCATCTCCGCGGAGCGCTGGAGCTTGCCCCACGGCTCCAGCCCCCAGACCCGCTGCGTGAACAGCAGGGTCGGGGCGTGCACGGCGCAGATCGGGATCTCGTGGTGCTCGCTCAGCTGCTTGACCGCCGAGGTCTGCTGGCTGAGCGCGTCGATGCCGACCATCACCTCCACCGCGTCGTACCCCAGCCGCGCGGCGTAGGCGAAGCCGTGCGCGGTCGACTCGGGGTAGACCGAGGAGGTGGACAGTCCGATGCGGGTGGGCACGAGATCGCTTTCCTGGACGGGGGTGGGCGGGTGGCTTCCTCGCCGCCTCAGCGGCTGCGGAAGGGCAGCTGGTCGAGCCGCTCGAGGATGATCCCCTCGCGCAGCGCCCACGGGCAGACCTCGAGCTCGGTGAGGTCGAAGATGTCCATGGCCGCCTCGGCGACCAGCGCGCCGGGCAGGATCTGGTGGGCGCGGCTGGCCGAGACGCCCGGCAGGCTCGCCAGCTCGGCGGTGCTCATGCCGGCCAGCTTGGGGATCCACTCCCCCAGCGTCTTCTTGGGGATGGTCCGCTTGACCAGCGAGCCCTCCGAGTAGGGCGCGGCCCCGCAGATGCGGGCCAGGGAGCGGAACGTCTTCGAGGTCGCGACCGAGCGGTCGGGTGCGCCGGCGCGCAGCAGGTGGCCCGCGTCGGCGGCGATGTCGGCACGGATGCGGCGGCGCAGCGCTCGGATCACGTCCTCGTCCACGTCGCCGTCGAGGTGCTCACGGGCCAGCCGGGCGGCGCCGAGCGGCAGCGACCAGGCCACCTCGGGCGCCTCGTCCTCGCCGCCGGCGATCTCCAGCGAGCCGCCGCCGATGTCGAAGACGGCGAGCCGACCGGCCGACCAGCCGAACCAGCGGCGCACCGCGAGGAACGTCAGGCGCGCCTCGTCCTCGCCGGAGAGGATGCCGATCCGCACGCCCGTGGTCTCGAAGACGTGGTCGAGCACCGCGTCGGTGTTGGTGGCGTCGCGCACCGCGGAGGTGGCGAACGCGAGGATGTCGGAGCAGCCCTTGTCCTCGGCGACCACGAGGGCGTCGGCGACGAACGTCGTCAGCGCCTTGACCCCCTTGGCGGAGACCGCGCCGGCGTCGTCGCCCTCCAGCACGAGGTGCTCGGCGAGCCGCAGCGGCTCCTTGTACGAGTACGCCGGCAGCGGGCGGGCGCCGCCGTGCGCGTCGACCACCAGCAGGTGGCCGGTGTTGGAACCGATGTCGAGGACGCCCAGGCGCATGTGCCCGAGGCTACTCGCCACGACGGCGAGGGGGTGCCACATAGGGTGGGCCGCGTGCCCGAGGTGGACCTGGACTTCGCGCGCACCTGGGTGGAGTTCCTCAATCCCGAGGACGCCTCCGAGGTGCTGCGCTGCGACCTGACGTGGTTGACGTCGACGTGGACCTGCATCTTCGGGCGGGGGTGCCAGGGCATCGACGCCGACAGCCCGGACATGGGCTGCTGCACCCTGGGGGCGCACTTCACCGACGCCGAGGACGAGGACCGCGTGGCCGCGTTCGTCGACCGGCTCGACGCCGACACCTGGCAGCTGCGGCCGCGCCGGAGGAAGGTGACGCGGGACGACTGGGTCGTCACCGACGACGAGGGCGCCCGGGTCACCCGCACCGTCGAGGTGGACGGGCAGACCGCCTGCGTCTTCCAGAACCGCCCCGGCTTCGCCGCCGGCGCCGGGTGCGCCCTGCACGGCCTGGCCCTGGCGGACGGGGCGGAGCCGCTGACGACCAAGCCCGAGGTCTGCTGGCAGCTGCCCGTGCGGCGCACCTTCCGCGAGGTCGAGCGGCCCGACGGCACCTCCTACACCGAGGTCGGCATCGGGGAGTACGACCGGCGCGGCTGGGGCCCCGGCGGGCACGACCTGGACTGGTACTGCTCCGGTGCCACCGAGGCGCACGTGGGCTCCGAGCCCGTCTACCGCTCGAACGCGGCCGAGCTGGTCGAGCTGATGGGTCGGGGCGCCTACGACGAGCTGGTGCGGCACTGCGAGGCCCACGAGCGGCGGCGGCTGCCGCTCATGGTGCACCCGGCCGACCCGCAGCACTGACCCACCACTGACCCTGCCCTGACCCCGCGCAGGCACCGCACGGGCGCTGCGCTTGGCGCTCCCCCCGCCGGGATGTCAACCGCGGCACGCCGATGAATCCCGCCCACGGGTAAAGAATCTCGACGTCGAGAGATGGCGACCCCGATGTGACCTGCGGCCGCGCCAGTGCTCACAATGCTGGCATGCGCCTGGACCACCTTTCCTACGCCGCAGGACCCGACGGCCTCGAGGGCACCGCGAAGCGGATCGGGACCCTGCTGGGCGCCGACTTCGTCGACGGTGGCGTCCACCCGCGCTTCGGCACCCGCAACATGGTGCTGCCGCTGGCCGGCCGCACGTACCTGGAGGTCGTGGAGGTCCTCGACCACCCGGCCTCGCAGAAGGCCTCGTTCGGCCAGGCGGTGCGCGCGCGCTCCAGCCTCGGCGGCGGCTGGCTCGGCTGGGCCGTGGCCGTCACCGACCTGCCGACCATCGAGGAGCGTCTGGGGCGCAAGGCCTACCAGGGCAGCCGGCACCGTCCCGACGGCATCGAGCTGCGCTGGAAGCAGATGGGCCTGACCAGCACCGCCGCCGACCCCCAGCTGCCGTTCTTCGTGCACTGGGAGATCGAGCCCGACCTGCACCCCTCCGTCGGCGCCGACGAGCGCTTCTCGCTGGAGTGCCTCGAGATCGCCGGCGACCCGCAGCGCGTGAGCGACTGGATGGGCGAGCCCGTCGAGAAGCCGCTCGAGGACGTCAAGGTCGAGTGGGTCGCCCCGCACGGCACCCCCGGCATCGTCGCCGTGCAGGTCCAGACCCCGCACGGCCTCGTCCGCCTCTGACCGGGCAGGACGGCTCCGGCCCCGGCCAGCAGCTGTGGACCGGGGTGCCCGAGGAGCTGCGTGAGCGGCTCCCCGACGGTGCGGTGCCGAGCCCGAACATCTGGCACCACACCGAGGTCTACGAGATCGAGAACCGGGCCGTCGACCCCGACGGCCTGATCGAGGCCGCGATGCGCGCCGTGCACGACTGGGCCGGCGCCGACGTCCTCGACCTCGGCTGCGGCAGCGGGTTCCACCTGCCCCGGTTCGCCCGCACCGCGCGCACCGTCACCGGCGTCGAGCCGCACCCCGACCTGCGCGCCATCGCCGCCCGCCGCACCCGGCGGCTGCGGGCGCTGCGCACCGTCCGCGTCCTCGAGGGCACCGCCCAGGCCACCGGGCTGCCGGACGCCTCCGTCGACGTCGTGCACGCCCGCTGGGCCTACTTCTTCGGCCCCGGCTGCGAGCCCGGGCTGGCCGAGCTGGCGCGGGTCGTGCGACCCGGCGGCACGGCGCTCGTCATCGACAACGACCCCACCCGCTCCACCTTCGGCTCGTGGTTCCGCCGCGGCTACCCCGAGTTCTCCGCCGCCCACGTGGTCGAGCGGTTCTGGGCCGACCAGGGCTTCCACCGCGAGCCCGTGATGGTGCGGTGGGAGTTCGACGCCTGGGAGGACCTCGAGGCCGTGGTGCGCATCGAGCTGCCCGGCACCGTCGCGGACGAGGCGCTCGCGGAGCAGCGGGCCGCCGGCACGCTCAGCGTCGACTACGCGGTGAACGTCTTCTCCCGCACGTACTGAGTGGTCGCCTCCGGGTGGTCGCGCCGTCCCGGTGGTCGAGCAGCGAGGAGCCCCGGCGACGAGCGCGCGTCGAGACCACCCGACCGCCGACCTCAGCCCCGGACCGGGCCGGAGGAGTCCCGCACCTCCAGCGTCGGCTCCAGGAGCACCCCGTGCGCCTGCGGCACGGGCGGGTGCGAGAGCAGCCCCTCCAGCGTCGCGACGATCTCGACCGCCACCTGCTCCAGCGGCTGGCGCACCGAGGAGAGGCCGGGGCGGACGACCTGGGCGACCTGGCTGTCGTCGAAGCCGACCACCGCCACGTCGTCCCCCGCGCGCAGGCCCCGCTCGTGCAGGGCGTGCAGCACGCCCACCGCGAGGGTGTCGGAGGCGCACACGAACGCGGTCGGCTCCGCCTCGTCCAGGAGGACCTCGGCGGCGCTGCGGCCGGAGACCACCGTGTCCTCGACGCGGGAGGCCAGGCCGGTGGTGGGCAGGCCGCGCTCGTGCATCGCGCGCACCCAGCCGGAGCGGCGGTCCTCGCCGATGGGCGAGTCCTTGCGCCAGCCGATCCACGCGACCCGGGTGTGGCCCTTGTCGAGGAGGTGCTCGGTGGCCAGCGCGACCCCGGCGGCCCCGTCGACGTCCACCCAGGCGTGCGCGCCGTGCGTGGCCTCCCACGGGCGGCCGAACGCGACGAAGGGCGCGCGGCGCTGGTCGAGCCAGCCGGCCTGCGGGTTGCCGAGGTAGGTGTCGGTGACGACGAAGGCGTCGACCGCGGTGGAGCGGAGCAGGTCGTCGTAGCCGGCCAGCGGGTCCGCGGGGTCGCCGGTGAAGAGCAGGACGTGGTAGCCGGCCTCCTTGGAGGTCTCCACGAGCGAGTGGACGAAGCGGTCCATCGTGGCGTTCGCCGTGCCCTCCTGCGCGGGCTGGATGCGCAGCCCGATCAGGTGGGAGGTGCGGGTGCGCAGGCTGCGGGCCGCCCGGTTGGGCAGGTACCCGAGCTCGGTGATGGCGGTCTGCACCCGCGCCAGGGTGTCGGCGCGCAGCAGGTCGGGGTTGTTGACCGCGTTGGAGACCGTCTGCCGCGAGACCCCCGCGCGCTCCGCGACGTCCGCCAGCGTGGGCGGTCCGGACGACGGCCGAGAGCCCGAGCGCGCCACGCGACCTCCCTCCCTGGTGGTCCGCCCTGCCGGGCCGTCCCGCTGCTGTGCGACCGCGCTGCTGTGCGCCGGGTCACTCCTCTGTCGCGGGAGCATATCGGCGCACCGGCGTCCGCGGCGTGACCTGCGCCGCAGGGGGGCGCGGACGGCGGCCCCTCCTCCCCCTTCCCCCTCCTGCGTGGTTGTGCCGCGCGCGGCGGTGTCGGCGCCGACCCCTACCGTGTGCGGCATGGCTCGCTCCACCTCCCGCTCCCGCCCGGCCTACCGCTGCTCCGAGTGCGGCTGGGAGACGGTGAAGTGGGTGGGGCGCTGCGGCGAGTGCCAGGCCTGGGGCTCGGTGGCCGAGGCCGCGACCTCCCCCACCCCGCGCACCGAGGCGGCCCCCGTCGCCAGGCCGGCGGTGCCGATCGGCCAGGTCTCCGTCGAGGAGTCCGCGTTCCGGTCCTCGGGCGTGCCGGAGCTGGACAGGGTGCTCGGTGGCGGGCTGGTGCCCGGCGCCGCGATCCTGCTGGCGGGCGAGCCCGGCGTCGGCAAGTCGACGCTGCTGCTCGAGGTGGCGGCCCAGACGGCCCGGTACCGCCGCCGCACCCTCTACGTGACCGGCGAGGAGTCGGCCTCCCAGGTGCGCCTGCGCGCCGACCGCACGGGCTCCGTGCAGGACGAGCTCTTCCTGGCGGCCGAGACCGACCTCGGCGCGCTCCTGACCCACATCGAGGAGACGCGGCCCGAGCTGCTGGTCGTCGACTCCGTGCAGACCATCGGCGCCGCGGGCGTCGACGGGGTGCCGGGCGGCGTCACGCAGGTCAAGGAGGTCGCCGCGGCGCTGATCCGGGTCGCCAAGACCCGCAACATCACCACCGTGCTGGTCGGCCACGTCACCAAGGACGGCTCGATCGCGGGGCCCCGGGTGCTGGAGCACCTGGTCGACGTGGTGCTGCACTTCGAGGGCGACCGCAACTCCCGCTTCCGCATGGTGCGGGCGATGAAGAACCGCTTCGGCCCGGTGGACGAGGTGGGCTGCTTCGAGCTCGCCCAGTCCGGCATCCTCGCGGTCACCGATCCCACCGGCCTGTTCGTGGAGCAGCACCACGCCCCGGTGCCGGGCACCTGCGTGGCCGTGACGATGGAGGGGCGGCGTCCGCTCCTGGCCGAGGTGCAGGCGCTGGTCTCCGACTCCCCGCTGGAGAAGCCGCGGCGCACGTTCTCGGGGCTGGACTCCGCCCGCGTCGCGATGGTGGTGGCGGTGCTGGAGAAGCACTGCGGCATGCGGATGCACAAGCAGGACGTCTTCGCCTCCACGGTCGGCGGCGCGCGGCTGCACGAGCCGGCCAGCGACCTGGCGGTGGCGCTGGCACTGACCTCGTCGCTGCGCGGGGAGACCCCCGGCTCGGGGCTGGTGGCGATCGGCGAGATCGGCCTCTCCGGGGAGCTGCGCCGGGTCCGCGACCTGCCCCAGCGGCTGGCCGAGGCGGCCCGCCTGGGCTTCTCGATGGCCATCGTGCCGCCCGAGCCGGGGAGCAAGGGGCCACGCCGACGCGAGGTCGAGGGCATGGCGGTGGCGGAGGCGCCGTCGGTGCGCCAGGCCCTGGCCCTCGTGGGACTGAACCTCCAGCGCGAGACCTGAGCAGATCGCCTGCCGGCCACCGGTTGTCCGGGGCCGTCCGGGCGCAGGTTCCTGCCAGGATCCGTCCAGCGGCGCGCCGTACACTTCCCTCATCGACCCCGGGCGGCACCCGCCCCGCGGTCGCCCCCCGCTGATGCTCGCCTCCGAGGAGGACCGTGCCCACCACCGAACGCTCGGACGACGTGCTTCGTCTGCGGAGCACGCTCGCCAAGATCGCCCCGGGCACCCCGCTGCGCGACGGGCTCGAGCGCATCCTGCGCGGTCGGACCGGCGCGCTCGTCGTCCTGGGGCACGACCGCGTCGTCGAGGGCATCGCCACCGGCGGGTTCACCCTCGACGTCCCCTTCACCGCCACCGGGCTGCGCGAGCTGGCCAAGATGGACGGCGCGATCATCGTGAACGCCGACCTCACGCGCATCCTGCGCGCGGCCGTGCACCTCATGCCCGACCACACACTGCCCTCCAGCGAGACCGGCACCCGCCACCGCACCGCGGACCGGGTGGCGCGCCAGACCGGGCACCCGGTGATCTCGGTGTCGCAGTCGATGCAGATCATCGCCGCCTACGTGGGCGAGACCCGGCACGTCCTGGAGGACTCCGGGCAGATCCTCTCCCGCGCCAACCAGGCCCTGGCCACGCTCGAGCGCTACAAGATGCGCCTGGACGAGGTGACCAGCACGCTCTCCGCGCTGGAGATCGAGGACCTCGCCACCGTCCGCGACGTGGCTGTCGTGGCCCAGCGGCTCGAGATGGTCACCCGGATCGCCCGCGAGATCGAGGACTACGTGCTCGAGCTGGGCACCGACGGCCGCCTGCTCTCCCTCCAGCTGGAGGAGCTCGTGACCGGTGTCGACGCCGAGCGCGAGCTGATCGTCCGCGACTACCTGCCCGCCGACCGTCGCGAGGAGTCCCCCGACGGCCCGCTGGCCGCGATGGCCGCCCTCTCCGGCACCGAGCTGGTCGACCCCGCCGCCGCGGCACGCATCCTCGGCCTCGGCAACGGCGAGCACCTCGACGGCGCCGTGACCCCGCGCGGGTACCGGCTGCTGGCCAAGGTGCCGCGGCTGCCGGGCGCCGTGGTGGACCGGCTGGTCGACCACTTCGGCAGCCTGCAGAAGCTGCTCGCCGCCGGCATCGACGACCTCCAGGCCGTCGAGGGCGTGGGTGAGCTGCGGGCACGCAGCGTGCGCGAGGGCCTCTCCCGGCTCGCGGAGTCGACGATCCTCGAGCGCTACGTCTGAGCCGACCGTGGGAGGTCGAGCAGGTCAGCGCAGGGCCGGCTCCGGCGTGCCGAGCAGCGAGGCCGCGGTGGCCCGGCACGACTCCTCCCACGGGGTCGGCTCGAGGCCGAGCTCGCGGGTGATCGCGCTGCTGTCCAGCAGGTAGTCGCGACGGAACTGGTAGGCCGTCTCCCGCAGCTCGCGCAGCAGCGGCACCACCAGGCCACCCACGGCAAGGGTGCCGGGCGGGAAGCCCCGCACCGGCTTCACGGGCAGTCCGGCGGCGCGGCAGAGGTCGGCCACCGCGTCCCGGCCGGAGACCGCCTCGTGGGTGGGCGCGTGCCAGACCCGACCCCACGTCGAGGGGTGGTCGGTGACGGCGACGAGGGCGCGGGCGACGTCGCGGACGTCGGTCCAGGAGTGGCGGGTCCCGGGGTCGCCGAGCATCCACGCGGTGCGGCCACCGAGCGCCATGCGGCCTGCCAGGGTGAGGTGGCCGTTGTCGCCGACCCCGACGCCGGTGTAGTCGGACGCTCGGACCTCGACGACCCGGGCCCGGCCCGCCTCGTGGGCGGCGAACGCGTCGGCGCTCATCCGGGCGCGCAGCGCGGACTTGTGCCCGTTGGGCCGGTCGGGCAGGCCCTCGTGCATCGGCCCGTCGACCGGGCCGTAGGGGTAGAGGTTGCCGGTCACGGCCAGCAGCGCGCCGGTCCTCTCCGCCGCGGTCAGCAGCGCGGCCGCGACCGGGGGCCACGCCTCGTCCCACTGCGTGTAGTCGCCGGGGTTCACGCAGTTGTAGAACGCCGTCGAGCCCTCGACCAGCGCGGTCAGGGCGTCGGCGTCCGCGGCGTCGACGGCGACCCGCCGCACGCCAGCCAGGTCCTCGCCCCGCCCGCTGCGGCTGGCCAGCAGCACCTCCTCCCCGCGCTCGGCCAGCACCCTCGCCGTCGCCCGGCCCACCGGGCCGGCCCCCACCACCACGTACGTGCTCATCGTTTCCTCCAGATCAGTGCTCATGGTCGAGAGCAGTGCTCTCACTTCTCGAGCATGCGCCGCCGGTCGGACAAAAGCAAGAGCACTGCTCTTGTTTGCGTCCAGTGCTCTGGTCCGGGACGATGAGCCCATGTCCGAGCCCGCCCCCGCGCCCCGCACGGCCCGCGAGCGCGCCCGCGTCGAGCTCACCCGCGAGATCCTCGCCAGCGCCGGGCGTCAGCTGGTCGAGGTCGGGCCGGCGGCGCTCTCCCTGCGGGCCGTGGCGCGCGACCTGGGCATGGCCTCCAGCGCCGTCTACCGCTACGTGGACTCCCGCGACGCGCTGCTCACCCTGCTGCTGGTCGAGGGGTACGAGGACCTCGCCGCCGCCCTCGAGGCCAGCCAGGAGCCCCTGGCCGAGGACGACGTCAGCGGCAGGTTCCGCGCGCTGGGCCGCGCGCTGCGCGACTGGGCGCGCGCACAGCCGCACCGGTGGGCGCTGCTCTACGGCAGCCCCGTGCCCGGATACGTCGCGCCGGCCGACACGGTCGGCCCCGCCACCCGCGTCGTCGCCCCGTTCCTGGAGACCTTGGCTGCCGCCCAGGCGCGGCCGGACGCCGCCGTCCCTCCGACCCTCGGTGACGACCTGGCCGCCTCGCTGGCGCCGGTGTCGCACGCGGTGCAGCCACCCCTGCTGCCGGGCCGGACCGCCGACGGGCTCGGCACCTGGTCGGCGCTGGTCGGCGCCGTCTCGCTGGAGCTGTTCGGGCACTTCAACAACGCCGTGCTCGACCCGGAGGCGTGGTTCGAGCACCTGCTCGGGCGCCTCGAGGAGTCCTTCGGCGGCTGAGGCTCAGGTCTCCAGGTGCCGGCGCCGCAGCAACGCCCGCAGGTCGCCCTCACCGAGCGGCGGCACCTCGGTGAAGCGCGCCGCGCTGCCGTGCGCCGACGCGTCGGGGCGCAGCCCCTCGACCATGAGGCCGACCAGGCGCCGGTCCAGGTCGTCGCGGACGCCGGCACCGAACTCCCGGGCCGCCAGCAGCGCCGAGACGAGCACCGGCATGTCGGCGGCGGCGAAGCGCGGGTTCAACCCACCCTCGGCGTGGGCCCGGTCGACGACGGCGGCGAAGGCCACCCGGAGCCGGTCGGCACTCTCCCGAGCCTGCGTCGCGAGCTCTGTCGGCAGGCCGTCCGCCTTGGTCTGCATGACCAGCTCGCGCAGGGCCCGGTCCTCGCCGAAGGCGTCCACCATGGTGCGCAGGAGCAGCAGGAAGCCCTCCCAGCCGTCCTCGAGCGCGAGGGCCTCCTCGGCGGTGGCCAGGAGCCCCACGAGTCGCTCGCCGGCCACCGCGAGCACCAGGTCGGCGCGGGTGGGGAACCTCCGGTAGAGGGTCCCCACCCCCACGCCGGCCCGGCGGGCCACCTCGGTCATCGTCGACTCCAGGCCGCGCTCGGCGAACACCTCGCGCGCGGCCACCAGGAGCCGCTCCCGGTTCGCCGCCGCGTCCGCCCTCAGAGCCATGCCGGGACCCTACTCAGGAGCACCGCGGGTCAGGCCACGTGCTCGGGCACGCGCTCGTGCTTGCCGCCGTGCGGTCCGACCTCGTCGGGCGTGCGGTCACTGGCGGGCCTGCCCGAGGGGTACAGGACGGCGGCGATCACGGCGGCCACCAGGAAGAACCCGGCCGACCAGAGGAAGGCCACCCCGTAGCTGTGCACGGCCGCGGCTGCCGCCACGTCCGCCGCACCCGCGTGGTCGGCCGCGTAGGCCGTGGCCGCCGAGGCGGCGACGCTGGAGAGCAGCGAGGTGCCGATCGAGCCGCCGACCTGCTGGGAGGTGTTGACGACCGCACTGGCCACGCCGGCGTCCTCGCGTCGGACGTTGTCGGTCGCGGAGCTCATGGCGTTCGAGAACACGAAGCCCATGCCGACGCCGAACAGGATCAGGCCCGGCAGGACGTGGGTGGCGTAGGAGGTGTCGACGCCGATCCGGCTGAGCCAGAGCATGCCGATCGCGGCGATCACGGCGCCGGTCGGCACCAGCGGGCGCGGCCCGACGCGGGGGCGCAGCATGCTGCCGATGACGGGGGCGGTGACGAGGATCGAGCCGATCATCGGCAGGAACGCGACGCCGGACCTGATCGCCGAGTACCCCAGCGACGACTGGAGGTAGTAGGTGAGGAAGAGGAAGACGCCGAACATCGAGACCGCGGCGATGAGCACGGTCAGGTAGGACGCGGCGCGGGTGCGGTCGAGCAGGACGCGCATGGGCAGCAGCGGGTGGTCGCTGCGGTTCTCGGCCCAGACGAACAGGCCGAGCAGGACGACGCCGGCGGCCAGCGAGCCCCACGAGGTCACCGAGGCCCAGCCGTCAGTCTCGGACTGGGCGAAGCCGAGCACGAGGGCGAAGACGCCGAGCACGGAGAGGACCGCGCCGCGCAGGTCGAGGTGGTTGCCGCCGGGGTCGCGGGGCTGCTTCGGGATGAAGACCAGCGCGCCGACGACGACGATCGCGACCATCACGAGGTTGACGTACATGCACCAGCGCCACGAGACCCAGGACGTCAGCGCGCCACCGAGCAGCAGGCCGATGCCACCGCCACCACCGGCGATGGAGCCGAAGACGGCGAAGGCCTTGTCGCGGTCCTTGCTGCCGGCGAAGGTCACCGTCATCAGCGAGAGCACGGACGGGGCGAGCAGCGCGCCGAAGACGCCCTGCGCCACGCGGGCGGCGACGAGCACCTCGAAGGACGGGGCGGCCCCGCCAACGGCGCTGGCCAGCGCGAAGCCGATCGCGCCGATCATCAGCGTGTTGCGGCGCCCGAGGATGCCCGTGAGGCGGCCGCCGAGCAGCAGCAGCGAGCCGAAGGCCAGCGAGTAGCCGGTGACGATCCACTGGCGGGCGGCGTCGTCGAAGCCCAGGTCGGTCTGGGCGTCGGGGAGGGCGATGTTGACGATGGTGGCGTCGAGGACGACGACCAGCTGGGCGAGGCCGAGCACGGCCAGGATCAGCCAGCGGCGGTCCGCGCCGGGTGCTGCGGCGGGCGGTGCCGCCTCCGGTGCCTGGGTCACGGGTGCTCCTTGAGAGGTTCCTGAGTGAAGCGGAGGACTGCCCTCCACTTAAACGGAACCCACTCCTCCGCTTCCCGATTCCACTCCGGATGCGAGACGCGGGGGACCCCAGGCGGGGGGGGGGGCCGGCGGCCCGGAGCCGGGGGGGGGTACGACCCACCACATTCGTGGTTTCCCGATGCGGGAACCACGAATGTGGTGGGTCGTACCCCCTCGACCGCAGTCAGGCTTCAGCGCAGGCCGCGACGCTGACGCTCGAGCTGGGCGGCGACCACGTCGTGGCAGGCACGGCAGGCAGGGGCGCCGGGGAGCGGGAAGGCCCGCTCGTAGGCCTTCTCCCAGGTCAGGGCCGGCATGCCGCAGGCGGTGACGGTGGTGCCCAGCTTCTTGGCGTGCACGAGCCCGGAGGAGACCGGGTCGCCGTGCACGGTGAACTCGATCATCGGGCCGGTGACGAACCAGGCCGGGAGCCGGCGCGGACGCTCGGCACCGGGGGCGGCCGGGGCGGCGGGGGCCGCCGGGGCTCCGGTCGACGGGCGGCGCACCGGCGCTGCCGTCGTCCGCGCCCGCAGGCGGGTGGTGGGAACGCTGGGGACGGTGGTGACAGTCATGTTCAGACCCTCCGGAAGAGGGCGGCCAGGGCCTGGCCGCCGCCGATGCACATCGTGACGATGCCGAGCTCGAGATCGCGGCGCACCATGTCCTTCGCGGCCCTCAGGGAGAGGATCGCGCCGGTGGCGCCCACGGGGTGACCGAGCGCGATGGCTCCGCCGTAGGGGTTGACCCGCTCGGGGTCGAGCTTCGCGTCGCGGATGACCGCGAGCGCCTGGGAGGCGAAGGCCTCGTTGAGCTCGATCGTGCCGATGTCCGAGGGGCTGGTGCCCGTCTTCTCGAACAGGGTCTGCAGCGCGAGCACCGGGGCGTACCCCATGAGCTCGGGCTCCATGGCGCCGGTGGCCACGGCCACCAGCTCCACCATCGGGGTCAGGCCGCGCTCGGACACGGCCCTCTCCGAAGCCAGGACGACGGCGGCAGCGCCGTCGTTGATGCCGGAGGCGTTGCCGGCGGTGACCGAGCCGCCCTTCGTGAACGCGGGCCGCAGGCCGGCCAGCGTCTCGAGGGTGGTGCCCGGCTTGGGGTGCTCGTCGCGCTCGACGCTCACGGGCCGGCGTCCGCCCGAGGAGACCGGCACGATCTCCTCGGCGAAGGCGGACTGCGCGGCGTCGGTGGCGGCGCGCTGCTGGGAGAGCAGCGCGAAGGCGTCCTGCTCCTCGCGGCCGACGCCGTACTTCTCGGCCACGTTCTCGGCGGTGACGCCCATGTGGATGCCGCCGAACGGGTCGGTCAGCATCATCACGGTGCCGTCGACGAGCGCACGGTCGCCGAGCCGGTAGCCGTTGCGGGCGCCGAAGTCGTAGAACGGCATCCGCGACATCGACTCGTCGCCGCCGGCGACGGTGAGGTCGAGGTCGTTCCAGCGCATCTCCATCGCGGCCGACCACAGCGCCTGGAGCCCGGAGCCGCAGAGCCGGTTGACGGTGTAGGCCGGGGTGCTCTTCGGCATCCCGGCCGTGATCGCGACCCGGCGGGCGTTGTAGGCGTCCGGGCCGACCTGGCCGATGCAGCCCATGACGACCTCCTGCACGGCCTCGGGGGCCACACCGGAGCGCTCGAGCGCCGCGGTGGCGGCGGCCGCACCCAGCTCGTGGGCGGGGACGTCCTTGAGCGCGCCGCCGAACGAGCCGACCGGCGTGCGTGCCCCGTCGACGAGCAGGATCTTCTCGGCCATGACCGGGCTCAGAGCTCCGACTGGACGCCGGCGAGCAGCTGACGGGCCATGACGATGCGCTGCACCTGGTTGGTGCCCTCGTAGATCTGGGTGATCTTCGCGTCGCGCATCATCCGCTCGACCGGGTAGTCGCGGGTGAAGCCGTAGCCGCCGAGCACCTGGACGGCGTCGGTGGTGACAGCCATGGCGGTGTCGGAGGCGAACGCCTTGGCGGCCGCGCCGAAGAACGTCAGGTCGGCGTCGCCGCGCTCGGAGCGTCCGGCGGCGGCGTAGGTCATCTGACGGGCGGCCTCCACCTTCATGCCCATGTCGGCGAGCATGAACTGCAGCCCCTGGAAGTCGGCGATGGGCTTGCCGAACTGCTGGCGCTCCTTGGCGTAGCCGAGCGCGTAGTCCAGCGCGCCCTGGGCGATGCCGACGGCCTGCGCGGCGATGGTGACGCGGGTGTGGTCGAGCGTCTTCATCGCGGTGGCGAAGCCGGTGCCCTCGGCGCCGATCATCCGGTCGGCGGGGATGCGCACGTTGTCGAGGTAGACCTCGCGGGTGGGCGAGCCCTTGATGCCGAGCTTCTTCTCCGGCGCCCCGAAGGAGACGCCCTCGTCCGACTTCTCCACCACGAAGGCGGAGATGCCCTTGGAGCGGGCGTCGGGGTCGGTGACGGCCATGACCGTGTAGAACTCGGACTCGCCGGCGTTGGTGATCCAGCGCTTGGTGCCGTTGAGCACCCAGTGGTCGCCGTCGCGCACCGCGCGGGTCTTCATGGCCACGGCGTCGGAGCCGGCGTCGGGCTCGGAAAGGCAGTAGGAGAAGCCGCCCTCGCCGCGGGCGAGCGCGCCGAGGTAGTGCTTCTTGAGCTCCTCGGAGCCGGCGATCATCAGCGGCAGCGAGCCCAGCTTGTTGACCGCGGGGATCAGCGAGGACGAGGCGCAGGCCCGCGCCACCTCCTCGATCACGATGACGGTGGAGAGCGCGTCCGCGCCGGCGCCGCCGAACTCCTCGGGCACGTGCGGTGCGTGGAAGTCGGACGCCTGGAGGGCCGCGGCCGCCTCGTGCGGGTAGCGCGCCTGCTCGTCGACCTCGGCGGCGTGCGGCGCGATCTTCGCGTCCGCCAGCTCGCGGACGGCCTCGCGGACCGCCTGCTGCTCCTCGGAGAGGCCGTACATGGGGAAGTCGGACATGGTGGTGCTGTCTCCTCCTGGCCCGCGGCTGCGGGCCTGGTGCGTGTGGGTCAGTAGGTGTAGAAGCCGCGGCCGGTCTTGCGGCCCAGGAGGCCGGCGTCGACCATCCGGGCCAGCAGCGGCGGCGGGGCGTACAGGGGCTCCTTGAACTCCTCGTACAGCGACTCCGCGACGGCCTTGGTGGTGTCCAGGCCGATGAGGTCCGCGAGCGCCAGCGGCCCCTGGGGGTGCGCGGCGCCGAGGACGAGGCCCTGGTCGATGTCCTCCGCAGAGGCGAAGCCGGACTCGAGCATCCGGATCGCCGAGAGGATGAACGGCACGAGCAGCTGGTTGACGACGAAGCCGGCCCGGTCCTGGCTGAGGATCGGGTGCTTGCCGAGCTGGTCGGCCGCGAAGGCACGGGCCCGGGCGGTGGTGTCGTCGCTGGTCAGCAGGCTGGGCACCAGCTCGACGAGCGCCAGCACGGGGACCGGGTTGAAGAAGTGGATGCCGATGACCTGCTCGGGGCGACCCGTGACGGTGCCGAGCTTCATGATCGGGATCGAGGAGGTGTTCGACGCGAGGATCGCGTCCTCGGAGGCGACGACCCGGTCGAGGGTGCGGAAGAGGTCGACCTTCGCGGTCTCGTCCTCGACGATCGCCTCGACCACCAGGTCTCGGTCGGCGAGGGCCTCGAGGTCGGTGGCGACGGAGATCCGGCCCAGGACGTCGGCGGCCGACTCGATCTTGCCGCGCGTCTCCGCCCGCTTGAGGGAGGTCTCCAACCGGGACAGGCCCGCGTCCGCCGCAGCCCGGGAGGACTCGACGACCAGCACCTCCAGCCCCGACCGGGCGGACACCTCGGCGATGCCCGCTCCCATGAGGCCGCACCCGACGACCCCGACCTTCTCGACGTGTCCCACGTCACTCCCCTTTCCTTGGTACGGAGTACCGTACTCCTGGAACTGCGTATCACCAAGAGATTCGGCTGCCTGAATATCGGGCGTCGGCGTCCGCTGGTCGAGCGTGGATCATCATCGTGGGCCCGCCCCCGGCCCGGCAGCACCCGAGAGGACCAGCAACCGTGAGCGAGACGACCTCCCCCAGCGCCTCCACCACCCCGTCGACCAGCCCGTCGACCAGCCCGTCGACCAGCCCACAGACCAGCCCGTCGGCCTCCGCCCGGGACCGCCTGCGCGCCGCGGCGTTCCGGCTCTTCGAGGAGCAGGGGTTCGAGGCCACGACGACCGGCGAGATCGCCGCCGCGGCCGGCGTCGGCCGCACCACGTTCTTCCGCGCGTTCGGCACGAAGGAGGACGTGGTCTTCCCCGACCACGACGAGGTGCTCGCGCGCGTGAACGCGCGCCTGGACGCGGCCCTGGACCGGGTCACCCTCACCGACGTCACCGAGGCCACCGGGCTGGTGCTCGGGCACTACCTGGCCGAGGGCGACCTCGCCCGGGCGCGGTACCGGCTCATCCGTCAGGTCTCCTCGCTGCGCGACCGCGAGGCCGCCAGCACCGTGCGCTACCAGCGGGTCTTCCGCGACGCACTGCGGGGCTGGACCGGCGAGGAGGCCGGCAGCGACCTGCGCGCGGAGCTGCTCGCGGGTGCCGTGGTGGCCGGGCACAACCACGTCCTGCGCGCCTGGCTGCGCAGCGAGGAGACGGGCCCCGAGGTGGACGCGCGCGCTCGGCGGGACTTCGCGGCGGCCATGGCCACGGTCGCCTCCGGGCTCGTCGCCGGCCCGGCCGACGGGGCGGGTGGCGGGACAGGTGGCGGGGCAGGTGGCGGGGCGGGCGACGGCAGCACCGTCGTCGTCCTGCGCTCCGGGCAGGACCCTGCCACGCTGCTCCCGGCCCTGCGTCAGGCGCTCGGCCTGGAGTGAGCCCAGCCTCCTCCGGAACGTCGCGACCGCCGACCCGGGGAGGGACGGCGGTCGCGTGCGGGGCCGGCGGGAGCCGGCAGGGGGGCCTGCGTCAGGAGGCGTTGACCTCGGCACCGCGGCGGCCGGCGTCGGCCAGCGCGGCCTCCTCGGCGGCCTGCTTCTCCAGCTCGGCCCGCCGGGAGTCGAAGACGCCCGGGTCGGAGATGAGGTCCGTCGCTCCGCGGTCGAGCCGCTTCAGCGCGGAGCGTCCGAAGACCTGCTGCTCGGTGGTGGTCCGCTCCGAGCGGCCGCGGCCGAGGAAGGAGACGAACCAGTGCATCACGGCGGTGACGCGGTTCTTGAAGCCGGTGATGTAGAAGAGGTGGACGACCAGCCACATGGCCCACGCGATGAAGCCCGTGAGCTTCAGCTTGCCGATCAGCGCCACGGCGCTGAAGCGGCTGATGGTGGCCATCGAGCCCTTGTCGAAGTACTGGAACGAGCCCTGCGACGGCTTGCCCTCGAGACGGCCCTGGATCTCCTTGGCCGCGAACTTCGCGCCCTGGATCGCGACCTGGGCGACGCCCGGCAGCCGGTTCAGGCTCATCATGTCGCCGACCACGAAGATCTCGGGGTGGCCCGGCAGCGTGAGGTCGGGGTTCACGGAGATGCGGCCGGCGCGGTCGACCTCGGCGCCGGTCTGCTCGCCGAGCATCTTGCCCAGGGGGCTGGCGGCGACGCCGGCCGACCAGATCTTGGCGACGGAGTCGATGCGCTCGACGGTGCCGTCCTTGTACTTCATCTCCACGCCGCGCTCGTCGACGTCGGTCACCATGGCGCCGAGCTTGACCTCGACACCGCGCTTCTCCAGCTCACGCTTGGCCTTGTCGCCGAGCTGCTCGCCGAACGGCGGGAGCACCTGCGGGGCGGCGTCGAGCAGGACGACGCGAGCGGTCTTGGTGTTGATCGCCCGGAAGTCCTTCTTCAGGGTCCGGTGCGCGAGCTCGGCGATCTGGCCGGCCATCTCCACACCGGTCGGGCCGGCACCGACGACCACGAAGGTCAGCAGGTGGTCGACGTTCTCGCCACGGCTCGCGCCGATCTCGGCCATCTCGAAGGCGCCGAAGATCCGGCCGCGCAGCTCGAGGGCGTCGTCGATGGACTTCATGCCGGGGGCGTACTCGGCGAAGTGGTCGTTGCCGAAGTAGGACTGGCCCGCGCCGGCGGCGACGAGGAGGGAGTCGTACGGGGTGACGGTCTTGCGGCCGAGGACCTCGGAGGTGACGGTGCGGTTCTCAACGTCGATGTGGGTGACCTCGCCCAGGAGCACGCGCGCGTTCTTCTGGTCGGAGAGGATCTCGCGGGTCGAGGGCGCGATCTCGCCCTCGGAGAGGATGCCGGTCGCCACCTGGTACAGCAGCGGCTGGAACAGGTGGTGCGAGGTCTTGGCGATCATGGTGATCTCGACGTCGGCCCGCTTCAGCTCCTTGGTGCCGAAGAGGCCGCCGAAGCCGGAACCGATGACGACCACCCGATGCTTGCCGGAGTCGTTCAGGGGTCGGGTGGTCTTGTTCTGCGCCTGCTGCTCAGACGTCATCGGCTTTGCTCCTTCACATCTGGCCCTCGACGGGCCGGTTCGCAGGTCTACCCCATGCCAGTTTCGCTCGTCCCCGGGCCGTTCGGCACTACCCCCCGGGCATGGAGGGCCGGGTATGTGACGCGGGTCGCAGCCACGGCTGCGCGTCGGGGTCGCGGTGAGCCCCTTCGTCGGGTAATGGCCACCCCCGACCAGAGTTGCGCGACACTCGTAGTTCACAAAGGTCTAGAGGGGGGTTTGTGTTCCCCATCGGCAGGGCAAGCAGAGGATGGAGTCACGAGGCACGCGGCGATCAGGACCGCGGCCTGAGGAACAGTCGGAGGCAGCACCCGTGCCGTTGAACAGGCCCGCTCGCCGGCTGATGCCCGGCCCGCAGGCGGTCGCCGAGGCGCGTCGCTGGATCGTGCAGACGCTGCGCGACATCGAGCGCGACGACCTCCTGGAGACCGCGGAGCTCGCGGTCAGCGAGCTGGTCACCAACGCCGTCCTCCACTCCCTCGAGCCGATCTCGGTCCGGGTCCGCGGCACCCGCCAGCACCCTCGCGTCGAGGTGCACGACGGCTCGCCGGAGCCGCCGATCCTGCCGCACGAGACCTCCCCGGCCGCCCCGACCGAGCCGTCCGTCGACGTCGTGGAGGCCGACCTGCTGGCGACCTTCGGCCGGGGCCTCGACATCGTCGCCCGCTGCTCGGAGGCCTGGGGCGCGGACGTCGACCTGGACTCGCGCGGCAAGGTCGTGTGGTTCTCGCCCGCACCCGAGGTCGCGGACCACGAGGGTCCGAGGGGCGTCGTCACGGGCGTGGACGCCGGCACGGCGACCGACCCGGAGGGCGCCACCCGCCCCGTGCACCTGCGCGGCCTGCCCGCGGACCTGTTCCGCGCGCTCGGCGTGCAGCAGGGTGCCCTGCGCCGCGAGGTGCGACTGCTGTCCCTGGCCCACGGCGACACCTACCCCGCGATCCACGAGCTGGACCAGGTGCTGGCCGTCCTGGACCAGACGCTGCGCCCCCTCCTCACCGACCCCGAGCGGGTCGTGGTCGACCAGCACGCCGGCCTGCTCGACCTCCAGGTCGACGTCCGCGTCGACACCGTGGACGACCTGCGTCGACTGGTCTCGCTGCTCGACCTCGCCGACGAGTTCTGCCGCCAGCAGCGGCTGCTGACGATCGCGCGCGACGCGCGGCTGCGTGACTTCCAGTCCTGGCTGCTGGCCGAGATGGCCGCCCAGGCCTCCGGCGCCGAGCCGTCCCTGCTGCCCGGCTCCGTGGCGAGCGCCACGCTGGAGGGCGATCAGGTCGCGGGGTGAGCACCCCGCCGTCGTCCGTGGTTCCTAGGATCGTCGGGTGAGTGCTCCCCGTCCTTCCGCGATGCTGGCCGTCGCCGTGGGTGGAGCCCTCGGCGCCGTGCTGCGCTGGTGGCTGGGCGAGGTCGCCCCGGACGGCGCCGGCTTCCCCGGCACCACCTTCGCGATCAACGTGGGCGGGGCGTTCGGCCTCGGCCTGCTCCCGGCGGTCGCCGCCGTGCGGCGCCGGCCGCTGCTCACGGCCGGGATCGGCACCGGGGTGCTCGGTGGCTTCACCACCCTCTCCACCGCCTCCGAGCAGGCGCGCGTGCTGCTGGCCTCCGGCCAGGTGCTCCTCGGCCTGGTCTACGTCGTGGGGACGCTGCTCGCCGCCGTGGCCGCGGTCGCGGTGGCCGACCGGCTCTCGACCCGCGCCCAGCAGGCCCGCGTCGAGGCCGAGGGCGGGGACGAGTGATGCCGGACGTGCTGCTCGTCGCGCTGGGTGCCGCCGCGGGCGCGCCGCTGCGCTACTGGCTCGGCCAGGTCTTCGACCGCCCGGGGCTGCACCGGGGCACCCTCGTGGCCAACCTGGTGGCCTCCACGCTGCTCGGGCTCTTCACCGGTCTCGCCCTCTCGGGGACGGTCACGGCCCTGCTCGGCACCGGGTTCTGCGGCGCGCTCTCGACGTACTCCTCGTTCGCGGTGCAGACCCACTCCCACCCGACCAGCCCGCGCGACGGCGCCGGCATCGTGCGGGGCGCGACCTACGCGCTGGTCACGCTCGTGCCGGCACTGGCCCTGTGCAGCCTGGGGTTCGTGGCGGGCACGGCCCTGGCCTGAGCGCTCGCGACCCGCTCGCCACCCGCACGCCGGCTCAGCCGTAGCCGAGCTCGTGCAGCCGGGACTCCGGCATCCCGAAGTGGTGCGCGATCTCGTGCACGACGGTGATCCGCACCTCCTCCGCGAGCTGCTCCGGGGTGTCGCAGAAGTCCAGCAGGGGCCGGCGGAACAGGAAGATCCGGTCGGGCAGCCGCGGCGGGGCGTCGAAGTCCGTCCGCTCGGTGAGCGCGACCCCGTCGTAGAGACCGAGCAGGTCGTCCGGCTCGTCGGCCGGCGGCTCGTCCTCGACGAGGACGACCAGGTTCACCACCAGGGCCGCGATCTCGGCCGGGATGCCGTCGAGCGCGTCGTCGACCAGCGCGTCGAAGGCGGCGGCGTCGAGGTCCATCGGCACGCGGACATCGTGCCAGGTGGGCGCAACCGCCTCCGGACGCACGCAGGCCCGGATCTCGGTGAGATCCGGGCCTGTGGTGTGGCGACCCCGACGGGACTCGAACCCGCGGCCTCCGCCGTGACAGGGCGGCGCGCTAACCAACTGCGCTACGGGGCCAGGTGACTCTCCCGGCCGTGCCGGTGAAGCGTGAGAACTCTAACCCAGAGTCCTCACGGCTCCCAATTCGTCGGCGTCCCCCGCGGCTGTGAGCCGCTGACCTGCACGGACGCGCCGACCGGACCTGGCCGGAGCCAGGAGCACCCCCAACGGGATTCGAACCCGTGCTACCGCCGTGAAAGGGCGGGGTCCTGGGCCGCTAGACGATGGGGGCCAGGCGGGGAGGAGTCTACGGTGAACGGTGCCGCGCTCCACACCCGCACCAGCCCGGCGTGGCAGGCTGAAGGCCCGGGCAGGCCGGGGCGAGGAGGACAGCAGCGTGGGCAAGGTGACCCTGCAGTCGATCGCCGACGCCGTCGGCGTCAGCCGCATGACGGTCTCGAACGCCTTCTCCCGACCCCAGAAGCTCTCCGCGGAGCTGCGCACCAAGATCCTCGCCACCGCCGAGGAGATGGGCTACGTGGGCCCCGACCCCGCCGCCCGCGCCCTGGCCCGCGGCCGCACCGGCACCGTCGGCCTGCTCATGACGGGCTGGCTCGGCGAGAACGCCGCCGACGCCGTCAGCATGGCCATGCTCGTGGCGGTCGGCGACGCCCTGGCCGAGCGCGGCCTCGCGCTCACGCTGATCCCCGCGGGGCTGGCCGGGGAGGAGGTCGTGCCGGCGCGCGACGTGCCCATGGACGGTGCGCTGGTCTACATCTGCGAGCCCGACTCCGCGGACGTGGCCTGGCTGCGCAAGCGCGACCTGCCGCTGGTCACGATCGACCAGCTGACGCTGAGCGACGTGCCGGCGATCAACGTCGACGACCGCAGCGGGGCCCGGGCCGTGGCCCAGCACCTGCTCGACCTGGGGCACCGACGCGTCAGCATCCTCCAGGTCGCGCCGCTGCACGAGGAGACCGAGTCCCCCGCCCGGGCCCAGGAGATCCACAACCCGCCGGCGCACGAGCGGATGCTCGGCTGGCAGGACGCGCTGGCCGCGGCCGGTCTCGAGCCGGTCGAGGTGCGACTGTCTGCCGCCACCCCGCACGAGCGCACCTTCGAGGTCGCCCGCCAGATGCTCGACCGGCCCGACCGGCCCACCGCGCTGCTCTGCTTCTCCGACTCGATGGCCGGGCAGGCCGTGCGGGCCGCGGAGTCGCTCGGGCTGGCCGTGCCCGGGGACGTCTCGGTCGTCGGGTTCGACGACAGCCCGGTCGCCGAGGCCCTCGGCCTCACCACCGTGGCCCAGCCGATCAGCGAGAAGGGCAGCCTGGCGGTGCGGCTGCTGGTCGACGCCATCGAGGCGCACCGCGAGGCCGTCATCCCGGAGCCCGCGGACGGGGAGCCGCTGCACCGGGTGCTGCCCACCTCGCTGGTGGTCCGCACGAGCACTGCGCCCCCGTCGTCCTGACGTCACCCGATTCGTGAGCGACCGCACGGCTGGGTTAGAGTCGTCCCCGCTCGGGCAGGTAGCTCAGTTGGTACGAGCGATCGCCTGAAAAGTGATAGGTCGGCGGTTCGACCCCGCCCCTGCCCACGAGCACCGCGAGGCTCTGACTCGCGAGCGAAGGCCCCCACCGCGTGCGGTGGGGGCCTTCGGCGTTCCTGCGTCGTCGACCGGGCTCAGAGGCCCCGGCCCGACGGGGAGACGAGGATCTTCACGGCGGTCTCGTTGCGGTGGATGAGGGTGTCGAAGCCCTCGGTGACCAGGCCGTCGAGGCCGATCCGCCCGGTGATGAACGGGGCGAGGTCGATCTTGCCGCTCTCGACCAGCTCGATGGTGGCCGGGTGGGAGTTCACGTAGGCGATGGTGCCTCGCACGTCGAGCTCCTTGAGCACGATCTTCTGCATGTCGAGCTGGGCGGGCTTGCCCCAGATCGAGACGACCGTGAGCACGCCGGTCGGGCGCAGCGCGTCCACGAGGGTGTCGACGGCAGCCTGCACCGAGGTGCACTCGAACCCGACGTCCGCACCCTTGCCGCCGGTCAGCGCCCTGACCTCGGCGACGACGTCCTGGGAGGCGGGGTCGAGGACGTGCTTGGCGACCCCGGTCTCGGCGGCCTTCTGGCGGCGCAGCGGGCTCATCTCGGAGACGATCACCTCGACGCCCAGGGCGGTGAGGACAGCGGACGTCAGCAGCCCGATCGGGCCGGCGCCGACCACGAGGGCGACGTCGCCGGCCTTCGCGCCGGAGCGCTGGGCGGCGTGGTAGCCGACGGAGAGCGGCTCGATGAGCGCGGCCTGGTCGAGCGGCACGTCGTTGCTGACGGGATGCACCCAGCGGCGCTTGACGACGATCTTCTCGCCGAGGCCGCCACCGCCACCGCCGAGGCCGATGAAGTTCATGTCGTCGGAGAGGTGGTAGTCGGTCGACGCGGGGCCGGTCTCGACCTCGTCGCGGATGATGTACGGCTCGACGACGACGTGCTGGCCCACCTCGACGTCGGTGACGCCCTCGCCGACGGCGTAGACGACGCCGGACATCTCGTGGCCCAGGGTGACGGGGGCGGACTCGCCGCTGATCGGGTGCGGGTGGCCGTGCGGGGGCACGAAGATCGGGCCCTCGGTGTACTCGTGCAGGTCGGTGCCGCAGATGCCGCACCAGGCCACGTCGATGCCGACGGTGCCCGGCGTGACGGCGGGCTCGTCGATCTCCTCGATGCGGATGTCGCCCCGGTCGTGGTAGCGCGCTGCGCGCATGCGTCTCAGCTCCTCTGCCGGCGACCCGGGTCCGGGGCGTCGGCCGCTCGGTGAAGTGGTCACCTCCGACGCAAGTCCTGCTCCGAGCGCGGATCAAGCGTTGCATCGACATGCGTCGAGAAGTGCGCCGAACGGGCCCCGCGGCGCGCCGAGCGGTCGGGGCGAGAGAGCGGGCGAGGGGTCAGCCCGCGGCCGCCGGGGCCAGCACGTCCTCGAGCCGGCCGAGCTGGGACTTGTAGCCCCACTTCATGCCGAACGCCGCCATCCGCGCCTTCGGCCCGATGCTGGAGATCACCACGTCGAGCCGCACGTGCGTGCCGCCGTCCTGCTCGGTCATCGTCACGGTGTTCACGTGCTCGATCAGCGTGTCCTCCCGCGTGCCGTCGGTCCACGACTCGGCGCTCCAGACGAGCCGCCGCGGCTCGTCCACCTCGGTGAAGGTGCCGACCATCGGCCAGCGGGTGCCGGCGTACTTGCCCATGCCCGGTCCGGCCTCCATCACGATCGCGATCTCGCCCCCGACGCGGCAGTCGACGCGGCACTCGGGCACGAGGGTCTTCTCCGGGCCCCACCACCGCGCGAGCAGGTCGGGCTCGGTCCACGCCCGCCAGACCGCGGCGGGCGCGGCGCCGTAGGTGCGCTCGAGGGTGAACGTCTTCTGCTTCTTGAGCACGGGCACGTCAGGACTCCTGGGTGGGACGGGTGGGCGGGACGGGGTGGGCCGGCGCGTCGGCGGCGCCGGACTCCAGCAGGGCGCCGAGCGCGTCGAGACGGGTCTCCCAGAGGGCCTCGAAGGACTCCAGCCAGTCGCCGATCTCGGCGAACCGCTGCTGCTCGAGGCGGTAGACCCGCCGCCGGGCGACGGGCTCGACCCGCACGAGGCCGGCCTCCCCCAGCACCCGCAGGTGCTTGGAGACCTGCGGCTGGCGCAGGCCCAGCGCGTCGGCGATGTCGCCGACGGCCCGCGGGCCGGCGCGCAGCAGCTCCACGATCCGCAGGCGGCTGGGCTCGCCCAGCGCCGCGAACGTCGGGGCGGCGAGGGCGGCGGCGGTCACGGGGGCGACGCTAGGACCAGCCACATATTCCCGTCAAGGAATATCTCATCCGGTGCGCCACAGACCGCTCACAGCCGCGCGTGGCAGGCTCGACGCATGACACCCGACGACACGGTCCTCCCCACCCTCGTCGACCTCCCCGTGGACGAGGCGGAGCGCCGCGCCACCGACGCCGGCTGGCGCGTGCGCATGCTCGGCCCCGGCGCGATGGCGACGATGGACTACCGCACCGACCGCGCGAACCTCGAGCACGACGAGAGCGGCACGGTCGTCCGCGCCTACCAGGGCTGAGCCCGCTCAGGAGCGGACGTGCATCCGCTCGCCCTGCGGCCCGTACAGCGCGAGCACCTCGGCGGGGTGCGGGCCGGGGTTCTCCACCCAGTGCGGCGTGCGGGTGTCGAACTCGACCACCTCGCCGGGGCCGAGCACGAGGTCCCGGGTGCCGAGCACGAGCCGCACGCGCCCGGACAGCACGTACATCCACTCGTAGCCGTCGTGGGTGCGCAGCTCGTCGGGCTCCGCGCCGGGCCGCGGCGGCATCACCATCTTGAACGCCTGGACGCCACCGGGGCGCCGCGTCAGCGGCAGGTAGGTGCGCCCGTGGCGCTTGAGCGGGGTCAGCCGCACCCGCGGGTCGCCGGTCTCGGGCGCGTCGACGAGCTCGTCCAGCGCCACGCGGTGGGCCCGCGCCAGCGGCAGCAGGAGCTCCAGGGTCGGCTTGCGCTGGCCGGACTCCAGCCGACTCAGCGTGCTGACCGAGATGCCAGTCTCGGCGGCCAGGTCCGCCAGGGTCGCCTCCCGCTCCAGGCGCAGCTGGCGCAGCCGGGGGCCGACCTGCTCGAGCGCCTGCTGGGTCTGTCGGGTCTCGTCGGGGGCGTCCACGCGTCGATGTTGCACCCCGAGTTGCCGTTTCGGCAAGAATGTTTGCGCTTCTCGCCGGGGCGGGTCACGCTCGTGCCATGAGCGAGCAGCACTCCCCCCAGTCCCGGTCCCAGTCCCAGCCGCACGAGGACCAGGGCCACGGCCACCAGCACGGGCACGGGCACCAGCACGGGCACCAGCCGCAGGTGCCGGCCGTCGAGGTGCCCGCGGGTCCCGAGGACGTCGACGTCCTCGTGGTGGGCGGCGGCGCCGCGGGCCTGGCCGGCGCGCTCTCGGTGGCCCGAGCCCGGCGCTCGGTGCTGGTCGTGGACGCCGGCGAGCAGCGCAACCTGCCCGCCGGCGCGGTGCACAACCTGCTCACCCGCGACGGCACCCCGCCCGCCGAGCTCGCCCGGCTCGGCCGCGAGGAGGTCACTCGCTTCGGCGCCGTCGTGGAGCAGGGCCGGGTCACCGGTGCCACCCCGTGGAGCCACGAGGGCACCGGCTTCGCCGTCACCGTCGAGAGCCCGGACGGCGGCACCCGCACCGTGCTGGCGCGGCGCCTGCTCGTCACCTCGGGCCTCGTCGACGACCTGCCCGCCCTGCCCGGCCTGGCCGAGCAGTGGGGCCGCGGCGTCATGCACTGCCCCTACTGCCACGGCTACGAGGCGCGCGACGGCCGCGTGGTCGTGCTCGGCACGACCCCGATGGCCGGGCACGCCGGCCTGCTGTGGCGGCAGTGGTCCGCAGAGGTGACGGTGCTGCTCGACCCGGCCGTCGAGATCGCCGGGCCCGAGGCCGAGCGGCTCGACGCACGCGGAGTGGAGACCGTCGCCGGCACCGCGGCCGAGGTGGTGGTGGAGGGCGACCGCGTCACCGGCGTCCGCACGACCGAGGGCGAGGTGCTGCCCTGCGACTTCGTGGTGATCGGCGCCCCGATGGCCGCCCGCAGCGAGGTGCTCGAGCAGCTGGGCGCCGCCGTCGTCCCCCTCGAGATGGGCGGCCACGTCTTCGGCACCCACGTCGAGACCACGCCCACCGGCGCCACCTCCGTGCCGGGCGTCTACGCGGCGGGCAACGTGACCAACCTGCAGGCGCAGGTCGTGACGGCGATGGCCGAGGGCACGTGGGCGGGCGCCCAGGTGAACATGGAGCTGGTGACCGAGGACGCCGACAAGGCCGTCGCGGCCACCCGCGCGCAGATCTTCGAGCGGCCGGCCTGGGACGAGCGCTACGGCGGCGAGGACCACATGTGGAGCGGGCGGGTCAACGCCGCCCTCCAGCAGGAGGTCGAGCACCTGAGCCCCGGCCGCGCGTTGGACGTCGGCTCCGGCGAGGGCGGCGACGCGATCTGGCTGGCGCAGCAGGGCTGGGACGTCACCGGGATCGAGTTCTCGGCCACCGGCCGGGCACGCGCGGCCGAGGCCGCCGCGGCCCGCGGCCTCACCGAGCGCACCCACTGGCGCGACGTCGACGTCCGCACCTTCGAGGCCGGCGAGGAGCGGTGGGACCTGGTCACCAGCTTCTTCGTGCACCTCCCGGACGGCGGCATGCTCGACGTGACCCGGCGCCTGGCCGCGGCCGTGGCCCCCGGCGGCACGCTGCTGGTCGTCGGCCACCACCCGGTGGACATGCCCGCCGGCCGCGGCCCTGGTCGCTACACGCACACCGCCGAGCAGCTCGTGCCGGCGCTGGACCCGGCCACCTGGGACGTCCACGCCGAGACCCGCGCCCGCACCGCGCCCGCCCGCGACGGCTCCGGGGAGCAGGTCACCTGGCACGACGCGATCCTCCGCGCCGTCCGCCGCGCCTGACCTCTCGCCCCGCCCCCCCGGCGACCCCGATAGTCCCTGACGTTCTGCAGGCCCCACGCGGCGTGTCGGCTGCAGGACGTCAGGGACTGGCCGCCCCACCCACGGGACGGGGAGCAGCGGGAGGCATCCTGGGAGACGTGGACGAGCGTGAGCAGGCGGAGCGGCTGAGCACCGAGCTGGCGGACTGGCTCGACGGGCTGGGCCTGCTCCCCCACCTGGCCGAGGCCGGGCTGCCGACGGTGGAGCGCACCGCCGCGGGTCAGGCGATCTGGCGGGAGGGGGACGGCATGCCGCTGAGCCCGGAGCGGCTGCGCGAGCTCGAGACCGAGCTGCGCGGCCAGGGCGAGGACCCGGCCCACGCGGTGCCGGTGGGGCTGCTCCAGGTGGCCCGCCGGGCCGAGACCCGCGCGCGGCTCCTGGCCAGCCCGACCCACGACCACGCGTCGCTGGCCGCCGTGCGCGGCACCAGCGAGAACGCGACGCGGTTCGCCGTGACCAAGGCCGGCAACGAGCGGCGGATGCTGGTCGTGCCGGCGCCCGAGGGCGGCGGGGCGGTGCTCGTCCCGGCGTTCCAGCTGGGCGAGGACGGCGGGGTCCGCGAGGAGCTGCTGGCGGTGCTCGAGCCGCTGCTGGCCGCCGGGGGCGACCCGTTCGCCGTGTGGGCGTGGCTGACCCAGCCGGCCGCGCTGCTGGGCGGGCAGGTGCCCGAGCAGGCCGCCGCCGACCCGGACGAGCACGACCTCGTCGTCACCGCCGCCATCCACCTCGGCGAGCGGCTGCGGGCGACGCCCCGCTGAGCGGGTACGACCCACCGTATTCGTGGTTCCGGCGGCTCGGAACCACGAATACGGTGGGTCGTACCACGGTCACCGGAGCCGCCCACCCCGATCGACAGGCCCGGAGGACGGGCCGGGTCAGGCCACCTTCACGACGGTCCGGCACCCACCGGAGGTGCCGACCTTGTTGACCCTCAGCACGAAGGTGTCGGTGCCGTTGGTGTTGCGGCGCCAGCGGTCGATGTCGACGTCACCGTCGCGGTCGTCGTCATCGTCGTCGGCGGTGGCCCGGGCGACGGTACGGACGAACCGGTCGCCGTCCTGCTTCATCACCACGCGCCACCGCGAGCCGCGGGGGGCGTCGTCGATGTCGGCCTCGACCTCGTAGCCGCCGTCGTCGGACTCCACCGACAGCGAGAAGCGGGCGCCGTCGCAGCGGCCGCCGCGCTCCTTCTCCACGGCGGAGGCCGGCGAGGCGGCAAGCACGGCGAGCGGGGTGGCGAGCAGGCCGGTGGCCACGACGGTGGCCAGGCCGGCGCGCAGGGACGGCTTGCGGAGCTGGGGCTTCTTCACGGTTCTCTCCTCCTGGTGGTGGCCGGGCCCTTCGCCCGACACCCAGGAGGTTCCCGGGCCGGCGTGAGCCGTCCGTGAGACCTCCATGGGAGACCTCTCATCCGCGCCCCGGCTCCTCACCCGGAAGGACCTGACCGGTTGGGGAGGATGTGGCGCATGGACGTCGCGCTCTCCCTGGTCGGAGGAGTGCTCCTGGTCGCGGTGATCATCGCCGTCAACGGCTACTTCGTGGCCCAGGAGTTCTCCTACATGGCCGTCGACCGCTCGCGGCTCAAGGCCCGCGCGGACGACGGCGACAAGGCTGCCCGCCGCACGCTGAAGATCACCGAGAAGACCAGCTTCATGCTGTCCGGTGCCCAGCTCGGCATCACCGTGACCGGCCTGCTCGTCGGCTACGTGGCCGAGCCGCTCATCGGCTCCGCGATCGGCGAGGTGCTCGGCGGGGTCGGGGTGCCCAGCGGCGTCGGCATCGCGGTCGGCACCGTCGCCGTGCTCGTGGTCGCCACGTTCACCCAGATGCTCTTCGGCGAGCTGTTCCCGAAGAACTACGCGATCGCCCGCCCCTACGAGACCGCCACCGCGCTCTCCGCCTCCACCCGCGTGTACATGCGCACGATGGGCTGGGCGATCCGGTTCTTCGACGCCTCGTCCGCCCGCCTCGTCCGCCTGCTCGGGTTCGAGCCGGTCGAGGACGTCGAGCACTCCGCCAACATCCACGACCTCGAGCGCATCGTCTCGGTCTCCCGCGAGTCCGGGCAGCTGCCGCCGGGCCTCTCGCTCGTGCTCGAGCGGATGCTCGACTTCCCGCAGCGCCACGTCGACCACGCCCTGGTGCCGCGCAGCCGCGTCGACAGCGTCCCTGCCGCCGCGACCCTCACCGAGGTGCTCGCCGAGATGGAGGGCGGCCACTCCCGCTACCCGGTGCTCGACGAGGACGGCGACGTGGTCGGCGTCGTGCACCTGGGCGACGTGCTCGCCCGCTCGATGGCGGTCGTCGGCGAGGGCACCGACCCGGGCACCGTCACGGCGGCGGACGTGGCACGGCCGGCGGTCGTCGTCCCGACCCTCATGACCCTGCCGCACGCCCTGGAGGCGATGGCCGAGCGGCACGACCAGCTCGCCTGCGTCATCGACGAGTGGGGCGGGTTCGCCGGCATCGTCACCGCCGAGGACCTGCTGGAGGAGGTCGTCGGCGAGATCACCGACGAGCACGACGAGCCCGAGGACCCGCACCTCGTGCCCGACCCCGACGGTGTCGAGGGCCGCTGGACGGTGCGCGGCGACGCCCCGCTGGACGAGGTGGAGCGCGAGATCGGCGTCGAGCTGCCCGAGGGCGCGGCCCGCACGGTGGCCGGCATGGTGATCGCCGCCCGCGGCGCCCTGCCGGTCGAGGGCGAGCACGTGGACGTGGAGCTGCCGCTGGACCCCGTCGAGCTGGCCCACGACGACGACCCGCCGCGTCGCCTGCTGCGCGCCACCGTGCTCGAGGTGACCCGCTACGTGCCCGCGCAGGTCCGGGTCGAGCTGGTCGCCCCCGAGGGGCTGGACGCCGAGGACCTCGACGAGCCGCTCGACCCCGTGCCCGCCGACCAGGCCCAGGTCTGAGCCCCGACCCCCGCTAGGAGAAGACCCTCATGGACGGTTGGATCGCCCTCCCCATCACGCTGCTCATCCTCGTGGCCAGCGCGTTCTTCGTCTCGATCGAGTTCGCCACCATCGCCGCCCGCCGCACCCGGCTGGAGGCCGAGGCGGTGCACAGCCGCGCGGCCCGGGCGGCGCTGCGCAGCTCGAGCGAGGTCTCGGTGCTGCTCGCGGGCTCCCAGCTCGGCATCACCGCCTGCACGCTGGCCCTCGGTGCGGTCACCGAGCCGGCGCTGGAGCACGCCCTGGAGCCGCTGCTGCACGCCCTCGGGCTGCCGCACGGCGTCGCCTACGTCGTCGCGTTCGCGATCGCGCTGGTGGTGGCCACCTTCCTGCACCTCGTGGTCGGCGAGATGGCCCCCAAGTCGTGGGCCATCACCCACCCCGAGCGCTCCGCGATCATGTTCGCGGTGCCGATGCGGGCGTTCATGTTCGTCTTCCGCCCCGCGCTGCTGGTGCTCAACGAGGCCGCCAACGCGCTCGTGCGCCGGTGCGGCGTCGAGCCGGTCGACGAGGTCGCCATCGAGCAGAACCCCGAGGAGCTCGAGCAGCTGGTGCTGCACTCCGCCCAGGCGGGCGACCTCGAGGCGGGCTCGTCGGAGCAGCTGCGCGGCGCGCTGGCGACCACCCGCCTCACGGTGGCGGACGTGGCGCGGGCCCGCGACCTCGTCACCGTGCCCGCGGACGCCGACGTGGCCGACGTCCACGCCGCGAGCCTGGACTCGGGCCACCTGCGCATCCTCGTGGGCCCCGCCTCCGACCCCGACGGCGTCGTCCACGTGCGCGACACCCTCACCGCCGACCCCGACGAGGGCATCGACGGCTTCGTCCGCGACCTGCACGTGCTCGACGGCGGCGCCACCGTGCTCGACGCCCTGGAGGACCTGCGCCGCGCCGGGGCCCAGATCGCCCGGGTCGTCCTCACCGAGGGCCAGCACGGCCGGGACGGGGCGGGCGACCGCGTCGCCGTCGTGACCATCGCCGACCTGCTGGCGCGGGTGATGCCGGCGTCGGCCGCGGCCGAGGAGGGGGCAGAGGAGGCAGCGGGCGTCTGAGCCGCACCCGGCCTCACCACATCCTCGACACGCACGACGGCCCCCGCCGGTGGCGGGGGCCGTCGTGCGTCTGAGCGGCGTCGCGTCAGTTGGTGATCGAGGTGCCGAACTCCTGGGCGCACGCGTCCCTGGCGGACTGGTCGTCGCCGGCGGAGGCCACGCAGTCCTGGAGGTTCTGGAAGTCGTCGGACTGGAACACCAGCACGCCCACCACGATGACCGCGACGGCGACGAGCATGCTCACCAGGCCGAGGAGCCAGCCGATGACGGCCATGGCCCGGCCGGTGGCGCGGCCCTTCTTCGCCTTGCTGGAGGCCACGAGGCCCAGCACGAGGGCGATGAGGCCGCCGAGGAGGCCGCCGATCACCGTGAGGGACGTGAGCAGCGCCAGGATGCCGACCGCGAGGGCGGCGATGGCGAGGCCGGGGCCGCCCTTCTTCTCGGTCGGCGCGTAGGGCTGCTGCGGGGACTGCTCGGCGGGGGTCTGCGGGTACGCGGACTGCTCGCCGTAGGGGTTCTGGTCGCCGGTCATGGGTCGCTCCTGGTCCAGGTGGGTGCCGGGCCGGTCTGCCCGGGCCGCGCTCCGGGCGCGGTCGGTGCCACACAGCGTGCCCAGCCGGGCGCGGCGCAATCCTCACCCCGCGGGTGGGCTGGTCAGGAGCCCGTCTTGACCCGCCACAGGAGGTAGGCCTCGATGGCCAGCGAGCCGGCGGCGACGAACGTCGCGGCGAGGTTCAGCAGCCACCCGGTCACCGCCAGGCCGCGACCCGTGGCGCGGCCCCGGCCGGCCAGCCACGTCCCCCGAGCCCCGAGGCCGGCGCCGAGGACGCCGAGGAGGATGGCGGGCAGGCCCGCCCAGGACAGGAGCAGGGCGGCGGCGCCCACCGCCAGGGACGCGATGCCCCAGCCCGGGCCGCCGAGGGGCAGCGGCCCGTCCAGGTCCCTGTCCGGGGTCTGCTCGCTCACGGCCCCGAGGGTAGGGCACCGCCCGGAACGGTGAGATCGCCCCGGCTCGGACGGGGCAGGCTCGGGGCATGCCCGACCTCGACCTGGACCTGCCCGGCACCGACCGCGAGCTGGTGCTGCGGCACCGCTACGAGACGCTGTCGACGATCAACGACCTGCTCATCGCCGTCTGGTTCATCATCGGGTCGGTGCTCTTCCTGCGGGAGGCCACGACCCTGGCCGGCACCTGGCTGTTCATCGTCGGGTCGGTGCAGCTGGCGGTGCGCCCGGCGCTGCGGCTCTCGCGCCGCGTCCACCTGACCCGGCACCGGGCGCGCCACGGCGGTGCCGCCGCCGACCACGCGTCCGCCGACGACTTCTGAGCAGCGCCTCTCAGTCCATGACCAGGCTGAGGAGCCGGTCGAAGGCCCGGTCCGGCAGGACGGCGCGCAGCGCCATGAGCGGCTTGGCCCCGAAACCGATCGCGTAGCGGGTCCGCGGTCGTCGGGCGTCCAGGGCGGTGCGCACCGCGCGGGCGACGACCACCGGTTCGGAGAGCTGGTGGCCGGTGTAGCGCTGCCGCATCCCGTCGGCGGCGTCCTGCGCGCGGGCGGTGTAGGCCCCGGACGGCGAGCCGGACCCCGAGGCCTCGGCGAGCCCGTCGGCGGCGATCGTGCCCCACTCGGTGCGGATGCCGCCGGGCTGGATCACCACGACGTCGACCCCGAACGGCGCCACCTCGAGCCGCAGGCAGTCGGAGAAGCCCTCGAGGGCGTGCTTGGTGGCGTGGTACCAGGCGCCGAAGCCGGTGTAGATGCGCCCGCCCATCGAGGAGATGTTCACGATCGTGCCGCTGCCCTGCGCCCGCATGGTCGGCAGGACGAGCTGGGTGACCCGGGCGAGGCCGAACAGGTTGACCTCGAACTGGCGGCGTGCCTCGTCCACGTCCACGTCCTCGACCGCGCCGTAGGAGCCGTAGCCGGCGTTGTTGACCAGCGCGTCGAGGCGTCCGTGCCGCTGCAGGACGCCCTCGACGCAGGCCCGCACCGAGGCCTCGTCGGTGACGTCGAGCGCGGCCACCTCGATCCCGGCCTCGGCGAGCGCGGCCATCCGCTCGGTGCGGCGGGCCGCGGCCATGACCGTCCAGCCGTCGGCGGCGAGCAGGCGGGCGGTGGCCTCGCCGATGCCGGAGGAGCCGCCGGTGACGAGGACGACGCGGGCGGTGCCGGTCTCTGCGGGCGCTGCTGCGGGGGTCGTGGCCATGTCCGCAGCCTAGGCCGCACCGCCGCCCCCGGCGGGTGCGTGAGGAGCCTCTCGACGGGAGCCACCCGCTCGGGCCGCGCGCCCACGACGCGGCGCTCCTAGGATCGAGACGTGTCAGCGCAGCACCCCCGGCGGAGCCGGCCGTCCTGGCTGCGTCCCTCGTGGCCGCGGCCCACGTGGCGGTGGGTGGTGGACGTGCTGCGCGGCTTCGTCGTCTCGTTCCTCGCGCTGACGATCAGCCTCTGGGTGCTGCCCGGGCCGCAGGTCACCCAGGGTGCGGAGTCGGTGGCGATGCTCGCCGTCGGCGTGCTCGTGGTGGGCGCCCTGCTGCGTCCGCTGCTGGTGCGGCTGACGGTCATGACCGGCCTGGTGGGGCTCCTGCTGGCCGGGCTGCTGACCCAGGCGGTGGTGATGTGGGTGGCGCTGGCGGTGATGCCCTCGGTCGACCCCTTCTCCTGGCCGGAGGTGCTGCTCGCCTCGTGGGGCGCCACGGTGGCCGCGGCCGCGGTGAACTGGGTCGTCGACGCCAGCGGCGACGAGGCGTTCCTCGGCCAGGTGCTGCGCCGGGCCGCGCGCGACTCGACGGCCCCCGGCTCCGCCGGCGCGGGCCTCCTCGTCGTGCAGCTGGACGGGCTGCCCGAGCCGCTGCTGCGCCAGGCGGTGGTCTCCGGGGCGGTGCCGACCGTCTCGCGGTGGCTGCGCTCCGGGGAGTACCGACTGCGTCGCTGGCACACCGGCATCCCGTCCACGACCCCCGCGGGCCAGGGCGTGCTGCTCCACGGCGACGCGACCTCGGTGCCCGGCTACCGCTGGTGGGACAAGGAGCTCGGCCGGATGCTCGTCGTGAGCAAGCAGTCCGACCTGGCCGTCCTCCAGCCGCGATTGGAGGCCACGTCCGGTGGCCGCGGGCTGCTGGCCGACGACGGCGCCAGCGTCTCGGTGCTCTTCTCCGGGGACGCGGCCCACCGCTACCTCACGGTCAGCGACTCCGGCATCCCGCGCACGGGCCGGGCCGCGGGCGCGTTCGCCACCAGCGGCACGGGCTTCCTGCGCTCGGTGACGCTGTTCGTCGGCCAGCTCGTCACCGAGCTGTGGCAGGCCCGGCGGCAGCGGGTGCGCGACGTGCAGCCGCGGGTCAGCAGGCTCGGGGCGTTCCTCTTCCTGCGGGGGCTGACCACCGTGGTCCTGCGTGACCTCAACGTCTCGATCGTGGCCGAGGAGATGACGGCCGGGCGGCGGGTCGTGTTCGTCGACTTCGTGGACTACGACGAGGTCGCCCACCACGCCGGCCCCAGCCGGCCGGAGTCCATGCGGGTGCTGGAGAACCTGGACCGCGTGCTCCAGCTGTTCGACGCCGTCGCGGCCCGCACCGACCGGGCCTACGAGGTCGTGGTCGTCTCCGACCACGGCCAGGTGCAGGGGCCGACGTTCGAGCAGGTCACCGGGCGCAGCCTGGAGGCCGTCGTCCTGGACCTCGCGGGGGCCGCGTGCCCGCCGGCCTCCCGCGAGCAGGGAGGCGACGAGCGGATGCTGCCGGCCTCGATGCTGCTCTCCGGCGGCTCCCGCAGCCAGCAGGCCGCCGCCCGGGCCGCCACCGGCGCCGCCCGCCTGCGCGACCAGCGTGCCGCCCGCCAGGCCGAGCGACAGGCGGCCGGGAGCCTCGACGCGCCCGCGCTGGTCGTGGCCGCCTCGGGCGCCCTGGCGCACGTCTACCGCACCGACCTGCCCGGGCGACTCACGCACGACGACCTCGCCGGGCTCCACCCCGCGCTCGTCGACGGCCTGGCCGCGCACCCGGGCGTCGGGCTGGTCGTCACCCGCACCGGCGACGGCCTGCGCGTCACCGCCGCCGACGGGTGGCGGCTGCTCGAGAGCGGCGTGCTCGGGCCGCACGTTCACGGCGGCGCCGGAGCCGACCCCCTCATCGCGTTCGGCCCGCTCGCCGCCGCGGACCTGCTCGAGCTCGAGGCCAAGGACGGGGTGGGCGACCTCGTCCTGCTCGGCGCCTGCGACCCCGTGCTCGGCGAGGTGATCGCCTTCGAGGAGCTGGTCGGCAGCCACGGCGGCGTCGGCGGCGACCAGACCGAGGCTGTGCTGCTGCACCCCTCCTCGTGGGACCTGCCCGACGGCTCCCTGGCCGGCGCCCCCGGCGACTCCCGGGGCGCCGCGCTCAGCGGCACCGACGTGCACGCCGCCCTCGTGCGTCGCCTCGAGCAGCTCGGCCTGCGCGAGGAGCGGCAGGAGCGCCGCTCCCCCGCCACGGAGCCGGTGGCATGAGCGTCCCGCTGACCTGGTGGGGCCACGCGTCGGCCACCGTCGAGCCGGGCGGTGCCCGGGTGCTGCTCGACCCCGTGCTCGACGATCGGCTGCACCACCTGCGCCGACGCACCCCGACGCCGGGCCCCGAGGCGCACGTGGCCGACCTCGTCCTCGTCTCCCACCTGCACTCCGACCACTTCCACGTGCCCTCGCTGCAGCGGCTGTCCACCGGCGCCGTCGTGCTCGTGCCGGACGGCGGCCAGGCGCTGCTGCGCGACGGCCGGCGCCGGGGTGCGCTGCCGGGCTGCGAGGTGCGCGGGGTGCGCCCGGGCGACGTCGTGGAGGTGACCACGGCGGCGGGGGTCGAGGTGCGCGTGCGGGTGCTGCGCGCCGACCACGACGGCCGCCGGCTGCCGCTGCGGGGCGCCGCCGCGGGCCCGGCGATCGGGTTCGTCGTGGAGGCAGGCGGGCAGCGGGTGTGGTTCCCCGGCGACACCGGCTGGAGCGAGCGGCTGGTGCGCGACCTGGAGGCGCTGGACCCGGTCGACCTGGCCCTGCCGCCCATCGGCGGCTGGGGTCCCAGCCTGGACGTGGTGCACCACCTGGGTCCGGTGGAGGCGGCCCGGGCACTGGCGCTGCTGGGCGCCGACGCCGCCGTCCCCGTGCACTGGGGCACCTTCTGGCCGGTGGGCCTCCAGCCGCTGGCGCCGGGGGTGTTCCGGCGGTTCTTCACCACGCCGGGGGCGCGGTTCCTGGACGCGGTGGACGAGCACGCCCCCACCACCCGGGCGGTGCTCGCCCGGCCGGGCGTCAGACTGGTGCCGTGACCCCGCTCCCGGCCGCCGCATGATCGACGAGGTGACCCCGCTGGCGCTCCTGGTGCTGGCGGCCGTCGTCGCGTTCGGCGCGGTGGTGCCGGTGGTGCCCACCGGGGCCGCGGTCTCGGCCGCCGCCGTCCTCGCCGTCGACGCGCACCTGTGGGAGGTGCTCCCGGTGATCGTCGCCGGCGGCGCCGGCGCCTACGTGGGCGACCTGGTGGTCTACGGCGCGCTGCTGGTGGCCGGCACCGGGCTGGCCGAGCGGTTCGGCTGGCTGGAGGAGGGCACCGCCCACGACCGGCTGGCCGTGCTGCGGACCCGGATCGAGGCCCACGAGCTGCGCACCCTGCTGGTCTCCCGGCTGGTGCCGGGCGGGCGGGTGCCGGTGCTGCTGGTCGCGGCGCTGACCGGCTACCCCTGGTACCGCTTCGCCTCGGCCGCGGTGGGCGCCGCGGGCCTGTGGGCGCTGGTCTACGCGGGCGTGGGGGTGCTGGGCTCGCTGCTGCCGCACCGCGAGGTCGCGCTCGTCGCCGTGGTGGTCGCCGCGCTCGTGCTGAGCTCGGCGCCGGGGCTGGTCCGTCGGCTCGTCGAGCGGCGGCGCGAGCACGTGCTCCGGACGCGCGACGGCCGCGCCGACCCCCGAGAGGGCTGACGCGGCCGCCGATCCTGCGGACGTGGGGCCTGGCTCAGAAGGCCCCCACGCCGTTCGGGGTGCCCAGGCCGGTCGGGCCGTCCCAGCCGGTGCGGGCGGTGCACAGCTGGGCGGTCGAGCAGGTGCCGTTGCTGCCCGAGGTGACGTCGTTGAGCAGCTCGGGGTGGGCGTAGGGCTTGGCGTTCGCGTAGCCCGAGGTGTCGCCCGAGAGCGCGTAGACCGAGGCGATGATCGGCGCGGACTCGCTCGTCCCACCGAACTGGCCCCACGTGGAGGCGCGGCGCGACGACGGGTAGTAGACGGCCAGGCCGCCCTCGCTCGGGTCGGCGGCCGCGGCGACGTCCGCCATGGCCCGGCCGGAGCAGCCGGTGTCGTAGCCGGCGGCCGCGGCGAGCGCGGTGTTCTGCGAGCAGCCGGAGCCGGCGCCGTCCCAGACCGACTCACTCCACCCGCGGGTGGTGCCGGAGGCCTGGACCAGCGAGGTGCCGCCCACCGCCGTCACGTACGAGGACGAGGCGGGGTAGCTGCCGCCCTGGTAGCCGTTGTCACCGGTGGAGGCCGTGACGGCGATGCCGGGGTGGTCGTAGTAGGCGCCGTAGGTCGAGTCGGGGGCGTCCGAGCCGCCGTAGGAGTTCGAGATGGCCACGACGCCCGGCAGGGACGCCGCGGTCTGCACGGCGGTGCCGAGGTTGGCGAAGGAGGCGCTCTTGGCCTGGACGACGACGATCTTGCAGTCGGGGCAGGCCGCCGAGACGGCGTCCACGTCGAGGGCCTGCTCCTGCGCCCAGCCGACGTCCATCCGCGGCAGGTTCGACCCGCCCGTCTGGTCCATGATCGTGAGGCAGCCGCTGGCGGTGGTGCACGCCGGGAGGCCGAACTCCGAGCGGTAGGTGGCCAGGTCGGCCTCGAGGTTGTCGTAGCCGTAGGCGTCGATGATCGCCACGGTGGCGCCGCCCGAGGAGAGGCCGGTGAGGCCGTAGGCGTCCTGGAGGCCGGACGGGGTCAGGCCAGTGGACGGCGGGGCGGAGAGCTGCGGGGCCCGGCCGGCCGCGTCGACCAGCTTCTCCGCGTGGCAGGTGGCCTCGCCGAGCGGGGTCCGGGACGCACAGACGCGCTGGCTGTGCAGCAGGCCGGTGGGCGAGGGGTCGGCGTCGGCGTGGGGCGCGAGGCCCACCAGCCCGGTGACGACGAGGGACGCCGCGCCGAGGACGGCGGCGGACAGAGTTCTTCTCACGAGATGTCGCTCCTGGAGTTCACGGCCCGAGATGCTCGGAACACAGTTGACAGTGGCAACTGTGTAACGGCCGCAGCATCTCCGCGTCCAGGGGTGCGCGAGTAAAGGTTGCTGTGCGCAACGGTTGTCACGCGCAAGAAACTCCTGTGAGACCTCCCGCTCAGCCGGTCCTCAGGAACGCGCTACCCGAGCAGCGACTCCACGACCTCCCGGGGCCGCTCGAGCACGGTGAGGTGCCCCGTCCCCGGCAACACCGTCACTCGGGTCGGGGCGTGCGCGGGGCGCAGCGCGGCGATCTGGGTCGCCCGCTCGGGCGGGGTGTCGGTGTCCTCGTCACCGAAGAGCAGGTGGACCTCGCGGGGGAAGGCGGTGACGACGGTGGCCGTGTCGTGGCGGGCCGCGATCGCGCGGGCCATCCAGGCCACCCCGTCGGGGTCCGCCCGCTTCACCAGGTCGCGCACCAGCGAGACGAGCGCGGGCTGCTCCCGGTGGGCCGTCGGGCCGAGCGCGGCCTCGGGCACGTCGGCGAGGCTGCCGGTGCTGTGCTCGCGCTCGAGCGTCGCGGCCGTCTCGCGCCGCAGCGCGGGCCGGTCGGGCTCGATGCGCCACGGTGTCGTCGAGGCGAGGACGAGGCTCTCCACCCGGTCCGGGCGGGTCCGGGCCAGCTCGAGGGCCGCGTAGCCGCCGGTGGAGATGCCGAGCACCCGCGCCCGCGGCAGGTCGTGGGCGTCCAGCACGGCGGCCAGGGCGTCGCCGACCGCCTCCATGCTCGGCTCGGTGCCCGGGCGGGGGCTGCGACCGAGGCCGGGGAGGTCGGCCACCAGCACCCGCTCGCCGCGCCCCAGCAGGGCCGGGGCCAGCCGGTCGAAGATCGCCGAGGAGAGCGGGAACGCGTGCAGCAGCAGCCAGGGCACCCCGCCAGACGGCTCCGGGCGCGCCGCCGACCTCAGCTCCTCGGACCAGACCTCAGGCACGCTCACGACCCCCAGCGTGTCCCGGGTCGTCCCTCCTCAGCAGGTCCGACCGGGTGGGCCCCACCGGACGCACCGGTGGTCGAGCGGCGTCAGGCGGAGGCGCGGTCCGGCCGGCTCAGGCCCCACGCGGCCACGGCCGCGAGCACGCCGACGCCGATGAGCGCCGCGACCGCGAGCACGACCCCCGGCCACGCGCCCCCGTGCCAGGCGAAGCCGAGCAGGGCACCGAAGACGCTGGAGCCCGCGTAGTAGGTCATCACGTACGAGGCCGAGGCGCGCCCGGGGGCCGACGGCAGCAGCTGCGGCGCCCACCCGGAGGCGGTCGCGTGCGCGGCGAAGAACCCGGCGGTGAAGACGACGAGCCCGACGACCACGAGAGCCAGGCTGCCCGAGAGCGTGACCAGCAGGCCGACGAGCATCACCGCGGCGCCGGCGAGCAGCACGGGCAGGCGCCCGACGCGGTCGGCGAGGCGTCCTGCCGTGGCGGAGGTGACGGTGCCGGCGAGGTAGGCCAGGAACGCGAGGCCGGCGATCGCGGGGCTGAGGTCGAACGGCGCCGAGGTGAGCCGGTAGGTGAGGAAGTTGTAGACCGCGACGAACCCGCCCATGAGCGCGAACGGCACGACGACGAGGGCGACGAGCGCCGCCACCCGGTTGCGGCCCAGACGGGCGCGGCCGGTGGCGTCGGGGCTGAAGCGCACCGGCTCGGGCAGGAGCACCCAGAACAGCGCCATCGCGGCGAGCGCGAAGACGGTGAGCGCCACGAGGCCACCGCGCCAGCCGGCGAAGTCGGAGACCAGCGAGGTCAGGACGCGACCGGAGACGCCGCCGATCGTGTTGCCGGCGACGTAGAGCCCCATCGAGGCGCCGAGGCCGGCGGGGTGCACCTCGGTGCCGACGTGACCCATCGCGGTGCCCAGCACGCCGCCCAGCGCCGCGCCGAGCACGAGGCGGGCCACGACGAGCACGACGTAGGACGGCGCCAGCGCGCACGCGACCGAGGCCAGCGCGGCGACCACGAGCGCCACCCGGATCACCCGCACGCGGCCCTGCCGCTCGGCCAGCGCCGCGGCCGGCGCGGTGCACAGCGCGAGGGCGCCGGTGGAGACCGAGACGGTCAGCGCGGCCTGGGTGGCGTCGACGCCGAACGCGTCCGTGAGCATCGGCAGCAGCGGCTGCGTGCCGTAGAGCAGCCCGAAGGCCGCCAGTCCCGCGAAGAACATCGCCTGGTTGAGCCGCCGGAACCCCGGGGTGCCCGGGCGGTGCCGGGGGTCCCCGTCGGGGTGGCCGAGGGCGTCCTCGGCACGGGTCAGCAGGCTCACTCGGTCAAGACTGCGCTCACGGTCGGTGCACAGCCAAGCCGATGTGAGATGTCGGACGCCGCGCGCGGCTCACGACTTCGGCGGCAGCGTGGCCACGAACGCCACGCCGACCTCGACCCAGGAGCCCAGGTCCTCGTCCGAGACCAGGCCCGCCGCGTCGACCAGCAGCCAGCCGGGCATGGCCCGCCCGCGCATCACCATCGGCGCCGCGTGCGAGCCGGGCACGCACAGCGCCACTGCCTGCCCGGGGTCGCAGCGCACCATCAGCCCGCCGCCCGAGGAGGCGGCCACCGCCATGTGCCCGCCGATCATGAAGCCGAGCCCGCCGAACATCGCGCGCGTCGTCAGGCCGGGCTCGTCGTCGAGGAGGTCGCGCAGCCGGTCCGCCAGCACGGGGTCGTAGGGCACGCACCTCAGTCTGCGGCGCGGGGCCCGGCCTGTCACGTGACCCCCTTCACGCCGCGCGCGGGCGCCGCTAGCGTGCCGGGCGACGGGTCATCTCGGGTCCGTCGCTCTCTCGGGAAGAAGGCTCCCCATGCCCTCAGCACGCTTCGTCCTGCCCGCACACCGGACCTCACACCGGGCCACACGCCGGGCCACACACCGGGCCACCCTCGCGTTCCTCGGCTCGGCCGCGGCCGCCCTCGGCGTCCTCGCCCCCGTCTCCCCGGTGGCCGTCGCCCCGGCAGCCGCGGACGAGACGCCGTACGTCGTCAGCGTCGGCGACTCCTACATCTCCGGGGAGGCGGGCCGCTGGGCCGGGTCCTCCAACGCCGACTCCGACCGGGCCGACGCCCTGGGCGCCGGCGCCTACCTCGACGCCGGGTCGAGCGAGTCGATCGAGCGCTGCCACCGCTCGTCCTCGGCCGAGATCCACATCGGCACCGCACCCAGCCTCAACCTCGCCTGCTCGGGCGCGGAGACCTCGACGAGCACGGGCGACCGGTTCAAGCCCGGCCTCGACTTCTACGAGGGGTCCGAGGGCCAGGGCCAGGCGCTGGCCCTCCAGGAGTTCGCCTCCACCCACGACGTCGGCATGGTCGTCGTCTCCATCGGCGGCAACGACGTCGGCTTCGCGGACGTGGTGCAGACCTGCGTCCTGGACTTCCTCTACTCCCCGGGCTGGGCGAAGGACTACTGCCACGACGACAACAGCGTCGAGCAGGCCTTCTCCGCCTCGCACCTGGCCCAGGTGCGGGCGGACGTGGCCGCCGGCCTGACCAACATCGCCACCGCGATGCGCACCGCCGGCTACTCCGACGACGAGTGGACGCTGCTCCTGCAGACCTACCCCTCGCCCATCCCGCGGGCCGGCGGGTTCCGCTACTCCCAGTCCGGCTACACGCGCCAGGACACCGGCGGCTGCGGCTTCTGGAACGCCGACGCCGACTGGGCCAACGACACCGCCCTCCCGGCGATCAACAGCACCGTGCTCGGCGGCCTGGCCGACTCCGGCCTCACCAACACCGCCGTCCTCGACCTCGCCCACACCTTCGACGGCCGCCGGCTGTGCGAGTCCGGCGTGGGCCTCTACGAGGAGGTCGGCCTCGCCTCCTGGACGTCGCCCGGTGCCGTGGACCGCACCGAGTGGGTCAACCAGATCCGCACGGTGAGCACCATCGGCAGCAGCTCGCCCTACTACGTCCAGGAGTCGCTGCACCCGAACTACTGGGGCCAGCTCGCCGTCCGCTCCTGCGTGCGCCAGGCCTGGAACGGCGGCACGCCCGTCGGCGGCACCTGCACCCGTACCGGCACCGGGCTCACGGCGGGCGAGCCCGTCATGGCGCTGCGCTGAGTCGGGCATGATCCCCGGCAGCAGCCCCGAGCAGAAGGAGCACCCCGTGCGCCCGATCGTCGTCACCACCATGCTCACCCTCGACGGAGTCATGGAGGCCCCGGGCGGCGGGGACCACCCGCACGCCGGGTGGACCTTCACCGACATCGAGTTCGACCCCGCCGCCTACGAGCTCAAGGGCAGGGAGCAGGAGGAGGCCACGGCCATGCTGCTGGGCCGGGTCTCCTACCAGGAGTTCGCCCCGGTCTGGCCGTCCATGACCGAGGAGTTCCCCCGCTACAACGCGATGCCGAAGCACGTCGTCTCCTCCACGCTGGCCGAGGACGACCTCGTCGACGGCTGGGGCGAGACCACGATCCTGCGCGGTCTGGAGGACGTCGCGGCGCTGAGGGAGACCGAGGGCGGGCCGATCCTCGTCCACGGCTCCGGCACGCTCGCCCGGGGCCTGGCCGCGGCCGGCCTCGTGGACCGCTACCACCTGCTCACGTTCCCCGTGGTGCTCGGCTCCGGCGCGAGGCTGTTCGCCGACGACGGGCCCCGCACCCTGCTGCGCCCCGTCGAGACCGCCTCCTACCCCAACGGCATCACCATGGGCGTCTGGGACGTCGTCCGCTGACCCTCCCCGTACCGCCGATAGTGCGCGACGACAAGCACCGGTTCTGGCAGCTGGAGCAGCCAGATCGTCGCGCACTATCGGCCGAGCGGAGGGTCAGGAGGCCCGGTCCCGGGGCAGCGGGAGCGGCGCGACCCCGCCGAGGCCGCGGCGGTAGCGCAGGTGGGCGGCGAACGCGTCGAGCACCGTGTAGAGCTGCTTGCGCGCCTGCCAGGTGACCAGGCCGTCGCGGTGGCCCCAGGACTCGCCGAAGGAGACCCAGACGGGCACCCACGCGGCGGCGCAGTCCCACCGACCCTGGGCGGACTCGACGAGCCGCCGCCGCACCTGGAAAGCCTGGCGGGGGCCGTCCACGCAGATCGGGGCCGTCGCGACCGGCCAGACCCACAGGTCGTGCGCCACGAGGGCGAACTCCAGCTCGGCCAGACGGCCCGGCTCGACCAGGACCGTGGCGACGTTCTCGTGCGGCGCCCGCCTCATGCCCATGCACGGTAGCCCTCGGCGCCGAGCGGCGTCACCGGTCGAGACCACCGACGGCGCGCCGGGCCGTGCACGGTGGCACGAGGGTGTCCCAGGTCATACGCTCCGAGAGATGAACGGCTCCCCCCAGCCGGGCTCGCACCTCTCCACCCCGGCGAACATGGCCGACGTCGCGCGCGAGGCAGGCGTCTCCATCGCCACGGTGTCCCGCGCCCTGCGCGGCCGTCCGGGCGTCGGAGAGGCCACCCGCACCCGCGTCCAGGCCGTCGCCGAGCGGCTCTCCTACGTCATCTCCCCCGAGGCCTCGCACCTCTCCCGCGGCGAGACCGGTCGCATCGCGGTCGTGGTGCCGCTGCTCCAGCCGTGGTTCTACGCCACGCTGGTCAGCGCCCTGGTCGGCCACCTGCGCGAGGCCGGCCTCGACACCCTGATCTACCAGGTGGACGGGGCCCAGGAGCGTGGCCGCTTCCTCGCCGAGCTCCCGGCCCGCCGCAAGGTGGACGCCGTCGTCCTCGCCGCCCTGCCGCTCACCCCCGACCAGCGCGACCGGCTCGACCTGCTCGGCGTGCGCGTCGTGGTGGCCGGCGGCCGGCTGCGGGACCTGCCGCACGTCCGGGTCGACGACCTGGCCGTCGCCCACACGGCGGTCGACCACCTCGTCGGGCTCGGCCACCGCCGCATCGCCATGGTCCGCACCTCCGACACCGACGAGACCCCGTGGGAGGCCGACCTCCAGCGCGCTCGCGGCTGGCGGGAGCGGATGGACCACCACGGGCTCGGGCCGGTCGAGGAGCTGCTGGTCACCGAGGAGCTGGGCCCGCGCGCCGGCGCCCGGGCCCTCGACCGGCTGCTGGCCCTCCCGGACCCGCCCACGGCCGTCTTCGCCTACTCCGACGAGCTGGCGGCGGCCGTCGCGGTCCGCGCCCACGAGCGCGGCCTGCGGGTGCCGGAGGACCTCTCGGTGATGGGCGTGGACGGTCACCCCGTCGCGGACCTGCTGAACCTGACCACCGTCGACCAGCACGTGGCGGAGCAGGCCGCCGAGACCGCCGCCACCGTGATCGCGCTGGTGCGCAGCCGGGCCGCCGACCTCCCGGGCGGCGTGGACCCGGTGGCCCACCGGCACGACGTGGTGCTCGACCACACGCTCGTGGTGCGGGCCAGCACCGCGCCGCCGTCCGCGTAGGCAAAATCCTCCGGCCGCCGCTCAGGTGCCCGTCGCGGACGCCGAACGGACCGGTGGCCCCCCGGGCCGTCCCCCCGCGCGGCGCCCGGGGGGCCCCCCCCCCGGCGCGACCCCCCCCTCCCCGGCTGCTCGCTGCCAGGTCCCGTCGACTGTCCCCCCTGCCTGGCCAGGCACCACCGGCGCTCCGGTGCCCGGCCAGGAGCGGTTCGACGGGACGGACCGCGGGTCGCGCCCCCACACCCGGGCTCACGGGCGGGGCGCGACCCGCGGCCTCCGGGCTCGCGTCCACGGTGCACGCGCGTGCCGCTCGCGCGGCCGGCGTCGTGAGCGGCACAATGCACGTCATCCCCGACCGGACGCCTGTCGCTCGGGGCCGAGAGACGAGGAGTCCCGGACGTGGCGGAGCAGCGCCCCGAGGAGGCAACCGACCTCCCCGTGCGGCTCCTGCGCGCGCTCGCCCCCTGCGACTCCCTGACCGAGGCGCTGGCCGCGCTGCGTGCCGTGCTCGTGCCGGGCAGCGGCTGGCAGGTCGTGGGCGCCTACCGCGACCCCGGCCCCGGGCTGCCGCTGGCCCGGGTGCCCGACCCGACCGCCACCCTCGTGCCGGACCCGGTGCTGGCCGAGCGGGCCCGCACCGACGGCGCGCCCGTGCTGACCGTGCTGCCCGGCCCCACCGCCGGCCTCGCGGTCGTCGGGGTGCCCGTCCCGCACCTCGGCGGCCCCGGTGTCGCGGCCGTCGTGGAGCTGCTGGTGGACCACTACCCGGTGCCGCTCTCCGACCCCGTGCTCGCCGAGGTGGTGCCGGCCCTCGCCGCCGTGGCCGCGCGCGAGGAACGGATCACCGCCCTGGGCGCGGCCCGCGAGGCCGCCGAGCAGGCCAGCATGGCGACGTCGCAGTTCCTGGCCACGATGAGCCACGAGATCCGCACCCCGATGAACGGCGTGATCGGCCTCAACGAGCTGCTGCTGCGCACCGACCTCGACGACCACCAGACGCGGCTGGCCCGCGGGGTGGAGCAGGCCGGGCTGGGCCTGCTGGCGATCCTCAACGACGTGCTCGACCTGTCCAAGATCGAGGCCGGCGCGCTGGAGCTGGAGCAGGTCGACTTCGACGTCCGCTCCGTCTTCGAGCAGTCGGCCGCGGTGCTCGCCGGGCCGGCCCACGAGAAGGGCCTGCGCCTGGTGGTGGCCTGCCACCCCGAGGTGCCCGCCTACCTGTGCGGTGACCCGACCCGGCTCGGTCAGGTGCTCACCAACCTCGGCGCCAACGCGGTGAAGTTCACCGAGCAGGGCGAGGTCGTCGTCGAGGCGCGCACCACGGCCCGCACCGACGGACGGGTCGACCTGCACGTCAGCGTGCGCGACACCGGCGTGGGGATCGCCCCGGAGGCGCAGGCCTCGCTCTTCGACGCCTTCACCCAGGCCGAGCTCGCCACCACCCGGCACCACGGCGGCACGGGCCTCGGCCTCGCGATCTGCCGCCAGCTGGTGGGCGCCATGGGTGGGCGCATCGACGTGACCAGCGCGCCGGGGCGCGGCTCGCGGTTCGCCTTCACCGCCGTCCTGCGCGCGGCCACGAGCGCGCCGGCGCCCGAGCCGTCCGCCCTGGACGGCCTGGCCGGCCTGCGGGCCCTCGTCGTCGACGAGCACGCCACCCACCGCTACGTCCTCACCGAGCAGCTCACCGCCTGGGGCGTGGAGGCCACCGGTGTGGCCTCGCCCGCCGAGGCCCTCGGCGTGCTCGAGCGCGCCCACCGGGCCGGCACCCCCTTCGGCGTCGCGCTCCTCGCCATGGCGCTGCCGGGCAGCACCGGCATCGAGCTGGCCCGCCGCGTCCGCGCCACCGAGGACGCCCCGCCGGTGCTGCTGATGACCGCCGACCAGGGCGTCGGCTCCCGCGAGGCCCGGGACGCCGGCGTGCTGGTCACCCTCGCCACGCCGCTGCGCCACCTCGAGCTGCGCACCGCGCTCGCCCGGGCCGCCGGGCAGGAGCACGAGGCCCCCTCGCGGCGGCCCGCCCGGATGCTCGCCCCCGCGGGCGCGATCCGCGTCCTCGTCGCCGAGGACAACCCGGTGAACCAGCTGGTCGCGACCGGCCTCCTGGAGTCCCTGGGCGTCACCGTCGAGGTGGCGGACGACGGCGACGCCGCCGTGGCCGCGCTGGGCAGCGAGCCGCGCGCCGACCTGGTGCTCATGGACTGCCGGATGCCGGGCACGGACGGCTTCGAGGCGACCCGGGCGGTCCGCGCCCGCGAGCGTGTCGCCGGCCTGCCCCGGGTGCCGATCGTGGCCATGACCGCCTCCGCGCTCGACGGCGAGCGCGAGCGCTGCCTGGCCGCCGGCATGGACGGCTTCCTCACCAAGCCCGTCGACCCGGCCGAGCTGGAGGAGGCGCTGCGCCGCTGGGTGCCCGCGGGCGCTGCCGCGGCTGCGTCCGCCCCCGCCCCCGGGACGGCCACCGCGACGGCCACCGGGACGGCTCCCGAGACGGCTCCCGAGGCCGCCCCCCGGGGCGAGCGGCTCGAGCCGCCGGAGGAGAGCCCGGAGGCCCAGGAGCCCGCAGCCCCGCACGACCCCGTGGTCGACCAGGACCGCCGCGCGGTGCTGGCGGAGCTGGTCAAGGACGGCGAGAGCTTCTTCGACCGCACGGCCCGCTCCTTCGCCGGCCGGATCGACGGCCAGGTCGCCGCCGTGCGCGAGGCGGTCGAGGCCGGCGACACCCACGCCACCTTCACCCGCACCCACCTCATCAAGGGCAGCGCCCTCAACCTCGGGCTGCCGCGGCTGGCCCGCACCGCGGCCGCGCTGGAGCGCTACGCCGCCGACGGCGGCACCGAGGACGCCGAGCGGCTGCTCGCCGCCGTCGAGGCCGAGTGCGCGCTGGCCCTGGCCGAGCTGCGCCGCCTCGTCGGCTGAGCACCGGTTCCCCGACATCCGGGGTGGTGGACCCGCCCCGTCCGTGATGAGGTGTGCGCGATGAGCAGCAGCCCCACGGCCGCCGACCCGCTGGGTGCGTCGTTCGCGCAGACCGCCCGCCGTCGTCCCGTCGCCGTCGTGAGCCCGGACGCCGTGCAGGTGCGGCTGGCCGAGGCGTCCGGCCGCGAGACCGTCGAGCACGCGCTGCCCCAGGAGGTCGCGTGCACGGCCGTGCAGGTCGCACTGCCCGCCTGGGGGCGCGGCCGCGTCGACCTGGAGCTGGCCTCGGGCGACGGCGCCGTGCGCCTGGTCGGGGTCGTCGAGGACGGCCGCTGCCGGCTGGAGGTGACCGGCCCGGGCGGCACCACCACCCACGCCAGCCGCCGGGGCGGGGACGCCGGCTCGCCGGTCGCTCTGGCGCTCACGCTCACCGGCACGCAGGTGACCCTCCTGACCCGGGGCGGCACCGGCGAGGACTGGACCGGCCGCGCCCGGGTCGACCTGCGCGAGCTCGGGCGCAGCGTGCCGGGCGGCGCCCGGCTGGTCCGCGACCCGGCCTGGCTGGCGGGGCTGCTGCTGCGCCACCGCGGCGACGTGCGCGACCTGCTCGCCGGGCGCTTCGGTCAGCTGGGCCTGCGCGACCTGCGGCTGGTCACCACCGCGGCCGGCGACGCCTGGACCGACCCGGCACAGCCGGGCGCACGGTGGTTCACCGCCACCTCGGCGGGTCCCGGCTTCTTCGCCACCGCCCACACCTCGGTGTGGCGCCTGGACCTCGAGGACCTGCTGCTGACGCACACCGGGGACCTGTTCTTCGTGCGCGAGGGACGGCAGGACCCGGCGACCGGCGGGCCCGGCGTCTACGGCGACCACGCCACCCACCTGGTCCGCGACGGCGACTCCTGGCTGGTGACCACCTCGACGTGGGGCGACTTCGACCCCGACGAGAAGGACGCCCGGGTCGGCGTGGTGCTCGCCCGCACCGAGGCGGACGTGACGTCCGGCCTGCACGTGCTGGCGGCGCGACCGCTGGCGCTGCCCACCGACGGGCTGCGCTCGGTGGCGGTGTGGGACAGCCACCTCGTGCGCGAGGACGACGGCACCTGGCTCGTCGGCTACGTCAGCGCACGGAAGTTCTTCGAGTTCTGCCCCGTAGTGGCCCAGGGACCGTCGCTCGACGACCTGAGCCTGCGCGCGGCAGCCACCGACCGGCGGGCCACGGAGGGCACGACGCTGCTGCGCACGGCGTCGGGCTGGCGCGTGCTGGCCAGCGACGGGCGCGACAACCCGCGGGGCCTGCGCGAGCGCTACCCCGTGTGGGACCTGGACCTGACCGAGGTCGGCACGCTGGACGCGCCGTACCCCACGAACCTGCCGTGGCCGACCCTCGTGCCGGACGAGGACGGTGGCTGGCTGGTCGTCACGTTCAACGGCACGCCGGCGGGCGGGCGCGTGCTCGGGTACGGCACCCACGGAGAGGTGCTCGTCCTGAGCACGCGTCCGACACGCTGAGCGTCGGGACGCCGGGTCGAGACTGACGCAGGGTCAGTCGCGACCGGAGGGGCCCGAGTAGTCCCAGTCGTCCGAGTCGTCCTCGACCTCCGCGCCCGACTCTTCTCCACCATGGAGCTCTCGGGCGAGAGCATCGAAGTCCGTCTCGTGGCTCCGGTACTTCAGGTCGCGAGCGACCTTCGTCTGCTTTGCCTTTGCACGGCCGCGGCCCATAGGGTCCAGCCCCCTCGCACGCTTGGCCGGGGCCTCAGGGGCTCCCGGGCGATCTCTCGGATAGTCGTGGGATGGAGGTTACCTGCTGCGTCCACCTCTACGCACACCCGTCGGCGGATCGGACCGCTCCCTGAGCAACACCGCGACCCCGCGAGGCCGCGACGACGGCGCAGGTGACGCTCGGACGCAGGCTGGAGGGGGGCCTGTCACCCCCGGAGTGGGCTCTCCCGGGGAGTGAGGGGGATCACCAACCCGGGTGCTGGCCATGGAGTGTCACGGCCCCGCCGCGCTCGGCGGCGGGGACGACCTCGCCCGCGACCCAGGCGTCGATGCCGTAGCCGGCGAGCAGGGCCGTGGCCTTCTCGACCTCGGCGGCCGGCAGCAGCGCGACCATGCCGACGCCGCAGTTGAGGGTGGCCTCGAGGTCGGCCTGCGGCACGGAGCCGACCCGGCGCACGAGGTCGAAGATCGGCGCGGGCGTCCAGGTGGCCCGGTCCAGGTCCGCCGCGAGCTCCACGGGCATGACCCGCTCCAGGTTCGCCGCGAGCCCGCCGCCGGTCACGTGGGACATCGCGTGCACCTCGACGCTGCGGGCGAGGTCGAGGCACGACTTGGCGTAGATGCGCGTGGGCTCGAGCAGCTCCTCGCCCAGGGTGCGGCCGAGCTCGGGGACGTCGCGGTCCAGCGCCCAGCCCGGGCCGCCGGCCTCGGTGCCGCGCAGGAAGACGTGGCGCACCAGCGAGTAGCCGTTGGAGTGCAGGCCGGAGGAGGCCATCGCCAGCACGACGTCACCGGCGCGGACGCGGGCCGGGCCGAGCAGGTCGTCGGCCTCGACGACGCCGGTGGTGGCGCCGGCGACGTCGTACTCGTCGGGGTGCAGCAGGCCCGGGTGCTCGGCGGTCTCGCCACCGACCAGGGCGCAGCCGGCCAGGGCGCAGCCCTCGGCGATGCCCTTGACGATCGCCGCGATCCGCTCGGGCACGACCCGGCCGGTGGCGATGTAGTCGGTCATGAACAGCGGCTCGGCGCCGCACACCACGAGGTCGTCGACGACCATGCCGACCAGGTCGTGGCCGATGGTGTCGTGGACGTCCATCTTCTGCGCGATGGCGACCTTGGTGCCGACGCCGTCGGTGGAGGTGGCCAGCAGCGGACGCTTGTAGCGGGTGAGGGCGGAGGCGTCGAAGAGCCCGGCGAAGCCGCCGAGGCCGCCGATCATCTCCGGGCGCTTGGCCTTCTCGACCCACACCTTCATGAGCTCGATCGCCTTGTCGGCGGCCTCGATGTCGACGCCGGCCTGGGCGTAGGCGTTGGTCTCGGTCACGTCACGAGCCTCTTCTGTTCCGGTGCTGATGAGCGGGGTCGGGATCAGGGGTTGTTGAGCACGGGCAGCGCCCGGCCGAGCGTCGGCGAGGAGAGGCTCTGCTCGAGCAGGTGCTTGCCGAGCTGGCTCTCCTCCGGGAGCTCCACCGGGTACTCGCCGGTGAAGCAGGCGGTGCACAGCGAGCCCATCGGGCGCCCGGTCGACTCGACCATGCCGTCGAGAGAGATGTAGCCCAGGGAGTCCGCCCCGACCGAGGAGGCGATCTCGTCCACGTCCAGCCCGTTGGCGATGAGCTCGGCGCGGGTGGCGAAGTCGATGCCGTAGAAGCAGGGCCACTTCACCGGCGGGGACGAGATGCGCACGTGCACCTCGAGGGCGCCGGCCTCGCGCAGCATCCGGATCTGGGCACGCTGGGTGTTGCCGCGCACGATCGAGTCGTCCACCACCACGATGCGCTTGCCCCGCACCATGTGCTCCAGGGCGTTCAGCTTCAGCCGCAGGCCGAGCTGGCGCAGCGTCTGGGAGGGCTGGATGAAGGTGCGGCCGACGTAGGCGTTCTTCACGAAGCCCTGCCCGAAGGGGATGCCGGACTCCTCGGCGTAGCCCGACGCGGCGGGCGTGCCGGACTCGGGCACCGGCATCACGAGGTCGGCCTCGACCGGGAACTCGCGGGCGAGCCGGCGTCCCATCTCGACGCGCGCCTGGTGCACGGAGCGCCCGGCGATCGTGGCGTCCGGGCGGGCCAGGTAGACGTACTCGAAGACGCAGCCCTTGGGCTCGGGCTCGGCGAACGTGCGCGAGCGCAGGCCGGTCTCGTCGATGACGATCATCTCGCCGGGCTCGACCTCGCGGACGACGCTGGCGCCGATGGTCTTCAGCGCTGCGTCCTCGGAGGCCACCACCCAGCCGCGGTCGAGACGGCCGAGCACGAGCGGGCGGATGCCCTGCGGGTCGCGGGCGGCGAAGAGCGTGTCCTCGTTCATCCACACGAAGCAGTAGGCGCCGCGCAGCGTCGGCAGCACCTCCATCGCGCGGTCCTCGATGGACTGGTCGGGGTGGTGCGCGAGCAGCGCGGTGACCAGGCTCGTGTCGTTGGTCGCGGCCTCCTGCTGGCGGCCCTGCTGACGCGACTGCGGGATGTCGAGCTGGTCCGAGGGGCCGGGCAGCGCGTCGACGGCCTCGCGCAGCTCGTGGGTGTTGATCAGGTTGCCGTTGTGGCCGAGCGCGACCGAGCCGTCCGGGGTCGGGCGGAAGGTCGGCTGGGCGTTCTGCCAGGTGCTGGCGCCGGTGGTGGAGTACCGGCAGTGGCCGATCGCCAGGTGCCCCTGGAGCGAGTCCAGGGTGGTCTCGTCGAAGGCCTGGGAGACGAGCCCCATGTCCTTGTAGACGAGGATCTGGCGCCCGTTGCTCACCGCGATGCCGGCGGACTCCTGGCCGCGGTGCTGGAGGGCGTACAGGCCGAAGTAGGTGAGCTTCGCGACGTCCTCGCCCGGCGCCCACACGCCGAAGACGCCACAGGCGTCCTGCGGACCGGAGTCCATCGGGTCGAGGGCCGCCGTCAGCCGGCCGTCACCGCGGCGCACGCGGGGGCCTCGCGAGTCGTTGGGCACGTCGCACAGTGTAGGTGCCGAACGCCCACAGACCCTTACCGCGACGAAGCACGGAACGCCACACACCGGCCCCAGGGGTCCAGCCCGCCCGCACAGGCATTGCCCAGGGACGGCCGTTGCGGGCACTCTGACCTGCACGTGTTGCCGTCCCCCCGCGCGCCACGTCCGCCTGCGTCCCGCTCACAGCCGCTCGAGGAGGCTCCTCCATGCCCGCCAGCTCCCCGCACGGCGCTGCCCCGCTGCCGGGCGACGAGATGCTGGACTTGGTCACCGAGGGTGTGACGAGGATCGCGGGCTTCGGCGTCGCGGCGATCGGCCTCGTCCGCGGTGACGTGCTCCAGATCGTCTCCGTCGCCGGCAGCGACGACGCGCGCGCCGAGCTGCTGGGCACCCGCACGCCGATGCACCTGGCGATGGCCGAGATCGAGGGCGCGGACGAGTGGGGCGTGCTGCGGTTCATGCCGCACGACCGCCTCGAGCGCGAGACCTGGGGCTGGGTGCCGGACCTGGTGCCCCTCGAGGGCGAGGACGCCTGGCACCCGCTGGACTCCCTGTGCGCGCCCCTGGAGAGCGCCGACGGCGAGCTGCTGGGCCTGCTGTTCATCGACGTGCCGGTGGACGGTCGCCGCCCCGGCCCCGAGCAGCGCCGGGTGCTCTCGGAGTACACCGCCCAGGCCTCGCACGCCGCCGTGCTCGCGCTGGAGCGGGCCGAGCTGATGCAGCAGGTCAGGCTGGCCACGGCGGCCCGCGAGATCGTCCGACAGATCCCCGCGAACCGCGGCCTGCAGGAGACGGTCGACCAGTGCTGCGCCGCGCTGGCCGACGGCTTCTCGGCCTCCGGCGTCACCATGCAGGTCTTCGACGACGACCTGGGCAGCAGCATCGTGCTCGGCGACGCCTCCACGGGCATCGAGCCCGAGCTGCGCGAGCTGGGCGAGCGCGCCGCGCGCGAGGCGTGGGCCGCGCAGACCACCCTCGCCATCCAGGTGCACGTGCCGGACCCCGACATGCCCATGCTGCGGGTGGTGGGCCCCGACCAGGTCGAGCGCGTCCCGCGGGACGACCCGGCCCGCCGCCGGATGCGCGGCGCGCCGCCGGACGAGCCGCCCGAGCTCGCGGTCGTCCGCGAGCACCTCGCCCGCTTCGGGGTCGGCTCGGCGCTGCTGGTGCCGATCGGTGCCGGCCCCACGTGCCTGGGCTCGTTCGTGCTCCTGCGCGAGCCCGGCGACCCCGAGTGGACCACCGCCGAGACCTCGGCCGCGCTCGACATCGGGCACGACCTGGGCCGCGTCGTCCTCAACGCCCGCACGTTCGCCCGCGGCGAGAAGATGCTGGAGGACCTGCGCGCCGTCGACCGGTACAAGGGCACCCTCATCGCCACCGTCTCCCACGAGCTGAAGAACCCGCTCTCGGCCGTGACGGGGCACCTCGAGCTCCTCGAGGACGAGGACGACCTCCCCGGCCCCGTGCGCACCAGCCTCACCGCGATGGGCCGGGCCTCGCGGCGCCTGACCCGCGTCGTGGACGACCTGCTGCTGCTCGGCCGCGTCGGCGACCCGGACTACCCCGTCGCGTCCCGCCCGGTCGACCTGCGCGCCCTCGTGGCCGACGTCCTGGAGATCACCGCCGTCGAGGCGGCCCGCGCCGGGATCGAGGTCACCGACGTCCCGACGCAGGGGCCGGTCGTCGCCGACGGCGACCCCGAGGAGCTGGAGCGGGTCGTCGCCAACCTGGTGAGCAACGCCGTCAAGTACTCCACCGACGGCGGGCGGGTCGGCATCCGGCTCGGCCGCCGGGGCGACGTCTGCACGCTGGAGGTCACGGACACCGGCCTCGGCATCAGCGACGAGGACAAGACCCGTCTCTTCACGGAGTTCTTCCGCTCCACCAACCCCACCGCCCTCGCGCGGCCGGGCACCGGCCTGGGGCTCAGCATCGTCGCCCGGATCGTCGAGCGGCACCGGGGCTCGATCGAGGTGGAGTCGACCCTGGGCGTCGGCAGCACCTTCCGGGTCCGCCTGCCGGGCACACCGGACCCGTCCGTTCCGGTCTAGTCCTCACCCCAGTGACCAGGGGGTGCGCACGCTCAGGCGTGAGAGTGTCAGCGAACTCCGTACGTGGCACTCGCACGGATGCCGCGGAACCCCTCACGGAGCCGCGGGGAGGCTTCTAGCCTGGCAAGACCCCCACTCCCCGCTCCCCTCCCCCAGGCACGGTTGTGAACGACGACACCGAGACGACACCCCAGGCCCGGTCGGGCGACGGCGGCGCGCCCGCCGGCACGGCCGTGCGCCCGCGCCCGGTCGTGTCCGACCCGGCCTCCCTGGTACCCGTCGCCTCGCAGGTCGACGCGGTCTCGGCCCCCGCCGTCGACGTCGTCACCGCCCTGTACGCCAGCACCGACCTGAGCGCCACGCTGCGCGAGGTCGCCGAGGGCATGGCCCACCGCTGCGGCTTCCACTCCTCCGCCGTCAGCCTCTTCCGCAGCTCCGAGGAGCTGGAGTTCGTGGTCGTCACCGGCGACCCCGACGCCGAGGAGGCGCTGCGCGGGGACATCACGCCCACCTCCGAGATCCTCGGGATGATGTCGCAGGCGCTGGACTGGGGCCCCCTGCGCTTCGTGCCGCACGACCGGGCGCTCCAGTTCGCCGAGCACATCTACGTCGGCAGCGAGGACGAGGCGCCGCACCCGCGCGCGTGGCGGCCCTACGACATGCTGATGGCACCGATGCGCGACGCCCGCGGGCAGCTGCTGGGCATGCTCTGGCTCGACCGGCCGATCGGTGGCCTGCGCCCCGACGAGCACCAGCGCGCGTCGATCGCCCGGCACGTGGACGCGGCGGCCCGCTCGGTCGTGGTCGCGCTCGAGCAGCACCGGCTGGCCGAGGCGGTGCGCCTGGCGGGCGCGACCCGCCGCGTCGTCCGCACCGTCTCCGCACAGAAGCACCGCCTGCCCGACCTCGTCCAGGCCGTGCAGGAGATCGTGCGCGAGGGGTTCGGCGTGGACGAGGTGCACGTGCTGGTGCCCGACGCGTTCGGCTGGCCCACCGCCGACCCGCTGCTCGACCTCCACGAGGACGCGCCGACCGAGCCCGCCGAGACCCCGCCTTGGCTCGAGCCGCGGACCGCGCTGGTGCTCGGCGAGCTGGCCGACCGCTGCTGGAAGCAGCAGCGCAGCGCCATCTGCTCGGCCCAGCGCTCGGCGCCCGGGCTGCTCAGCAGCGACGAGCACGCCCACCTGGTCGAGGTGCTCGCCGCCTCCGGGTGCGAGTCGCTCATGGTCGCGCCGGTCGGCACCGGCAACGAGGTGCTCGGCCACGTCCTGATGGTCCGCTGCCGCCGGCTGGACTGGAGCGACGAGGAGGCCGACGCCGCCGTCGACATCGGCCACGACCTCGGCCGCGCCGTGCTCACCGCCCGCGCCCGGCAGCGCGAGGAGGAGGCCTCGCGCTACCGCGAGCAGCTGATGCGCACCATGGCGCACGAGCTGAAGAACCCGCTGGCCGCCTCGATCGGCTTCGGCATCGTGATGGGCGAGCTGCTCGACGAGGCGCGTCCCGGCATCGAGCCCGGCCTGGCCCAGCAGCTGGACCGCTCGCTGGCCGGCATCGGTCGCGCCTCCGACCGCCTGCGCGGCATCGTCGACGACCTGCTGGCCATGGCGCGGCTCGAGCGCGCCCCCTCGCTGCGCAGCCTCACGCCGGTGGACCTCACGGCCGTCGTGGCGGACGCGGTGACGATGGCCTCCGGCCAGGCCGCACCTCGCGGCATCCGGGTGCTCGGCACGCTGCCGGACCACCCGGTGATGGTGCGCGCGGAGTCGGCGGACCTCCAGATCCTCGTCTCCAACCTCGTCGGCAACGCGGTGAAGTACTCCTACCCCGACGGCGAGGTGCGCGTGCGCCTGATCGCCACGCAGGACGAGGAGCCCTCGGTGGCGCTCACGGTCTCCGACGACGGCATCGGCATCAGCCTGGAGGACCAGGCCCGGCTGTTCGAGGAGTTCTTCCGCTCCGCGAACCCCGAGGCCGCCTCCGCCCCCGGCACCGGCCTCGGGCTGGCCATCGTCAAGCGCACCGTGGAGCGCTACGAGGGCCGGATCGAGGTCACCTCCGACCCCGGGCACGGCAGCACCTTCACCGCCGTGCTCCCCGGGGTCTGAGGTTCGTCAGTCCTGGGCGCCCAGCCGCGCCAGCAGCAGCGTCTCGGCGACGAGCACGCGCTCGAACTCGGCCAGGTGCAGGCCCTCGTTGGCGCCGTGCGCGCGGGTGTCGGGGTCCTCGACACCGGTGACCAGCACGCTGGCAGCCGGGAAGGACTCCAGGAACTCCGCGATGAACGGGATGGAGCCGCCGACGCCCATGTCGACGGGCTCGGTGCCGTCCCAGGCGTCGGTGAACGCGCCGCGGGCCACGTCGTAGTGCGGGCCGGTGGCCTCGATCGCGGTCGCCTCGCCGGTGTCGATGGTCGTCATCGAGAGCGTCGCGCCCCACGGGACGTGCTGCTCGAGGTGCCGGCGCAGGCAGGCCTCTGCGTTCTCGGTGGTGTCGCCGGGAGCCACGCGCATCGAGATGCGGGCGCGGGCGGCGGGGACGAGCGTGTTGGAGGCGCCGTCCACCTTGGGGGCGTCGAGGCCGGTGATGCTCAGCGCGGGCTTGGTCCACAGGCGCTCGACGGCGGAGCCGGTGCCGATCCACTCCAGGCCGGGGGCGGCACCGGACTCGGCCCGCAGCCGCTCCTCGGGGTAGTCCACGTCGGCCGCGGGGCCGGCGTGGAGACCCGCGACGGCGACGTCGCCGGCGTCCGTGTGCAGGGTGGAGATGAGGCGCGAGAGCGCGATGAGCGCGTCGGGCGCGAGGCCGCCCCACATGCCGGAGTGCACGGCGTGGGTCAGCGTCCGCACCTCGACGTCCATGCGGACGAGGCCGCGCAGGGACGTGGTGAGGGCGGGGACGCCGATGTCCCAGTTGCCGGAGTCGGCGATGACGATGACGTCGGCCTTGAGCCGGTCCTCGTAGGTGGCGAGCAGGTCGGGCAGCGTCTCGGAGCCGAGCTCCTCCTCGCCCTCGATGAACATCGTGACGTTGACCGGCAGGTCGTCGCCGAGCGCGCGGATCGCGCCGAGGTGGGCCGCGATGCCGGCCTTGTCGTCGGCGGCGCCGCGGGCGTACAGGCGCCCGTCGCGCTCGGTGGGGACGAACGGCGGGGTGTCCCAGTCGGCGTGGTCGTTCTCGGGCTGCACGTCGTGGTGGGCGTAGAGCAGGACGGTGGGAGCGCCCTCCACCTTGGCCGCCTTGTGCGCCAGCACGGCGGGGAAGCCGCCCTCGTGGGAGACGATCTCGGCGTCGAAGCCCTCGGCCGCGAACAGCGCGCGCACCACCTCGGCGGAGCGGTCGACCTCGCCGCGGCGGGCCGGGTCGGCGCCGACGGACTCGATCTTCACCAGGTCCTCGAGGTCGCTGCGGATGCCGGGCAGGATCGCTGCCACCTTCGCGCGGGCGGCCTCCGTGGTCAGGGGGGTGCTCGGGGAGCTGCTCTGAGGGTTGCTCATGGGGCCGACCCTAGTCCTGGGCAGCGCCGGTGCCCGCGCCGCCGTCGGCGGGCCCTGCGCCCTCACCCGCGACCTCCTCCGGGTAGGGCAGGAGCATCGTGTGGAGGAGGTAGGTGCGGCGGCCGTCGTCCTGCCCCCGGTGGGCCCTCACCCGGGCGTCGACGAGGGCGGCGATCTCCTGGCCGAGCGCCTCGGCCTCGTCCTTGGTCAGGCGCACCGCCGCCTCGGTGACCGAGCGCTGCACCCCGGGCTCCCGCTCCGCGGCGAAGACCGCGTCGACCACCCGGTGCGCCTTGGCGGCCGCGGCGGAGAGGAAGACCCGGGCCACCGCGTCCCCGCCCGGCTGCAGGGACGCGTCCGAGACGACCACGTCGGTCATCCCCGGCACGATCTCCCAGACCCGGTCGCGCCGGTCGCGGGCGTGCTCCGGCGCCTCCCGGACGAGGCCGTACTTGGCGAGCTGGCGCAGGTGGAAGCTCGCCTGGTTGGCCGGCACGCCGATCGCGGCGGCCACGTCGGCGGCGCGCATGGGCCCGACGGCGTCGAGCTCGGCGAGCACCCGGCTGCGCACCGGGTGCGCGATCGCCCGCAGGGCGGTGGCGTCGGCAGGTCGCGGTGAGCTCTCCGGCATGCCCCGGATGATACGCACCAGAAATTGCGCAACATTACTTGCGCAAGAGTGCGTGCGGAACTTACGTTCCTCGCCATGACCTCCCTGCGCGGGCACCACGACTTCCGGCTCCTGTGGATCGGCCAGACGGTGAGCCAGCTGGGCGCGAGCGTCAGCTCCTTCGCCTTCCCGCTCCTCGGCTACGCCCTCACGGGCTCCACGCTGCTGGCCTCGACCATCGGCGCCGTCCACCTGCTCGGGCTCGTGCTCACGCTGCTGCCGGCCGGGGTGCTCGCCGACCGGGTCGACAAGCGCCGGCTCATGCGCGGCGCCCTCCTCGCCGGCACCCTCAGCTACGCCTCGCTCGCCGTGGCCCTGGCGGTCGGCGGCCCGCACCTGGCGCACCTGCTGGCGGTCGCGTTCGTCGGCGGGGTGGCCGCCGGCCTCTTCGACCCCGCCGAGAGCGCCGCCGTGCGGCAGGTCGTCACCCGCGAGCAGCTGTCGACGGCGCTGAGCCTCAACCAGGCGCGCCAGCACGTGGCGTCCCTGACCGGCGGGCCGCTCGGCGGCCTGCTGTACGGGCTCACGAGGTGGGCCCCGTTCCTGGCCGACGCCGCCTCCTACGCGCTGGCCTGGCTGCTGCTCGGGAGGCTGCGCACCGACCTCGGCCCGGCCTCGCGCCCCGCGGACGAGGCGGACGCACCCGCCGGCCTCCGGGCGCTGCGGCACGAGCTCGCGCAGGGGCTCGTCTTCGTGTGGCGCCACCCGTTCATGCGGGTGCTGACACTGTGGTCGGCCTCGGCCAACCTGGCCATCAACACGCTGTTCGGCGTCGCCGTCCTGCGGCTGGTCACCCTGGGGGTCCACCCGTTCCGGATCGGCCTGGTGGAGACGGCCGCCGGCCTGGCCGGGATCGTCGGCGCCGTGCTGGCGCCGCGGATCATCGAGCGCACGCCCACCGGCGCCCTCACCGTGCTCATCGCCTGGACGCCCGTGCCCCTGCTCGTGCCGATGGCCCTGTGGCCGCACCCGGCGGTGGTCGGCGCGGGCGTCGCCCTCGTCCTGCTGCCCAACGCGGCCGGCAACGCGGGCATCGGCGCCTACCGGACGCTGATCACGCCCGAGCACCTGCTGGCGCGCGTGCAGTCCGCGATGCAGCTCGCCTCGATGAGCGTCATGCCGCTCTCGCCCCTGCTCGCAGGTCTGCTGCTCGAGGTGCTGCCCGGCACCGTCGCCGTGCTGGCCACGGGCCTGGTCTGCGCCCTGTCCGCGCTCGTGCCGACGCTGTCGCGCACGGTGCGCAACGTCCCCCGCCCGGACCAGTGGCCGACCTCCCCCGAGGTGGCGACCGTCGCGACCTGAGCGCCGCCTACGATCGGGGCGTGCCCGCTCGACTCCGCCGCGCCTCCCTCGCCGAGGTGCGCGCCGCCCGCGCCGCGGTGGCCGACGGCAGCGCCGGCCGCCCCGAGCTGAAGCTGCTGGTCAAGCACTACCTCGCGGTGCTGGAGGAGAAGGCGCCCGGCGCCTCGGTGGAGGTGCGGGTGCCGCCGTACGCGGCGGTGCAGTGCATCCCCGGCGTCCGGCACACGCGCGGCACGCCGCCGGCGGTCGTCGAGACCGACGCCGCCACCTTCATCGCCGTCGCCACCGGCGAGACGCCGTGGTCCGAGGCGATCGCGAGCGGCAAGGTCTTCGCCTCGGGCGAGCGGACCGACCTGACCCGCTACCTGCCGCTGACCTGATCGCCCACGGCGGCGGGGTCGAGCAGGCGGACGACGGCCCCCGGCTCGGCCTCGGTGAGCAGCCGGACCGCGCAGGCGGGGTCGGCGGCCTCCAGGAGGTCCTGGTCGAGCCGCAGCCGCTGCGCGAGGGCGCGCACGCACGCCTCGGGCCCGCCGGCGACGAGCAGGTCGGCGCCGCCCAGGTCCTCCGCGCGGGCCGCGAGCCAGCCGCGGTCGCCGCTGCGGGCCATGTCGCCCTGCCACGTCCAGGCCTGGACGCGCAGGCGCACCGCCTCGCGCGCGACCTCCTCGGCGGCCTCGACGTCCGGGTCCACGCAGAGCAGCCCGGCGCCGACGCGGGCCAGGCGCAGGGCCGCGTCCCGTCCGGGGGCGCTGCCGACGTCGGTGACGACGGCGAGCTTCCAGCGCAGGTGCACGCGCCCAGTCTGCCCCCGACGGGTGCGGCGTGGGGAGTGTTCCGCACGGTCCGGGCTCAGCCGCGGGTCAGCGTGTGCAGCGAGGCCATGCAGGTGTCGTAGGTGGCGACGAGGTCGACCTCGCGGCCGCGGTCGGCGGCGACCGCCCAGGTGTCGAGGGCGACGCGCAGGCAGGCGAGGCTGACCTCGACCACGAGCCGGACCTCCACCTCGCGCTCGGGCCCGTACAGGGCGAGCAGGTGCTGGACCAGCGCGTCGGTGCGCTGCTCGTCGCGGTGCAGGCCCGCCATCCGCACGCTCGGCTCGGCCAGCGAGAGGCGCCGCACGCGCAGGAGCACCGAGCGCGCCTCGTCCCGCCCGAGGCCCTCGACCACCGCGCGCCACAGCGCCTCGACCTGCGGCACGAGCGGGCGGTCGGCGCTCAGCGCCTCGATCCGGGCGGCGATGCCCAGGTCGATCTCGACGTCGGGCACGTACGCGGCGAGCTCCTTGGAGCCGAAGTACCGGAAGAACGTGCGGCCCGAGATGCCGGCGGCGGCGGCGATGTCGTCGACCGTCGTGCCGTCGACGCCGCGCTCCTCGAAGAGGGTGAGGGCCGCCAGGGCGATCTCGCGCTCGGTCTGGAGCCGGCGCCGCTCACGCAGGCCGAGGGGCTCGGGGGCCGTGGTGACGTCGGTCATGCGCCCCTCCCGGGAAGAAAAGTCAGTTGACGAAATGTTGGCAGTGACTGACACGATAGCCCGTGCCGGCCGCTCGACCGGCACACCGCTCCCCCGGACCAGGAGAGAACCCCCGCGTGACCGCGCCCACCGACACCCCCACCTCCACGGCCACCACCGCGGACGCAGCCACCTCGACCTCCGGCACCGGCCGACTCGTCGCGCTGCTCGTCTGCTCGGCGTTCGTGGTGATCCTCAACGAGACGATCATGAGCGTGGCGCTGCCCGACCTCATGCGCGAGTTCGCCATCGGCGCCTCCAGCGCGCAGTGGATCACCACCGCGTTCATGCTGACGATGGCCGTGGTCATCCCGATCAGCGGCTACCTGCTGACCCGGCTGCCGCTGCGCACCGTGTTCATCGTGGCGATGACGGCCTTCAGCGTCGGCACCGCGGTCTCGGCGGTCGCCCCGGTCTTCGGCGTGCTCGTGCTGGGCCGGGTGATCCAGGCCAGCGGCACCGCGGTGATGATGCCGCTGCTCATCACCACCGTGATGACCATCGTCGAGCCCGAGCGGCGCGGCCGGATGATGGGCACCATCTCCATCGTCATCTCGGTGGCCCCGGCCATCGGCCCGACGATCTCGGGCATCATCCTGCAGTCGCTGTCGTGGCGCTGGATGTTCCTCTTCGTGCTGCCCATCGCCCTGGTGGCGCTGGCGGCCGGCGCCCGGTGGGTCCGCAACGTCACCGAGCCCCGCGCGATCCCGCTGGACGTGCTCTCCGTCGTGCTCTCGGCGATCGGCTTCGCCGGACTCGTCTACGGCCTGGCCGGCTTCGGCGAGGCCGCCGAGGGCGACCCGCTGGTGCCGCTGTGGGTGCCGCTGACCGTCGGCGGCGTCTCGCTGGCCCTGTTCGTCGCCCGCCAGCTCGTGCTCAAGGACCGGGCGCTGCTCGACCTGCGCGCCTTCGCCAGCCCGTCCTTCTCGCTGGCCATCGGCCTCATGGCCGTCGTGTTCGCGGCCCTGTTCGGCGTCATCGTGCTGCTGCCGCTGTACCTGCAGAACGCGCTCGAGCTCTCCGTCCTGCAGACCGGCCTCATGCTGCTGCCCGGCGGCCTGTGCCTCGGCCTCCTCGCCCCGTTCGTCGGGCGGGCGTTCGACCGCTGGGGCCCCCGGTCGCTCGTGCCGCCGGGCATCGGGCTGGCCGCCGTCGCGCTGTGGCTGATGACCACGCTGGACGTCGACTCCTCACGCCTGGTCGTCGTCGCGATGCACGTGGTGATGTCGATCGGTCTCGCGCTCGCCTTCACCCCGCTGATGACCACCGCCCTGGCGTCGGTCCCCCCGCGGCTCTACAGCCACGGCAGCGCCATCCTCGGGACGCTCCAGCAGGTCGCGGGTGCCGCCGGCACCGCCCTGTTCGTCACCCTGCTGACCCGCCAGGAGGTCACCTCCCTGGCGGCCGGCGCCCCCGAGACGGTCGCGACCGCCGACGGACTGCACGCCGCCCTGCTCGTGGCCAGCGTGGTCGCCACCGTCGCGTTCGCGCTCTCGTTCGCGATCCGCCGCGCGCCCGAGCACGCCACCGAGCCGGGCGAGCACGCCGTCCCCGCGCACTGACCCACGTCTGCCCCCCACCCCGCCGAGTCGGCAGCAGCTGTCACGGCGCGGTCGGGCGAGGTGCGTGGTGGGGCCGCTGGGTAGCGTCGGGGCATGCCCGAGGGAGACACCGTCTACCTGCTGGCGCGCAAGCTCGACCGCGCGCTGGCCGGTCGCACGGTGGCGCGCTCGGACTTCCGCGTCCCGCAGCTGGCCACGCGCGACCTCGCCGGCCGCGAGGTGCTGGGCCACGACACCCACGGCAAGCACCTGCTGACCCGGTTCTCCGGCGACGTCACCCTCCACTCCCACCTGCTGATGGACGGCGAGTGGTCGCTGACCGGGCCCGGCAAGCGGCTGCCGGCACGGCTGCAGGCCGACGTCCGCGTGGCCCTGGAGACGACCGAGGGCGGCACCGCCTGGGGGCGGCGGCTGCACCGGCTCTCGCTGGTGCCGACGGCCGAGGAGTCGTCCGTCGTGGGGCACCTGGGCCCCGACCCGCTGCGCGACGACTTCGACGCGGACGAGGCGGTGCGCCGCCTCTCCGCGGATCCGGCGTGGCCGCTCGTGAGCGCCCTGCTCGACCAGACCCGGATGGCCGGGCTCGGCAACCTCTGGGCCAACGAGATCGCGTTCCTCACCGGCGTCAGCCCGTGGACGCCCGTCGGGGACGTGGACGTGCCCGCGCTGGTCGCCCGCTCGGCCCGCGCGCTGCGGCACTCCGCGCTCGTGCCCGGCGCCTACCAGACCACCACCGGGCGGCCGCGCCCCGGCGAGGACCACTGGGTCTACGGCGCCCGGCGGCGTCGCTGCCTGCGCTGCGGCACGGCGATCCGGCGGGCCGAGGAGATCCCGAACGACCCGACCAACCGACTGACCCAGTGGTGCCCGCACTGCCAGCCGGGGCCGGGGCCCGAGGCGAGGCTGACCGGGCGCACCATCGGCACCTGACCCCGACCCCTCCCCCGCACCGTGAAGAAGTCGTGAGGGCGCTGCGGTGGACGCGGGTCGCTGCCGATGGCGTGGGCATGACCCTGCTCGCGCCCCCGCCCGTCTCGTCCCGGTCCGCCGGCTCGTCGACGGCCTTCCCCGCCGCGGACCCGAGCGGCGCCCCTCGTACCTCTCCGTCTGCCTCCCCCGGCGGCTCGTGGATACCCCGAGGTGCCCAGCTGACCGAGGCCCAGTTCCGGGCCCGGCACAACGGCATCAGCGTCATCACGGCGCTGCACGTCCCCGTGCTCGTCGTGATGGCGTGGGTGTGGCACCCGTTCGGCACCGCGGACGCCCCCTCGCACGCGGAGCACACCTCGGCGGCGGCCAACCACGGCTGGATGGCCTGGACCGGCGTCGCGATCGTGATCGTCGCCTTCGCGCTCGGCCGCGTGCTGTCCTCCCAGGCCGCACGCGCCACCGCGATGTCGACCTCGCTGATGATGACCTCGGTCGTGCTCGTGCAGGTCTCGGGCGGCCTGACCGACCTGCACCTGCACTTCTTCGTGACCGTCGCGATCGTCTCGCTCTACCAGACCTGGACGCCGTTCCTCGTCGCCATCGGCATCGTCGCCCTGCACCACATCGGGATGAGCCTGATGGACCCGACGATGGTGTTCTCCGACGCCCGCGCCCAGGCGCACCCGATCCTGTTCTCGCTCCTGCACGCCGGCATGCTGCTGGCCGAGTGCGTCGCCCTGGCGGTCTCGTGGAAGTTCACCGAGGACGCCGACGCCGAGCGCCGCGCCCAGCAGGCCAAGGCCGAGGCCGGGGCGCTCGAGCAGGTCGCCGCGCAGCAGCGCCTCGCCGAGGAGCAGTCCGCGGCCGCCGAGCGTGCCGAGGCCGAGCTGGTCACCCGCCAGGCGCGGGCCGCCGACATGGAGCAGCGCCTGGTCGCCCTCAACTCCGCCGGCGACAGCCTGCGGGGCAGCGTCACCGAGTCCGAGACCGTGATGGCCGAGCTGCTCGCCGCCGCCGGCGAGATCGAGTCCGCGGCCGCCACGGCCACCGCCTCCGCCGACGCCGCCAACGCCTCGGTCACCGCCTCCAACGAGGTCATCCGTCGGCTCGAGCAGTCGGCTTCGCAGATCGCCTCGATCGCCCAGACGATCACCGGCATCGCCGAGCAGACCAACCTCCTGGCCCTCAACGCCACCATCGAGGCGGCCCGGGCCGGGGACGCCGGCAAGGGCTTCGCTGTCGTGGCCGGCGAGGTCAAGGAGCTGGCCGGCGAGACCGCCCGCGCCACCGAGCTCATCGGCGGGGTCGTGGACGACGTCCGCAACGGCACCCGCGACGTGCTGGCATCGGCCGGCGAGATCGAGTCCGTCTTCGCCCGGGTCACCGAGGCGCAGGCCGTCATCTCCAGCGCGGCCGCCGTCCAGAAGTCGGCCGCGGACACCGCCCGCGGCGCCATCCAGGCCGTCGCCCGCACCACCGAGCAGGTCACGGACGAGGTCGCGCACCTCGCCCAGCAGCGCGACTGACCGCTCCCCCTGCCCCCCGGCGCGACGAGGCCCGGGTGACCACGCACCGTGGTCGCCCGGGCCTCGTGGCGTTCCGTCCCTCTGCGACCGCCGCCCTGGGCGGCTCAGCCCGCGAGGCCGTCGACGATCTCCAGGGTGCGCGCCCAGGCGTCGGAGTCGGGGTCGATGACGGTGAAGTGGTCACCGTCGACCTCGACCAGCGCGGCGGTGGCACCGGCCCCGGTGGCGGCGTCCACGTAGGCCCGGGACTGGGTGAGCGGCACCGTCGTGTCGCCGCCCGCGTGCACGCACCACACCGGCACGTCGAGCGGCACCTGGGAGAGCGGGTCCACCGCCTCGTCCGCCTGCTCGTCGCCGAAGGCGTGCCCGAGGAAGTCGGTGACCGCGCCGCCCCCGAGGTTCTCCCGGGTGGCACCCGCGAGGTCGAGGACGCCGGCCTGGCTGATGACGTGGGTGAGGACGCCGGGCCCGCCGGGGCCGGCCGCCCAGGTGACGAGGTGCCCGCCGGCGGAGTGGCCGATGCCGACGACCGTGTCCAGCGGCAGGGGTGCGCCGACGGCGGCCTCGATCGCCGCGTCGTCGGTGAGTAGTTCGAGGGCGGCCGCGACGTCGTCCAGCGTCTGCGGCACCCCGCCGCCGTTGCCGACGCGGCGGTACTCGGGCACCAGCGTGGCCCAGCCGCGGTCGACCAGGCTCGGGGCGAGCGGCTGGGCGTACTCGAGGCCGTACTGGGCCTTCCAGAAGCCCCCGTGCAGCAGGACGGCGACGCCGACCGGGGTCCCGCCGGGCACCGTGAGCTCGGCGACCTGGCTGGGGTCGTCGCCGTAGGTGAGGCGGACGCGGCCGGTGGCGGCGGGGTCGGACACGGCGGGGACCTCCGGGGGTCGGGTGCAGGCTGCCAGGCCCATGCTCGCCGTCACGGCGCCGAGGGCGGTGAGCAGGTGGCGTCGGGTGAGGGGCACGGGTGGGGTTCGAGGCCGCGGCGGGGCCGGATGGCTCGCTCAGCGCAGCATCGTGACCGAGTCCTCGGCGTTCACCAGCACGCCGCCGATGGCCGGGACCGCGACGCCGGACTCGACGGCCCCGTCACCCAGGTCCCTCCACCGGACCTGCCAGAGCTCGTCGCCGTCGTCCAGCGACACGGCCCGCAGGACCTTCTCGGTGACGGCGAGCGCCTGGCCGTCGGCGACGCCGAACGGCAGCGCCCGGACCGTGGCGATCTCCGACAGGGAGCCGTCGAGGATGCTGACGTCACCGTCCTGACCCGAGACGCCGCCCAGCGCGAGCACCCGCACGTCGTCGCCGCGGCTGCCCACCGGCCACCAGGCGGCGCCCTCGGGCTGGACGGTGCGCTTGCCGTCGCGGGTGATCAGGTCGCTGTCGATCGTCGGGTCGACGGCCATGAGACCGGCGCCCCAGGACTCCGGCTCGATGACGTCGTCACCCGTGGCGGAGCCGGTGGCGGTGCGCTCGTAGAGCACCGTGCCGTCGGTGGAGAGCACGGTGGACGACCGGCCGACACCCACGCCGAGGAGGTCGCCGGCGGCCGCGACGGCCACCTCGTCCCCAGTCGCTCCCCGCACGCTGCCGAGGTCGGCGGTGACCTCGCCGGTCGCAGCATCGTGCTCCAGGACCTCCAGGTCCGCGGTGACCACGTAGAGGCGATCGCCCCAGGCGGTGACGGCGGCGACCGGGTCGTCGACTCCCCAGCGCTCGTCGCCGGTCGCGGCGTCACGGGCGAGGAGCCCGTCGTCACCCCGGTCCACGACCACGAGGTCGCCGACCGGGACTCCGCCGGCGTCGGACCACAGCGTCTCACCGCTCTCGGCATCCAGCATGGCGGCGCCGTCCTCGCTGTCGACCCACACCAGGGAGTGGTCGTCGGAGACGACCGGCTCGATCTCGTAGAGATCGGGCTCGGCGAAGAAGTCGTCGGGCGTGTCCTCGACGTAGACCTGCCGCCAGGCCTCCTCGCCGTCGGCGTCGAGGGCGACGAGGTCCTGCCCCGTCCACAGCAGCGCGCCTCGGCCCAGCGGCCAGACCTCGTCGACGGACTCCTCCTCGGCGGACGTCCACGTCCAGGCGACCTCGGAGACCTCGTCGACCGCCGGGGTGCGCGGGCGGCCGTCCGGGGTCAGCCACCCGTCGCCACCGATCGTGAAGACCGGCTCCGCGTCGGCCAGCGGGTCCTCGGCCGTGAGCGTCGTGACGACCTTCGCGATGCCGCCGGCGACCACCACGAGCAGCACGAAGCCGATCAGCACCCGCAGGCCGCGGCGGTTGGTCGAGGCTCCCTCGAGGACCTCGGCCTGCTCCTGCGCCGGCTCGTCGGTGGGCTGGTCGGTGGGCTGGTCGTCGGTGTTCTCCGGCGGCGTCTGGCTCACGGTGTCCTCGTTCGGGATGACGGGGTGGTCAGGGGTGCTTGACGGGCACCGTTCTACCGCAGCGCGTCACGACCAGTCGCCGCCTCGTCCCTTCTGACGCCCTTTCTTGATCTCCCCGCGCTGCTTCTTCGCGTCGAGTCGGCGGCGTTGGGAGCCGCGGGTGGGCTTGGTGGGGCGGCGCTTCTTGGGCGGCGGGGCGAGGGCTTCGGCGAGCAGCGCCGACATCCGCTCGCGGGCGGCGCGGCGGTTGTCGAGCTGGGCGCGGTGCTCGCTGGCGGTGACGACGACGAGGTGGCCGTCGACCAGCCGGCTGCCGAGGCGCTCCTTGAGCCGGGCACGGGTGGGCTCGGGGAGGTCGGCGTGGTCGAGGTCCAGCAGCAGCTCGACGCGGCTGTCGGTGGTGTTGACGCCCTGCCCGCCCGGCCCGCTCGACCGGCTGAACCGCTCGGTGAGGTCGGACCCGCGCAGCGTCACGTTGCGGGTCAGCGGGAGGTCGTCGGGCACCCCTCCAGGATGGGCCCTCCCCCGGCGTCCCTGCTCATCGGTGGGGTGCTCCGGAACGGAAACGACCCACCACATTCGTGGTTCCCGCCTCGGGAAACCACGAATGTGGTGGGTCGTACCCCCGCCGCAGCGGGTCAGGCCATGGCCGCCGGGATGGTGGCGGTCCAGGTGGCGCGCAGCTCGAGCAGGCCCGCGGTGAGGACGGGCTCGCCGCCGGCGGTGACGACGAGGTCGTCGCCACCGGTCACACCGAGGTCGGTGACCGGGACGCCGTGCTTGGCGGCCATCGCGAGGAAGGCGGAGAGGTCCGACTCCTCGACGGTGACCAGCGCGCGGGCGGTGGACTCGGCGAACAGCGCGAGGAACGGGTCGCCGCCGGCGACCTCGGACACGTCGACGCTGACGCCGACCATGTTGCGCAGGCTCGCCTCGACGAGCGCCTGCGAGAGGCCGCCGTCGGAGAGGTCGTGGGCCGAGGTGATGACGCCGGCGTCGAGGGCCGAGCCCTCGGCCAGCAGCGAGGCCAGCGACATCTCGGCGGCCAGGTCGACCTTCGGCGGGAGACCGCCCAGGTGACCGTGCACGACGTGGGCCCACTCCGAGCCGGAGAGCTCCTCGCGGGTGGTGCCGAGCAGCAGCACGCGCTGACCGGCGGCGCTCCACGCGGACGCGGTGCGCTTGGCGACGTCCTCGATGAGGCCGAGCACGGCGACGACCGGCGTCGGGAGGATGGGGGTGCCCGCGGTGGAGTTGTACAGCGAGACGTTGCCGCCGGTGACCGGGACGCCGAGGGTCAGGCAGGCCTCCTTGAGGCCGCGGCAGGCCTCGGCGAACTGCCACATGACGTCCGGGTCCTCGGGGGAGCCGAAGTTGAGGCAGTCGGAGACGGCGAGCGGGGTCGCACCGCCGGTGGCGACGTTGCGGTACGCCTCGGCCAGCGCGAGCTGCGCACCGGTGAACGGGTCGAGCTTGGCGTAGCGACCGTTGCAGTCGGTGGCCAGCGCGACGCCGGTGCCGCTCTCCTCGTCGATGCGGATCATGCCCGAGTCGGACGGCTGGGAGAGCACCGTGTTGCCGCGCACGTAGCGGTCGTACTGGTCGGTGACCCAGCTCTTGTCGGCGAGGTTCGGCGAGCCGACCATCTGCAGCATCAGGCCCTTGAGCTCGGCCACCGACGGGCGGGGCAGCGCCTCGGCGCCGTCCGCCTGGAGGCCGTCCTGCCACGCCGGGCGGGCGTAGGGGCGCTCGTAGGTGGGGCCGTCGTGGGCGACCGTGCGCGGGTCGACGTCCACGATGGTCTCGCCGTTCCAGTCGATGACCAGGCGGCCGGTGCCGGTGACGGTGCCGATGGTGACGGCCTCGACGTCCCACTTGGCGCAGATCTCCATGAAGCGGGCCTCGTCGGCGGGCTCGACGACCGCCATCATCCGCTCCTGCGACTCGCTCATGAGGATCTCCTCGGGAGCCAGCGTGGAGTCGCGCAGCGGGACGCCGGCGAGCTCGACGTGCATGCCGCCGTCGCCGGCCGCGGCCAGCTCGGAGGTGGCGCACGAGATGCCGGCGGCACCGAAGTCCTGGATGCCCGCGACGACGCCCGCCTGGAACAGCTCCAGGGTGCACTCGATGAGCAGCTTCTCCATGAACGGGTCGCCGACCTGCACCGCGGGGCGCTTGGTCGGGCCGGTGGACTCGAACGTGTCCGAGGCCAGGATCGAGGCGCCACCGATGCCGTCGCCGCCGGTGCGGGCGCCGTACATGATGACCTTGTTGCCCTCGCCGGACGCCTTGGCCAGGTGCAGGTCCTCGTGCTTGAGGACGCCGACGCACAGGGCGTTGACCAGCGGGTTGCCGGCGTAGGAGGAGTCGAAGACGACCTCGCCGCCGATGTTCGGCAGGCCCAGGCAGTTGCCGTAGCCGCCGACGCCGGACACGACGCCCGGGAGCACGCGCCGCGTGTCCTCGGCGTCGAGGGCACCGAAGCGCAGCGGGTCCATCACGGCGACCGGGCGGGCACCCATCGCGAGGATGTCGCGGACGATGCCGCCAACGCCGGTCGCGGCGCCCTGGTAGGGCTCGACGTAGCTGGGGTGGTTGTGCGACTCGATCTTGAACGTCACGGCCCAGCCGTTGCCGACGTCGATGACGCCCGCGTTCTCACCGATGCCGGCGAGCATGCGCCCGGCCTTGGTCTCCTGCGGGATCTCGCCGAACTGCTTGAGGTGGACCTTCGAGGACTTGTAGGAGCAGTGCTCCGACCACATGACGGAGTACATGGCGAGCTCGGAGCTCGTGGGCCGGCGGCCCAGGATCTCCTTGATCCTCTCGTACTCGTCGGGCTTGAGGCCCAGGTCGGCGAACGGCTGCTCGCGGTCGGGGTCGGACGCGGCGACGGAGACGGTGTCCAGCACGGGAGCAATCTACCTGCCGCAGCCCCTCGGGCCGTCCTCGGCGGACGCGGGTGGACGCACCCGAGCGTGGCGGGGTGAAAGTTTCTGCCGACGCGGCGGGGGTGGGGTCAGGCGCGGGTCGATCAGGCGGACGAGGCGGGGTGGTGCTCGAGGGTGAGGAACCCGTCCGCGACGACGCCGAGCATCGGGCCGGTCGCGGTGGTGTCCAGCTGACCGGAGTCGGCGACCATCGCGACACCGCCGACGAGGCGTCCGACCTCGATGGCGGTGACGTCGGCGCGCAGCGCGCCCTCCTCGCGCAGGGGGGCGAGGACCCGCTCGTGGGCAGCCAGCAGCACGCCACACTTGTGCTTGATCGGGGAGCCCTCGTCGCCGAGCGCGACCGTGAACTTCGCAGGGCCACCCTTGTGCACCGCGATCAGCCGCACGTACTCGTCGAACCAGGCGAGCAGGCGCTCACGCGGCGTGCCGGTGGCCTCGAGCGCCCGGTCGGCCGCGGCCTCGACGCCGGCCACCCAGGGGGCCATGACGGCGTCGACCAGGTCGTCGCGGGTCGGGAAGTGCCGGTAGAGCGTGCCCGGGCCGACCTCGGCCGCCTTGGCGATCTGGTCGAGCGGGACGTCGTACCCGCCGCAGCGGAACGCCTCCCGAGCAGCCTCGACGATCTTGTCGCGATTGCGCTGGGCATCAGCGCGCATGACGCACCTCTCACGGATCACACGGGTGGGTTCGGAACAGATCTCGGCCGTTCCCTTGCTAAGCGGAGACACTCTCCGTATCGTCGAAGGCGAACCGGAGGACATCTCCAGTTCAGTCTACGTCGGCCCAGCCAGGGTCAGAACAGGACGCGCTCCCCATGTCCCAGACACCGCCCCACCAGACGACGACCACCCGCACCACGAGCCGCAACGACGACGCGCTCGCGTCCCTTCCCGAGATCGACACCGTCCCCGCGACCCTCACGACCCGGCACGCCCAGCCGCGACGGGTCGACACCGTCACCCTCGACGCCTCCGACCCGCTCGAGGACCTCATCCGCCGCGACCGCGAGCGCACCGCCGACCGGGCAGCAGCCCGCCAGGTCCGCCGTGCCGAGCGTCGCGCCACCCGCGCCGGCTCCACCGCCTCCGCCACCGGCGAGCCGGGCGTGGCCCGGCTCATCCCCGGACGCGGCCGCCCCGCCGGAGTCCGCCTCGACGAGAACCGCCCCTCCCGTAAGGACAGCACCACGAACACCACGCAGACCGCCGAGCCCGACGAGAAGTCCGGCCTCGGCCTCGGGATGGCCATCGTCCTGGTCGCCCAGCTCATGATCGTGCTCGACGCCACCGTCGTGAACGTCGCCCTGCCCCACATCGACACCGCGCTCGGCTTCGGCCCGGCCTCACTGTCGTGGGTGCTCAACGCCTACACGCTCGCCTTCGGCGGCCTGCTCCTGCTCGGCGGCCGGCTCGGCGACGTCCTCGGTCGGCTCCGCCTCTTCCAGGTCGGCCTGACCCTCTTCACCCTCGCCTCGCTGCTGGGCGGCCTGGCCCAGACCCCCGGCCAGCTCGTCGCGGCCCGCGCGGCCCAGGGCGTGGGCGCGGCACTGGCCGCTCCCAGCGTCCTGGCGCTGCTCACGACGAGCGCGAAGGACGACGCGGCACGCCACCGCGCCTTCGCCCTGTTCGCCGCCGTCTCCTCGGGCGGCGCCAGCCTGGGCCTGCTGCTCGGCGGGGTCGTGACCGACCTCGGCTCGTGGCGCTGGACGCTGTGGATCAACGTCCCGATCGGCCTGGCCGTCGTGGCGCTGGTCGGCCGGCACGTCGCGGAGACCCCGCGTCGCCCCGGGCGGTTCGACGTGCTCGGCGCCCTGCTCGCCACCGGCGGCGCCGTCTCGCTGGTCTACGGCCTGGTCGGTGCCGCCGAGCACGGCTGGACCTCCACCCGCACCCTCGACCTCCTGCTCATCGGCCTGGCGATGCTGGCCGTGCTCGTCCGCCAGGAGCTGCGCCAGGAGGCGCTCGGCCGCACCCCGCTCGTCCAGCCTGCGCTGCTGCGCGACCCGCGACGCGTCGGCGCGCTGGTCGTGATGCCGCTCGTGTTCGGCGCCCAGATGTCGATGTTCTTCCTGGTCGTGCAGATCCTCGAGACCGACCTCGGCTTCGGGCCGCTCACCAGCGGCCTGGCGTTCCTGCCGGTCAGCCTGTCGATCTTCACCATGTCCCGCTTCGCCCCGGGCCTGGTCGCCCGGCTCGGCGCGCCGGTGATGGTGCTCGCCGGCACGATCGGCCTGGCACTGGGCTTCACGGCGCTCTCGACCTACGACGCCGGCGCCGGCTACGCCCCGGCCCTGCTGCTGCCGCTGGTCCTCATCGGCGCCTCGGCCGGCGCGATCTTCATGCCGGTCACCTCGCTCGTCATGGCCGGCGTGCAGCCGCAGGACGCCGGCGCCGCGTCCGGCATGCTGCAGACCGCCCAGCAGCTGGGCGGGGCGGTCGGCCTCGCGGCCGTCGTCTCGGTCTACGCCGTGGGCGCGGTGCCCGGCGAGGTCGTGCCCGGGGCGCAGGCCGCGTTCCTCACCTCGGCCGCGTTCGCCTCGGCGGCAGCCCTGGCCGCCCTCGCGCTGACCGTGCAGGCCGCGCGCCGTGCCCGAGCCGCCCGGGCCACCCAGCCCGACGGCGAGCCGACCGAGCCTCTGGAGCAGGCAGCCGCCTGACCTCGCTCCACCCGACGCGGGTCGTGTGCCCCAGCGGTCGCTCCGGCAACCGCTCAGGCACACGACCCGCTCGTGCGTTCACAGGGTCGTGCAACTCGTGTGAAGTGCCGTGATCCGTGGGACTCCTGGGGTTATCGTCGTCCGGTCGCTCCCCCACCGGCCCTTCCCCGGCCCGACCTCTCCCGGAGTCCCCGATGACCCGCCGCCCGCGCCTGCGTGCGTTGCTCGCCGCCGTCCCCCTCCTGCTCGTGCTGCCGTTGGCCGGCCCCCTGCCCGCGACGGCCGCGCCCGCCGCCGTCCGCACCGGGGCCACCGTCGCCACCACCGGCACCCTGGCCTCCGCGGACGACACCGCCGCCCGCGAGGGCGAGCCGGGGGTCGTGACGCCCCGCAACCTCACCGGGCTAGCCTTCGACCAGTGCCACACGCCCGACCAGAAGACGATGAACACCTGGTGGCGCGCCTCGCCGTACCAGGCCGTGGGCGTCTACGCCTCGGGCAAGTCGCGTGCGTGCCGCGACCAGCCGAACCTCACCGCCGAGTGGGTCGCCAAGCAGTCGTCGACCGGGTGGCGCATCCTGCCGATCACCCTCGGTCCTCAGGCCTCCTGCAACCCCCGCTTCCCGCGGTACAGGAACGACGAGACCGTCAACCCCCGGCCCGGGAAGAACGGCCGCTACGACCTCGCCTACGAGCAGGGCGTGAAGTCGGCCTCCGGCGCCGTCAACAAGGCCGCCGACCTGGGCATCGCCGCCGGCTCGACCCTCTGGTACGACATGGAGGGCTTCGACCTCGGCAACAAGAACTGTCGCGAGTCGGCGCTGTCGTTCCTCGACGGCTGGACCGACCGGATCCACACCCTCGGCTACGTCTCGGGCGTGTACTCCAGCGCCGGGTCCGGCATCAAGGCGCTCGACGGCGCCCGGCAGAACCGCCCCCACCGCTTCTCGATGCCCGACCGCGTCTGGATCGCCGACTGGGACGGCCAGCAGAACCTCACCTCGACCTCGCTCAGCAACACCGGCTGGACCGACGGCGACCGGATGAAGCAGTACCGCGGCGGCCACGACGAGACGTGGGGCGGGGTCACCATCAACATCGACTCCAGCTACCTCGACCTCGGCAAGGGCACCCGAGCACCGGACGAGGCCGAGGTCTGCAACGGCACGCAGATCTCCTACCGCGACTACATGAACCTCTCCCCCACGCGCACCGCCTCCGACGGCAGCACCGTCGTCGCCGACGAGAGCAGGACGGCGGCGCTGCAGTGCGTCCTGCGGCTCGACGGCTTCGCCGGTGGCCGCACCGACGGCGAGTACGACGCCGAGCTGATCTCCGTCGTCCGCTCCTGGCAGCGCCACCACGGCTTCGACGAGTCCCGCACGTGGTCACGGGAGAACTGGGTGGCGGCGCTGTCGGAGTACGCCCGCGGCACCCGGCTGAAGTTCGGCGACGGCAGCAACCAGGTGCGCTACCTCCAGCGCACCCTCAACGCGGTCGCCGCCAAGATCCGGACCCCCGTCAACGGGCTCTACCTGGCCGCGACCACCAAGGCCGTCAAGCAGTGGCAGCGACGGGTGGGGCTGGAGGCGACCGGCATCATCACCGGCCCGCAGTGGCGCCTGCTGAAGCAGGGCCAGCGCAGCTGAGGTCGAGCCTCAGGACGCCGGCGGGCCCACCAGCAGCGCGAGGCCGGTGAGCGCGGCCACGGCCACCACCCCGGCGGCCAGGCCGCGCAGGCGCTCGCGCAGCAGCCACGCCACGGGCTTCTCCAGGACGCCGGCGGGCTGCTCGGTCCGCAGGCGCCAGGTGGTGCCCAGGCCGCCGCGGCGCTCGACCACCTGGTCGAAGACGACGGTCACGAACGGCGGGACGGCGGAGGCCAGGCCGAGCACGGCGCGGCCGAGGCTCCAGCGCTGGTCGACGGCCACCACGACGGTGGTCACGCAGTAGGCGACGAAGACGATCCCGTGGAGCATGCCGAAGACACGCACGCCGAGGTCGGTCGTCTCGGTGCCGTACTTGAGCACCATGCCGAGGATCAGCAGGGCCCAGGTCACCGCCTCCGCGATCGCGACCTTGCGGAACAGACCCAGGGGGGAGCGCATGGGTCCAGGGTGCCTGAGCGGCCCAAGAGGGTGAGCATCGGCGTCACTCTCGATGGGTGGTGGCTCAGCAACCTGTCTGCTCAGCCGGTTCGGTTGCCGACGCACCGCTCGTGCTCCGGAACGCCGACCGGCGGTGAGCCTGCAACCCTTCCCGCACGGGGTTCGGTTGCCTGCTCACCGCCGGTCGGGCGGAGATCACAGGGGCCTCAGACGGAGGCGGCCTGCTCCAGGAACGAGGTGAAGAAGCCGAGTCCGTCGGTGCCGGAGCCGGTGAGCTCCTCGACCGCGTGCTCCGGGTGCGGCATCAGGCCCACGACGTTGCCGCGCTCGTTGGTGACGCCGGCGATGTCGCGCATCGAGCCGTTCGGGTTCACGTCGAGGTAGCGGGCGACGACCCGGCCCTCGGCCTCGAGCATGTCGAGCGTGGCCTCGTCGGCGACGAAGCCGCCCTCCCCGTTCTTCAGGGCGATGGTGATCTCGGCACCGTGGCTGTAGGCGCTGGTCCACGGGGTCGAGGTGTTCTCGATCCGCAGGCGCTGGTCGCGGCAGACGAACTTCATGTGGTCGTTGCGGATCAGCGCGCCCGGCAGCAGGTGGGACTCGCAGAGGATCTGGAAGCCGTTGCAGATGCCGAGCACCGGCAGACCACCGTTGGCGGCCGCGACGACCTCGGTCATCACCGGCGCGAAGCGGGAGATGGCGCCGCAGCGCAGGTAGTCGCCGTAGGAGAACCCGCCCGGCAGGACGACGGCGTCGACACCCTTGAGGTCGTGGTCGCCGTGCCACAGGGAGACGGCCTCGTGGCCGCCGAGACGGATCGCCCGGGCGGCGTCGACGTCGTCGAGCGTCCCGGGGAAGGTGACGACCCCGACCTTCACGCGCCCGCTCCGGCCACGGCGGTCTCGGCCTCGGTCTCCACGCGCACGGTGAAGTTCTCGATCACCGGGTTGGAGAGCAGCGTCTCGGCCATCTTCGCGACCTGGGCGAGCACCTCGTCGGTGACCTCCTCGACGGTCAGCTCGAAGCGCTTGCCCTGGCGGACGTCGCTCACGCCGGCGAAGCCGAGGCGGGGCAGAGCGCCCTGCACGGCCTTGCCCTGCGGGTCGAGGATCTCGGGCTTGGGCATCACGTCGACGACGACGACGGGCACGGTGACTCCTGCGGGTCTCACGTATCAGGGACGTCGGCAGCGCCGACGCGTCCCATCCTAAGCCGCGTCGCCCGATGCTCCGAGCCGGCCGCGTGCGGCGGACGCGACGCCCGAGACACGCCCCGGCACCCGACCTACCCTGCTGGCATGTCTCGGCTCCCCCACCGACCGGCCCACCGGTCCTCCCCCCGCGCCCTCGTCCGGGCCGTCGCGGCGCCCGCCCTCGCCGGCGTGCTCGTGCTAGGCCTCGCGCCGGCCGCACCGGCGCTGCCGTCGTCCGAGCCGGCCACGTCGGGGCTGGCCACGTCGGGGCTGGCCACGGCCGTGAGCGCACCGCAGCAGCGCAAGCCGCTGGCCGGCGTGACCGTCGTGCTCGACCCCGGCCACCAGCTGGGCAACAAGAACTTCCCGGAGGAGATCAACCGGCTCGTGCAGGCCGGCGGGTTCAAGAAGGCGTGCAACACCACCGGCACGGCGACGAACAAGGGCTGGCCCGAGGCGACCTTCGTGTGGCAGCTGGCCGTGCGGACCCGCAAGAAGCTGCGCCGGCTCGGCGCGACCGTGCGGCTGACCCGGCACAGCAACCGGGAGGACCGGTGGGGTCCGTGCATCAACACCCGCGGCAAGGCGGGGGCGCGGTACGACGCAGACGTCCTGCTCTCGCTCCACGGTGACGGCAGCACCACGAGCGGGGCCCGCGGGTTCCACGTCATCCGGCCGACGAAGCGGAAGGGCTGGACAGGCGACATCTGGAAGCCGTCGCGTCGCCTCGCCCGCACGCTGAAGCGTGCGATGAAGCGGCAGGGGTTCCCGGTCGCGAACTACGTCGCCGGCGGCACCGGCATCGACGCCCGGGGCGACCTCGGCACCCTCAACCTCTCCGACGTGCCGGCGGTGCTGCTGGAGGCGGGCAACATGCGCAACCGGCGGGATGCGCGCGCCATGCGGCGCACCGCGGGGCAGAGGCGGTACGCAGCCGCCCTGGTGGCAACCGTCAGGAGGTTCACAGGCAACTGAGGGCCGAGGACACCCCCGCGGGCACCCACGGCGGGGGCAGACTGGGGCCATGAGCAGCCCCGGAACCCCCCGCCGCCTCAGCGCCGACGCGTTCGCGCTGGAGTTCCCGCAGTCCCTGGCGACCTACGACGACTACGCGCACGCCCAGGAGACGGTCGACTACCTCTCCGACCACAAGTTCCCGGTCGAGCAGTGCATGATCGTCGGGACGGACCTCAAGCGCGTCGAGCGGATCACCGGTCGGCTCACCACCGGCCGGGTCGCGGTCGGCGGTGCCGCCTCGGGCGCCTGGTTCGGTCTCTTCGTCGGCCTGGTGCTGAGCCTGTTCTCCTCCGACCAGGGGCTGTTGGCGCTGCTTGCCTCCACCGCGGTCATCGGCGCGCTGTTCGGCCTCATCTTCACGCTGATCAGCTACGCACTGACCCGCGGCCAGCGCGACTTCTCCTCCGTCACCCAGGTCGTCGCGACCCGGTACGAGGTGCTCGTCGAGCACAAGGTCGCCGGCCAGGCGCGCGAGATGCTGGCCGGTCTGCCCGGCGCGCTGCCGAACCCGTTCGACTGACGTCTCACGTCTGGTGGGGCGGTCTCGAGGCTCGTCGCCAGCGCTCCTCGCACCTCGACCACCGGCTGCGCTCAGTCGCGCTTGAACGCCTGCTGGACCACGACGATGGCCATGGCGACACCCAGGCCGGCGATCGGCGGCCCGAGCACCGCGGTGCCGCTGCCGGACGTGGGCTCCTCGCCCCACCAGCCGAAGGACTCACCGGTCCACAGGATGCCGACGGCCAGCATCAGGAACGACAGGAAGCCGAAGACCAGGAACTTCACGTCCTCACCGTAGCGAGTCGCGTGCGGCGGTCTCGAGGCTTGGCCGTGGCCGGCCTCGCACCTCGACCACCGGACCCGGTCAGCTGAGCTCGCGCTTGAGGATCTTGCCGGTGGCGGTCATGGGCAGGCTGGGCACGAACTCGATGATGCGCGGGTACTTGTACGCCGCCATCTGCTCCTTGCCCCACGCCAGGACCTCGTCCTCGGACACGCTCGCGCCCTCGTTCAGGATCAGCACCGCCTTGATCTCCTCGCCGTGCTCCTCGTGCGGCACGCCGATGACGGCGGCCAGCGAGACGGCGGGGTGGGTCAGCAGGACCTCCTCGATCTCGCGCGGGTACACGTTGAAGCCGTTGCGGATGATCATGTCCTTGGAGCGGTCGACGATGTAGTAGTACCCGTCGGCGTCCTGCCGGCCGAGGTCGCCGGAGCGGAACCAGCCGTCGGCGTCGAGCACCGCGTCAGTGGCGTCCGGGCGCTGGTAGTAGCCCTTCATCACGCAGTGGCCCTTGATCGCGATCTCGCCGACCGGCGTCATCCCGTTCTCGTCGCGCTCGTCGGGGATCGAGCCCCACTCACCCGGCGTCGGGTCGATCAGCTTCATCTCCACGCCGGGGATCGGCAGGCCGATCGAGCCCACGCGCACGGGCTTGCCGAACGGCGAGAACGACGCCACGGGGGACGTCTCGGACAGGCCGTAGCCCTCGAGGATCGTCACGCCGAACTGCTGCTCGAACTTGCGGTGCACCTCCACCGGCAGCGCCGAGCCGCCGGCGGCCGCGACGCGGAGGTTCTTGGCCAGGGTGTCGACGTCCACCTCGGGGGTCAGCGCCCCCAGCAGGCCCCAGTACATCGTCGGGACGCCGGCGAAGAACGTCACCTGCTCCTTGAGCATGAGCCCCAGGGCGGGCGCCGCCTCGAACCGCGGCAGCATCACGACCGTGCCGCCGAACGCGAAGCCGCCGTTCTGGATGACGCTCTGCCCGAAGGAGTGGAACAGCGGCAGCACGCACAGGTAGGTGTCGGGGTTCTCGGCGTCCGCGCCGAAGAGCTCCGTGCCGGCCAGCGCGTTGTCGCGCATGTTGCGGTGCCGCAGCTCCGCGCCCTTGGGCTGACCCGTCGTGCCGGAGGTGTAGAGGATGACGGCGGTGTCGTCCTCGTCGGTGACGACCGTGTCGAACGTGGGCGGCTGCGTCGCCATCGCCTGACCCATCGTCGTGGTGCCCTCGATGGGGCTGGGGGCGGCCGGGTCCGCGGTGATCATGAAGAAGTGCTCGCAGCCCTCGGCCTGCTCGAAGCCGGCGAAGCCCTCGGCGCCGATGGGCAGCTCGGGGGTGCCCTGGAAGCAGAAGTAGGCCTTCGCGTCGGAGTCGGCCAGGTGGTAGGCCACCTCGCGCCCCTTGAGCAGCACGTTGAGCGGGACGACGGTCGCGCCGGCCTTGAGGATGCCGAAGTAGACGATCGAGAAGTACGGCAGGTTCGGGCAGCTCAGCACCACCTTGTCGCCGTGCCCGACGCCGCGTTCCCTCAGCGCGTTCGCCACCTGGTTGGCCGCACCGTTGACCTGCGCGTACGTCAGCCGGGTCTCACCCAGCACCACCGCGTCGCGACCGGGGTAGGCCGCCGCGCTGTTCTCGAGCAGGCTGGCGAGGTTGTAGTCGGTCACGAGTGGCCTCCGTCACGTCGGGTGTGATGGGAGCAACCTACCCACGAGTCACAAGCCGGTCCATGCCGCCTGACGTGGTCGGTCGCCAGCGGCGTCGACGTGTCATGCTCGGGTTGTCAGCCACGGCTTGCCGCCGACCGTCGTCCTCCAGGGAGAACCCGTGCCGCACCCGTCCATGCGCGACCCCCACGACCAGGGATCGGCCGAGGCCGAGACCGGCGACCAGCACGAGGCCTCCGGGGCCGTCCCCGACGGGCTCAGCAGCGCCCGCGCGTCCTGGTCCGCGCAGCCGGCCGAGGTCCGCGCCCGCAAGCTCACCACCTGGCTGCTGCTGGGCGGCACCGCGCTGATGATCGTCTCCGCCGCCGTGTGGTGGGCCGTGATCGACAACGCCCGCCCGGCCCGGCTGGACGACCTCACGACCGTCCTGTTCATCACCACGACGCTGCGCTACGTCGGCATCGGCTGCGTGGCGACCGGTGTCGTCGCGCTCGGCGTGCGGCTAGGTCTGCAGGCCGGCAGGGAGTGACCCCTGCCGGGGCGGCTACTGGCGCTCGAGCAGGATCCTCGCGGCCCGCTTGAGGTCCGCGCGGACGGCGGGCACGGAGGCGAACGTGGCGACCAGCCCGAGGACGCCGAGCGCCTCGATGCGGAACCGGAACGACACGTCGCAGGCCACACCGGCCGCGGCCGGGGTGAAGGCGAGGTCCAGGTCGGCGCGGACCCCGCGCCAGGTGCCCGTCTCGGCCCACACGTGGGGACGCTCGAGCCGGGTGGTGCGCATGGCCGGGCGCAGGCCGGGCACGGTCACGTCGGTCCAGGTCTGACCCGCGGCCTGCTCACCCGCCACGTCCGCGACGGAGCGCAGCGACGACTGCCACTCGGGGCGGTTCGCCGGGTCCACCAGGTAGTCGAAGGCGACCTCCTGGGGCACGGAGAACCGCACCCGACCGGAGCCGTGACGGGCGACCATGGTCAGAACGTCTCGCCGGTGAGCAGCTCGTAGGCCTCGATGTAGCGGGCGCGGGTGCGCTCGACGACCTCGGCGGGCAGCGCCGGCGGGGCCTCGCCCGAGGACTTCACCCAGCCGGACTCCGGCGAGAGCGCCCAGTTGCGGACGATCTGCTTGTCGTAGGAGGGCTGGGTCTGGCCAGGCTTCCACTCGGCCGCGGGCCAGAAGCGCGAGGAGTCGGGCGTCAGCACCTCGTCCGCGAGGATCGTGCGGCCCGCCGCGTCCCTCCCGAACTCGAACTTCGTATCGGCGAGCAGGATGCCGCGCTCGCGGGCGATCTCCTCGGCGCGGCCGTACACGGCGAGCGTGAGGTCGCGCAGGTCGGCGGCGTCCGGCTCTCCGATCGTGGCGACGACCGCCTCGTAGGAGACGTTCTCGTCGTGGTCGCCCAGCTCGGCCTTCGTTGCCGGGGTGAAGATCGGCTCGGGCAGGCGGCTGCCGTCGACGAGGCCGGCCGGCAGCGGGACGCCGCAGACCTCACCGGACGCCGTGTAGTCGAGGAGGCCGGACCCGGTCAGGTAGCCGCGCGCCACGCACTCGACGGGGAACATGTCGAGCTTCTCGCAGATGACCGCGCGCCCCCTGACCGAGTCCGGCACGTCGGTGGAGACGACGTGGTGCGGCACGAGGTCCTCGAGCTGCTCGAACCACCACAGCGACATGCGGGTGAGGATCTCGCCCTTGTCGGGGATGGTCGTGTCGAGCACGAAGTCGAAGATGGAGAGCCGGTCGCTGGCGACCATGAGGAAGCGGCCCGTGTGCTCGCCCTCGGTGACCTCGTACAGGTCGCGCACCTTGCCCGAGTGGACGTGGCGGGTGCCGGCGATCGGCGGGGCGGCGGGGATGTTCAGCTCCGTGCTCACGGGGGCCAGCCTAGGGCGTGCGGCGGCTGGTCTCGACGTGCGTTCGTCACGCCTCGACCAGCGGAGCGGTCAGCAGCCGCAGGAGTAGTAGGTGACGTCCCAGTGGGAGCCCTCCTTGGCGTACACGTTGCCGGAGGCGGCCTGGTACATCGCGGCCCCGTCGCTGCGGGTGCCGATGTAGGCGTAGTGGCCGGTCACCCAGCTGTTCAGGCAGGTGGTGATGCGGAAGTCGAGCTTGTAGCCGTTCCAGTGCGAGTAGGTGCCCGAGGAGTGGCCGGTCTCGGTGCCGCCGGTGATGGTCAGGGCGCAGCCCGAGGCGTTCTTCAGCGTGATGGCGCCGTCGATCGTGGCCTGGCGGATGCCCTCGAACGAGGTGCAGGAGGAGTTGTAGCGGTCGGTGCAGCCGCCGGAGGAGACCCAGCTGATGCCGGCGGCGGAGAGCTGGGAGGCAGCGCTGGACTGGCTCACCGCGGAGGCGGTCGGCGCCGCCAGCACGCCGGTGCCGGTAGCCAGGAGCAGGCCGGCGAGCACGAGGCCGATCCGGCGGAGGTGACGGTGGAGGGTGGTCCCGAGAGTGGTCATGGACGCCACGCTGCCCCGCCTCGTCCACGTCGTGAAGACGGGACGACGTGCAGGTCGCTGCACTGCAAGGACCTGCACGACCGGCGGGGGTGGGCGGCCGTCGCCGGACCGGAACAACGCCGGGCCGCCACGGCACCGGCACGCATCAGGCCAGGTCAGCGAGCTGCACCCCGAGGTCGCGGGCGGTTGTTCCGGTCGGGCGACGTCAGGACGCGCGGGCCCGGCGCCACGGGGCGGGACGGCCGTGGAGGAACCAGTCCATCTTGCGGGTGATCCACGGCAGCCCGTAGAAGACCATCAGCGGGGTCAGCACCACGATCGTGGAGAGCAGGCGCAGCGGCAGCGGCAGCGCCTGCACCCACCCGATCTGCGACGCGATCCAGTTGACCACCAGGGAGGCCGGGTAGAACACCATGAAGATGGTGATCGCCTGCTTCCACCGCGGCGGCGGGGGCGGGGCGTCGGTGAGGATCTCGGCGTCCGGGGCGTCGAACCAGCCCTCGATGCCCGACCGCTTCTCGGTGCCGACCTCGCGCACCACCAGGCCGGCCGCCGACTCGCGCCACCAGTGCCGCTGCGGGGACTCCTCCCACGCCTTGAGGGCGTCGGCGTCCGCGAACCGGTAGAGCGCGTGCCAGGTGTCGTGGCCGGGGGCGGGCCGCACCCACCCGACGCCCAGGAACCCGGGGAACAGCTGCGCCAGCGACTGGCCGGCCGTCAGCCACGAGATCATCTCCGCCTCCCGGGCGGGGTCGACGACACGGCTGATGCAGACCGTCACGGCGTCGGGGTGGACCTCGGTGACGTGATCGGGAGCGGGCGCAGGTTCCGACATGCCACCCATCGTCCCCCTCCTCGCCCGGTCGTCACACCGGTGTGCGCGTGGAGGCCGTCACGGCGTGGGTGTCGTCACCGCCGCCAGGCGCGGACAGCCATCGCGAGCGCCCCGAGCAGCAGCACGATCTCGGCGGCCAGGGCGGCCGAGAGCCCCACGGCGGACGAGGCGACGCCGGCGACCAGCGTGTAGACCGAGACCGCCAGCGCCGCCCCGATCGACGCGCCGATGCGCTGCCCGGTCTGCAGCGCACCGCCCGCGGCGCCACCCATCTCCGGCGGCACCTCCTGCAGCGTGAGCGTGATGTTCGGGCTCACCACCGCACCGGCGCCCAGGCCGGTCAGCAGCAGCACCGGCGGCAGCCAGGCCCAGATCGGGGTGGCCAGCGGCACGACCAGCGCCACGAGCACGGTGCCGCTGATCATCACGCCCAGAGCGCCGACGGTCAGCAGGCGGCCGACGTCCGTCACCACGCGCCCGGCCAGCGGGGCGGCGACGGCCGAGCCGACCGCGAAGGGGGCCATCATCAGGCCCGCCTGGAGGGCGGAGTAGCCGAGGCCGTCCTGGAGGTGCAGCGAGGCCACGAGCATGAGGCCCGTGAACCCGGTGAAGTAGAGCGCGCCCACGGCCATGCCGTTGACGTAGCCGGGCAGTCGGCGCAGCAGCCGCAGGTCGAGCAGGGGCGGGCGGCCGGTGCGCACCTGGCGGGCCTCCCAGCGCACGAACGCCCAGCCGAGCAGCGGCACCCCGAGGAGCAGCACGAGCGGCAGCGCCGAGCCGTTCTCCAGCGAGACCACCGGCAGCAGCAGGCAGATCACGGTCGCGCCGAGCAGCACCGAGCCGAGCACGTCGATGCGGGCGTCGCCGGTGCGCTCGGCGGCCGGGGTGCGCGGCACCATCAGCCAGATCGCCGCGAACGCCACGAGGCCGATCGGCACGTTGATCCAGAACAGCCAGCGCCAGCCGTCCTCCGCGCCGGCCAGCGCGATGATGAGTCCGCCGATCACCGGCCCGGTGGCCGAGGCGATCGAGACGGTCAGCCCGAAGAAGCCGAACGCCCGACCCCGCTCCCGACCCCGGAACAGCTGCTGGATCAGCCCCGAGTTCTGCGGCGTCAGCAGGCCGGCCGAGGCGCCCTGGAGCAGCCGCGCCAGCACCACCGTCCCGGCGCTGGGCGCGAACCCCACGAACGCGGACGAGGCCACGAACCCGGTGAGGCCGATCAGCATCATCGTCCGGCGGCCGTACGCGTCGCCCAGGCGTCCGCCCGCCACGAGCGTCAGGCCGAAGGCCAGCGCGTAGCCGGAGACGACCCACTGGATCGTCCCCTCCGAGGCGTCCAGCCCCGCCGACATCGACGGGATCGCGACGTTGACGATCGAGACGTCGAGCAGCGACATGAACCCGACGACCAGCGAGACGCCCAGGATCCGCCACCGGCGCGGGTCCGGCTCGTACGGCGCCTGCTCCTGCTCCGGCGTCGCCGGTTCCTCGACGTGCTGCTCGACCACGCTCACCACCCTTTCCCCGACATCCTTCCCCGCCACCGCAGACCCGAGCGGGTGGGCCTCGACACGTGTCCTGGACGCACGAGACCCCCGCACCCGACGGCGGCGTGCGCCGTCTCCGGGGGCGGGGGTCTCGAGGCTCAGCCGTGGCCGGCTTCGCACCTCGACCAGCGAGGTGGGATCAGCCGGTGTTGCGCAGGCCCGCGGCGATGCCGTTGATCGTGGTGAGCAGCGCGCGCTGGAGGTCGCTGTCCGGGTCGAAGGCGGTGACCTCGGAGGCGGTGGCGCGCGTGCGGGCCAGCAGGCTGACCTGCAGGGCGTGCAGCGGCGCCAGGTAGGCGTCACGCAGCGCCAGGGTCTGGCGCAGCACCGGGGAGTGCTCGAGCAGCTCGGACTCGCCGGTGACCCGCAGGACCTCGGCGACGGTGAGCGCGTGCTCGGCCTTGATCACCTCGAACAGCGCCCGGGAGTCCTCGGGCACGAGCGTGTCGACGTAGCGCGCGGCGATGGCGAGGTCGGTCTTGGAGAGCGTCATCTGCACGTTCGAGAGGAAGGTGCGGAAGAAGTTCCAGGAGCCGTACATCTCCTTCAGCTGCTCCTCGTGGCCGGCCTCGCGGGCCGCCTTGAGGCCGGAGCCGACGCCGAACCAGCCGGGCAGGATCATCCGGGTCTGGGTCCAGCCGAACACCCACGGGATCGCGCGCAGGTCGTCCAGGCCGCCCTCGCCGCCGGGGCGCTTGGAGGGCCGCGAGCCGATGTTCATCTTGCCCAGCTCGTCGACGGGGGTGGCGGTGACGAAGAACGGCACGAGGGCCGGGTCGCGCACCAGTGCGCGGTAGGCGACCTGGCCCTGCGAGGCCACCACGTCCATCGTGGCGTCCCAGCGGTCCAGCGTGCCGTCCGGCAGCGACATCGTCGTGTGCAGCACCGCGGCCTCGATGGTCGCGGCGAGCGCGTTCTCGAGGTTGAACCGCGCGAGGCCGCGCAGCAGGTACTTGTCGGAGATGACCTCGCCCTGCTCGGTGACCTTGATCGGGCCGGTCATCGAGCCCCACGGCTGCGCCAGGATCGCCTCGGCCGACGGGCCGCCACCGCGGCCCACCGAGCCGCCGCGGCCGTGGAAGAGCCGCAGGGAGACGCCGTGCCGGGCCGCGATGTCGCGCAGGCCGCGCTGGGCGCGGTGGATCTGCCACTGGGACGCGGCGATGCCGGCGTCCTTCGAGGAGTCCGAGTAGCCCAGCATGATCTCCTGCACGTCCCCGCGGGCCTTGACCACGCGGCGGTAGGACGGGTCGGAGAGCAGCCCCTCGAGCAGAGGGCCGGCCAGCTCGAGCTCGGCCACCGTCTCGAACAGCGGGGCGAAGCCGAGGCGCGCCGTGGCGGGCGCGGTCTCGGAGCCGGTGTCGACCAGGCCGGCCTCGCGGGCCAGCACGACGACCGCGAACAGGTCGTCGATGTCGTGGGTCATCGACACGATGTAGGTCTCGATGACGTCGGGCCCGAACGTGTCCTGCGCCTTGCGGATGGTGCGCATCAGCGACAGCGACTTGTCGGCCTGACCGTCCTCGAGCTGGCGGCCGGAGCCGATGAGCGGACGACGGCCCGCCATCTCGGCCGAGAGGGTGGTGATCCGCTCGGCGTGGTCGAGCTCGCCGTACGGCGTCTCGAGCTCGCCGAGACGGTCGTAGAGCTCGGCCAGCGCGGCGTGGTGCTTGGCGCTGTGCTCGCGCACGTCGAGCGTGGCCAGGCCCAGGCCGAACGCGGTGGCGGTGCGGATGAGGCTGAGGATCTCGCCGTTGGCGGTGAGCGTGTCGCCGCTGGCGATCATCGACTCGCGCAGCAGCGTGAGGTCGGCCAGCAGCTCGTCGAACGAGGCGTAGTCGCGGCCCGGCTCGTGGGCGGTGCCGTGGGCGAACCGGTCGCGGGTGCGGATGAGCCGCACACGGATGAAGCTGAGCTTCATCCGGTAGGGCTCCTCGGCGTTGAGCCGCTTGACCGTGTCGAAGGTGATCGGCAGCGCCTCGGCGTCGGCGTCCAGGGAGGCCTGGAGCTCGTCGCTGATCGAGACGACGCGGGTGCTGGCCGAGGCCTCGGTCAGCGCCTCCTCGACCAGGTCGATGAGGCGACGCAGGCCGAAGTCGTGCTGCTGGCCGAGCACCTCGAGGGTGACCTCAGGGGTGACGAACGGGTTGCCGTCGCGGTCGCCGCCGGCCCACGCGCCGAAGCGCAGCGGCCGGGCGTCCGCGGGCAGCTCGATGCCGATCTCGGAGAGCTGCTGGTGCAGCTCCTCCATGAGGCCGGGGACGACGTGGCCCTCGAGCTGGGTCAGGTAGTAGATCGCCGTGCGCGACTCGTCCTTGGGCTGCGGCTTGGCGATGCGCAGCTCGTCGGTCTGCCACAGCAGGTCGACCAGCTCGGCCAGGCGGCGGTCGATCCGGGCCTGGGCACCGGCCGTGGCGCGGGGGTCCTCACCGGCCGCGACCGACTCGGCGACCTTGCGCAGCAGCCGCAGCACGGTGCGGCGCGAGGCCTCCGTCGGGTGGGCGGTGAACACCGGGCGGTACTCGACCTTGGCCAGTGCGGCCGAGACCTCGTCCAGCGAGAGCTTGCCGGCCTCGACCGCGGCACCGATCTTCTTGATGCTGGCGGCCAGCGGACCCTCGTCCGAGGCGCTCAGCTCGGCGAACCGGTGCAGCTGCTCGGTCACGTTGACGAGCTGGAAGTAGGCGGTGAAGGCCCGGGCGAGGACGACGGCGGTGGCGTCGTCCTGCTGGGCCAGGAGCTCGTCGAGACCACCGTCGCCGGGGGTGCGGGCGCGGTGCCGCACCTCCTCGACCAGCTGGAGGAGCTCGGGGCCCTCGTGCCTGGTCAGCGCCTCACCGAGCAGGGTGCCGAGCTGGCGCACCGACGCGCGCAGGGCGGCGTGCTGCTCGCCGCTGCTCACGGCCCCCGCGTAGTCGCTCACGCGACGGTCGGCGGCGGTGATCTCCTCGGAGGTCGGGTCGGGCCCGGTCGTCGAAGTCATGGGCCCCATCCTTGCGCGATCGTGTTACGGGCGCATCGCCGGGCCGGAGTACGGACGTGTGGAGGTCGTCTCGTCGGCGGCCGCCGCTCCTCGACGGGGCCTCGGGTCAGAGGATGGCGCCGGGGCTGTACGCAGCCGCGTCCGGGTGCGCCGCGCAGATCGCCTCGACGGCGCGGACGACGGCCTGCGTCTGGGCCACCGCCGCACCGGTGAAGGTGATCGGCTCCGCGACCAGCGCCTCGAGCTGGGCGGGGGTGAGGCTGAGCCGCTCGTCGGCGGCGAGCTTGGCGAACACGTCGTTCTCGGCCTGGCCCTGGCGCATCGCCAGGGCGGTGCCGACCGCGGCCTCCTTGATCGCCTCGTGCGCGGTCTCGCGGCCGACGCCGTTGCGCACGGCGGCCATGAGGACCTTGGTGGTGGCCAGGAACGGCAGGTAGCGGTCGAGCTCGCGCTGGATCACGGCCGGGAACGCGCCGAACTCGTCGAGCACCGTGAGGAACGTCTGGAAGAGGCCGTCCACGGCGAAGAACGCGTCGGGCAGGGCCACGCGGCGGACCACGGAGCAGGACACGTCGCCCTCGTTCCACTGGTCGCCGGCGAGCTCGCCGACCATCGAGAGGTAGCCGCGGGTGACGACGGCGAGGCCGTTGACCCGCTCGCAGGAACGGGTGTTCATCTTGTGCGGCATCGCGGAGGAGCCGACCTGGCCCTCCTTGAAGCCCTCGGTGACGATCTCGTTGCCGGCCATGAGGCGGATCGTCGTGGCGAGGTTGGAGGGAGCCGCCACGGTCTGCACCAGCGCGGAGAGGACGTCGAAGTCCAGGCTGCGCGGGTAGACCTGGCCGACGCTGGTCAGCACCCGCTCGAAGCCGAGGTGCTCGGCCACGCGGGTCTCCAGCGTGGCGAGCTTGTCGGCGTCGCCGTCGAGGAGGTCGAGCATGTCCTGGGCGGTGCCCATCGGGCCCTTGATGCCGCGCAGCGGGTAGCGGCCGAGCAGGTCCTCCACGCGCTCGACGGAGACCATCAGCTCGTCGGCGACGCTGGCGAACCGCTTGCCGAGCGTCGTGGCCTGGGCGGCGACGTTGTGGGAGCGGCCGGCCATGACGGTGGTCTCGTGCTCGGCGGCCAGGCGGCCGAGCCGGGCCAGGGACGCGACCGCACGGTCGCGGACCAGCTCGAGGGACTGCTTGACCTGCAGCTGCTCGACGTTCTCGGTCAGGTCGCGCGAGGTCATGCCCTTGTGGATGTGCTCGTGCCCGGCGAGCGCGCAGAACTCCTCGATGCGCGCCTTCACGTCGTGCCGGGTGACGCGCTCCCGGGCGGCGATCGACGCCAGGTCCACGGCGTCGGTGCCCTGCGCGGCGACCTTCTCGTACGCCTCGACCACGCCGTCGGGCACGTCGATGCCCAGGTCCTTCTGGGCCTTGAGCACGGCGATCCAGAGCTGACGCTCCAGCACGATCTTGTGCTCGGGCGACCAGATGGCGGCCAGGTCGGCGGCGGCGTAGCGGGTGGCGAGGACGTTCGGCACGGTCACGACGCCCATTGTCCCCGATGGACGCGGCAGCGCTACTCGGGCGGCGGCCCGCCGAGACCGCGGCCTTCTCCGGCCACCTCCGTGGGTGCGGGCCGTCAGCCCTGGGCGGCCTTGAGCGCGATGTCGGTGCGGTGCTGCGCGCCGTCGAAGGAGATCTCCCCGACGCCGGCGTAGGCGGCCTCGCGGGCCGCGGCCAGCGAGGAGCCGGTCGCGACGACCGCGAGGACGCGGCCGCCCGCCGTGACGGGCTCCCCCGCCTCCGACAGTGCCGTGCCGGCGTGGATCACGTGCACGTCGTCCAGGCCCTCGGCCGCGTCCAGGCCGGAGATGACGTCGCCCTTGGAGGAGGACTCCGGGTACCCGGCCGAGGCCATGACGACGGCGACGGCGTTGCCGTCCTTCCAGGTCGGGGCGGGGACGGAGGCCAGCGTGCCCGTTGCCGCGCCCATGAGCAGCGGGGAGAGCGGGGCGTCGAGCAGCGCCATCAGCGGCTGGGTCTCGGGGTCGCCGAAGCGGGTGTTGAACTCGACGACGCGGGTGCCGCGCGAGGTCAGCGCCAGGCCGGCGTAGAGCAGTCCGGAGAACGGGGTGCCGCGGCGGGCCATCTCGTCGACGGTCGGCTGGAGGACGTCGCGCAGCACCTCGTCCACGAGGCCCTCGGGCGCCCACGGCAGCGGGGTGTAGGCGCCCATGCCGCCGGTGTTGCCGCCCTCGTCGCCGTCGAAGATGCGCTTGAAGTCCTGTGCGGGCTGGAGCGGGTAGACCGTGGTGCCCTCGGCCTCGCTCCAGCCGCAGATCGCGAAGAGGGAGACCTCGGGGCCGTCGAGGTACTCCTCGATGACGACGCGGTCGCAGCCCTCGGCGTGGGCCAGGGCGGCGGCGCGGTCGGACGTCACGACCACGCCCTTGCCGGCGGCCAGGCCGTCGTCCTTGACCACGTAGGGCGCGCCGAACTCGTCGAGCGCGGCCGCGACCTGCTCGGAGGTGGTGCACACGCGGGCGGCGGCGGTGGGGACGCCGGCGGCCTCCATGACCTCCTTGGCGAACGCCTTCGAGCCCTCGAGCTGCGCGGCGGCACCGGAGGGGCCGAACACGGCGATGCCGCGCGCCCGGACGGCGTCGGCGACACCGGCCACCAGCGGCGCCTCGGGTCCCACGACGACGAGGTCGGCGCCGAGCGAGACGGCCAGCTCGGCCACGGCCTCGCCGTCCATCTGGTCGACCGGGTGCAGCGTCGCCACCGCGGCGATCCCGGGGTTGCCCGGCGCGCAGTGCACGGCGCCGACGACGGGGTCGGCGGCCAGCGCGCGGGCCAGGGCGTGCTCACGGCCGCCGGTGCCGACGACGAGACAGGTCAGGGACGCATCGCTCACGGGCGAGCATCCTACGGTCCCGGCCGGGCACCGCCCCGCTCGTCTCGCCCGACCTGCTCGGGGCCGTTCGCCTCAGCGACGCACGGCGCCCCGCACGCGGACCACGGAAGACCCGGACCGGTGGCCCGGGATGCGGGCCACGACCTTGACGCGCACCCGCTGGCCGACGTGCCTGGGTCGGAGGATGAGCCGCCGTCCCGTCGCGTCCGCCTTCTTCCCCGGACCGACGTACCAACGGACCGAGAACGAGGAGGGCGCAGGTCGCCAGGTGCCGGTGGCGACGCGCAGGACCCTGCCCACTCGCGCCTTCCCGCGGACCACGGGGTCACGCACCACCACCGGGGCGTCGCCCACGCGGACACGCACCGGGCGCGAGACGACCGTCAGGTCCCGGAGGTAGGGGTCGGCACCGGTGATCTCGACGGTGAGGTCGTGGCCACGGTCCGCCGCCACAGGCCGGTAGGACGCCTCGGTGGCGCCTCGGACCGCAGTCCCGTCGCGCAGCCAGCGGTACAGGACGGTGGCCGGCTGGAACCGCCACCGCTCCGCGAGGTCGGGAGCCGTCAGGCGGCCGTCGACCGCGGCGTCGCCCGTCGGTGCGGGGACGCCGAGAGCGGGCAGGTTGAAGACCTGGTTGGCCTGGCCGCAGCTCCCGTCGGCGGTCGGGCACCGCAGCGTCAGGGTGAAGGGCAGCTCGGCCGTGCCCGCGGGTCGGGTGAGCACGACGGCGCCGGAGCCGACGGGCCGGTTCCCGGTCGAGTAGGTGGTGAGGAAGTAGTAGGGGAAGGAGGCCGCGGCGGTCAGGCCCGTCCGGTAGACCCAGCTCGAGGAGCCTGTCTTGGCGGCGGCGAAGACGGGGGCCTCGTCGGCATCCCACGCGAGCCGGAGGTTCCCGTCGTCGACGGAGATCACGACCGCGTAGCAGGCGATCGGGTGCTCGTCGTCGAGCACACCCTTGACGCGGACCTTGCCCTGGGTGAGGTCGACGGCCCGGCACGCAGGGCCGGCGTCGCGTCCCACGATTCCGTCCAGCATCGCCACCTCGCCCGTGGCCACCTCGCCCGCCTTCGGCGCGCCCGAGATCGAGGACGCCGCCACGACCGCCGTGGAGCCCCAGTCGATGTCGGGGTTGCAGGCCTCGCTGAAGCAGGCGAGCGGCTGGCCCCAGTCGGTGGTGCCGGCCCAGGCGACGGCCAGGTCGCCGTCGGCGACGAACGAGCCGCGACGGAAGCCCTCCTGGTCACCGGGGTCGAAGCGGACGCACTCGACGTCGTGGATGCTGGTCACGGCCGCGGCCGTGGCGGAGCCGTCGACCTCACCGGCCAGGCAGTGCTCGTCGCCGGCGTGGGGCCGCACGGCGACCGTCCACGTCGGCTGGGTGGCGTCGTCCGGGGTGACCCGCACCTCGATCCGGTCCCCGGGCTGCGGCGTCTCGTCGAGGTCGCAGTAGCGCAGTGGGTCGGCGTCGGCACCTTGCTGCCAGGTGCACTCGTCACCTCGGCTGGGCGTGACGGTGACGCTGGCACCGGCGGTCGGGTCCGGCGTCCCGTCACCCGGCACGACCGAGACGAGCACGAGTGAGGCGAGCCGGTCGGCAGGCACCGACCAGCACAGGGTCGTGGCCTCGCCGGTGAGCGTGGCCGCGGTGCCTGACGGCGTCCCGTAGACGCCGACGGGCGCGTCGACGCACCCGTCGGGGACGTCCGCGGCGGAGGCGGGCAGCAGCGGCGCGGTCAGGAACGCGGCCACGAGCCCGAGCAGGGCGAGGACGAGGGCGGGCAGGCGCGTCGGCAGGGCCGGCGTGGTCACAGCAGGGGTCTCCTTGCAGTCCGAGATCCCGTGAACCCTAAACGTTTGCTGAGAGGCCTGCGGCAGGAACCCCGGGAAAGCCGGAACGCGCCCGTCCGATCGGACGGGCGCGTTCGTGGCGAGGAGCGTGGTGCCTCAGACGAGCGGGTGGACCACGACGGTCTGCTCGCGCTCGGGGCCGACGCCGATGGCCGACATCCGTGCACCGGAGAGCTTCTCGACGGCCTTGACGTAGTTCTGCGCGTTCTCCGGGAGGTCGGAGAAGGTGCGGCAGTCGGAGAGGTCCTCCCACCAGCCGGGCAGGTACTCGAAGATCGGCTTGGCGTGGTGGAAGTCGGTCTGGTTGACCGGCATCTCGTCGTGGCGCACGCCGTTGACGTCGTAGGCCACGCACACCGGGACCTGCTCGAGGCCGGTGAGCACGTCGAGCTTGGTGAGCACGAAGTCGGTGACGCCGTTGACGCGGGCGGCGTAGCGGGCGACGACGGAGTCGTACCAGCCGCAGCGACGCGGCCGGCCCGTGGTGGTGCCGTACTCGTGGCCGGTCTTGCGCAGGTGCTCGCCGGCGTCGTCGAACAGCTCGGTCGGGAACGGACCCTCACCGACGCGCGTGGAGTAGGCCTTCACGATGCCGATGATCTGGTCCATCCGCATCGGCGGGATGCCGGAGCCGGTGCAGGCGCCGCCGGCGGTCGCCGAGGACGAGGTGACGAACGGGTAGGTGCCGTGGTCGACGTCGAGCAGCGTGGCCTGGCCTGCCTCGAGGAGCACGGTCTCGCCGCGGTCGAGGGCCTGGTTGAGCAGCAGCACGGTGTCGGCGACGTAGGGTCGCAGCCGGTCGGCGTGCACCAGCAGGCTGTCGACGATCTCGTCGACGCCGGGGGCACGGCGGTTGTAGATCTTGGTGAGGACCTGGCTCTTCAGCTCCAGGGCACCCTCGACCTTCTGGCGCAGGATCGACTCGTCGAAGAGGTCCTGCACGCGGATGCCGATGCGGTTCATCTTGTCGGCGTACGTCGGGCCGATGCCGCGGCCGGTGGTGCCGATGCGGCGCGAGCCGAGGAAACGCTCGGTGACCTTGTCGACCGTGCGGTTGTAGTCCGGGATGACGTGGGCGTTCGCGGAGACCACCAGCTTGGAGGTGTCGATCCCGCGGGCCTCGAGGCCGTCGATCTCGTGGAAGAGCACGTCGAGGTCGATGACCACGCCGTTGCCGATCACGGGCACGCAGCCGGCCGTCAGGATGCCCGACGGCAGCAGGTGCAGGGCGTACTTCTCCTCGCCGATGACGACGGTGTGGCCAGCGTTGTTGCCGCCGTTGAACTTCACGACGTAGTCGACGGAGGAGCCGAGCAGGTCGGTGGCCTTGCCCTTCCCCTCGTCTCCCCACTGGGCTCCGATGATGGCGATCGCGGGCATCTGCCTGCTCACTCTCCAGCCGGGGGCCACGCCCTCGCGGCGGGCCCTGAAAGGCGAATGCCCCCGGCACACGACCAGGGGCTTGTGCGGCCTCACGCTAGCACCGGAGCACCCTCATCCCCTGATCGGCGGCCCCCACCCGTCCGGTCCGGAACCGCTGGCGTCCGATGAGCGGACACCGGGCGGGGCCCGGGGGTCGACGCGGGGTGCGCGTCACGCCGAGTCGGGTGAGCGTGCCGGCCCGCTGTCGCCCGGTACCGTCCGGTACGTGGACCCGCTGCTCGTGATCAAGAACAGCGGCGCCGGGACCGCCGACGAGGAGACCCTCGAGCGCGGCTTGTCGGTGCTGCGCTCGGCGACCTCGGTCGAGGTCGTCGCCACCGGCGACCCGGGCGAGCTCAACAGCGTCCTGCACCGCGCCGGCACACGACGCATCGTCGTCGCGGGCGGGGACGGCAGCCTGCACGCCGTGGTCGCGGCGCTGCACGCCCGCGGGGAGCTCGGCCAGAAGGTCCTCGGCCTGCTGCCCCTGGGCACCGGCAACGACTTCGCCCGCGGCAACGCTGTCCCCCTCGAGGTGACCGAGGCCGCCCGCCTCGTCCTCACCGGGGTCGAGACGCCCGTCGACCTGGTCGTCGACGAGCTCGGGCGGGTCGTCGTCAACAGCGTGCACGTGGGCGCCGGCGCCCAGGCCAGCCGCCGCGGCGCACGCTGGAAGGAGCGGCTGCACCGCGTCGGCGTCGGCCGCGTCAACCTCGGCCGCCTCGGGTACCCGATCGGCTCCCTCCAGGCGGCCGTGAAGCCGCCCTTCGTGCGGCTGCGGGTCGAGGTCGACGGCGAGGTGGTGGTCGACGTCGACGAGCCGGTGCTCATGGTCGCCGTCGGCAACGCGCGCGACGTCGGCGGCGGCACCCCCCTCACTCCCCTGGCCCGGGTGGACGACGGCAAGGTCGACGTCATGGTCAGCCGCGCGATCGGCCCGCTGGCGCGGTTCGGCTACGTGGCCCAGCTGGTGCGAGGCACCCACCCGACCCGCGACGACGTTGTCTACCTGCGCGGCGCCCGCGTCTCCGTGGCCGGCGAGGAGTTCTGGTGCTCCGCGGACGGCGAGATCGACGGGCCCGAGCGTCGCCGCACCTGGCGGGTCGAGCCAGGCGCCCTGCGCATGGTGCTGCCGGCGTCCGCCCCGACGACGAGCTGATCAGGGGCGGCCGACTCCCCGCAGGTCAGAGCCAGCCGCGGCGGGCCGCCTCGACGCCGGCCTGGAACCGCGACTCGGCCCCCAGCTCCGACATCATGTCGGCCACCCGACGCCGCACGGTGCGCAGGCTGACGCCGAGCCGGCGCGCGATCTGCTCGTCCTGCGCGCCCGAGGCGAGCTGCTGGAGGAGGAAGGTGCGCATGTCGGCACGGACCTCGTGGCGGGACTGCTGCGCGTAGGGCATCGCCTGGTCCCACACCGACTCGAACCACAGCGTCAGGGCCTGCACCCACCCCGTCTGGCGCACCAGCGAGCGGGGCTCGTCCATGAAGCCCAGCGGCTCGGGCAGGATCACGTGGGTGGTGCCGATGATGAGCATCCGGGTCGGCAGGTCCGGCACGAGCCGGATCTCCTCGCCCGCGGCCGCGCGTCGCGACAGGGTGTCGGGCATGTCGGTGACCGCGCGGACCGGGTAGATGGCGCGCGAGCGACGCCCCTTGGCCATCGCCTCGCCGATGAGGTGCAGCATCGCGTCCTCGCGCGGCGCCTCGAAGTGCTCGGCGCGGAACCAGAGCAGGTCGCCGCTGCTCTCCCGGATGAGGGAGGTGAGCAGCTGGACCGGGTTGCCGCCCGAGCTGATCTCGCCGTCGACGGCGCCGTGGTCGACCACCTCGCCCGGGTGCGGGCGGACGTTCGTCGCGGTCAGGTGCGGGATGGCCCCCGAGATCGCCTCGAGCCGACGGTGCGCGGCGGCGGCCGCACGGGAGGTCTCCTCCACGGCCTGCAGGACCGCCTCGGCCGGCGTCACGACGAAGACGCGCGAGTCACGCAGCTCGACCAGCCCGCGGTCGATCAGCGGCTGGAGGTCCGCGAGCAGCTCCTGCTCCGTCTGGAGCAGGGTCGCGGCGATCGAGACGAGCTCACGACCCGACTGGCTCAGGACGCTCTGGTAGCAGCGCTCGGCCGGTCGGGGCACTCCGAGCGCCGACAGCACCGACTCCGGCGGCGGTAACGGCATGTCAGGGAGCGTATGCGCCGTGGACGACGGCGTCCGGCTAATCCGGGTGTACGCCGTTCCGGGCACCACTCGTGCACAGCACCGAAGGTCTCCCGCGGACAGGACGAGAGTCACCGAGAACTGTCCACATCATGCCAATGTCCGCCACAGCCTTTTACCTTGGGGCCGACAGTGAGCATGATTCCCCGCTAGGGCGGTCCGGTCCGTTCCTGGTTCGCCAGGGTCGTGACCGGGGCGGCACGGGCTTCGTCGGGGGATGACCCGGGTCTGCTCCACGCCCGGGTGTCGGGGTCGAGTTCAGGGGTTGACCCCGACGCCCACCCCTCGCCTGCGCGCCACGCGCGCGTGCGTGCGGGCGTCATCGACTCGTCCTTCGCGGCCGGTCCTCGATAACCTCGGCCCATGAGCGACGACGCGCAGCAGGCCGTGCCCGGGACGGACGTCGACGACGTCCCCTCGCAGATCGCGGTCCGCAAGGAGAAGCGGGCGCGTCTGCTCTCCGAGGGCCGCGAGGCCTACCCCGTCCACGTCGAGCGGACGCACTCCCTGGCCGCCGTCCGCGAGGGCTGGGGGCACCTGGCCTCCGGCGAGGAGACGCAGGACGTCGTCGGGATCGCCGGCCGCGTGGTGTTCTCCCGCAACACCGGCAAGCTCTGCTTCGCCACGCTCCAGGAGGGCATCGGCACCCGTCTCCAGGTGATGCTGAGCCTGGCCGAGGTCGGCGAGGAGGCGCTGGAGGACTGGAAGCGCACCGTCGACCTGGGCGACCACGTCTTCGTCGAGGGCCGCGTCATCTCCTCGCGCCGCGGCGAGCTCTCCGTGATGGCCACCAGGTGGGAGATGGCGTCCAAGGCGCTGCGCCCGCTGCCGACGCTCCACAAGGACCTCTCCGAGGAGTCCCGCGTCCGCCAGCGCTACGCCGACCTGATCGTGCGCCAGGAGGCGCGCGACATGGTCCGCACCCGCGCGGCCATCACCCGCGCCGTGCGCGGCGTGCTCGAGGGCGGCGACTTCCTCGAGATCGAGACCCCGGCGCTCCAGCTGATCCACGGCGGTGCCGCAGCACGCCCGTTCACCACCCACATGAACGCCTTCGACCAGCCGATGACGCTGCGCATCGCGCTCGAGCTGAACCTCAAGAAGGCCGTCGTCGGCGGCGTCGACAAGGTCTACGAGCTCGGCCGGATCTTCCGCAACGAGGGCGTGGACTCCACGCACTCCCCCGAGTTCACGATGCTGGAGGCGTACGAGGCGTACGGCGACCAGTTCACGATGGCCGCGCTCATGCGCGAGCTGTTCCTGGCGGCCGCCGACGCGACCGGCTCGCGCCAGGTCGAGACCCCCGACGGTGTCGTCGACCTGGACGCCGAGTGGCGCTGGCTGCCGGTCTACGACGCCATCTCCGAGGCCGTCGGCGAGACGATCACGATCGACACCGACGCCGCGACGCTCATCGGGCACCTGGAGAAGCACGAGATCGACTTCGACCCGAAGTGGAGCAGCGAGAAGCTCGCGCTGGAGCTGCTCTCCGAGCTCGTCGAGCCGAACCTGCTGCAGCCGACGTTCCTGTGCGACTACCCGGCCTCGGCGCAGCCGCTGGCCCGCCCGCACCGCGACAAGCCCGGCCTCATCGAGGCGTGGGACCTCATCATCGCCGGCGTCGAGCGCGGCACCGCGTTCTCCGAGCTCATCGACCCCGTCGTGCAGCGCGAGGTGCTCACCACGCAGTCGCTGGCCGCCGCCGCGGGCGACCCCGAGGCGATGCAGCTGGACGAGGACTTCCTCCGCGCCCTGGAGTACGGCGCCCCGCCGATGGGTGGCCTGGGCCTCGGCCTGGACCGGATGATCATGCTGTTCACCGGCGCCGGCATCCGCGAGACCATCCTCTTCCCGCACCTGCGGCCCGAGGTCCGCTGACGCCGCACCGGTGATCGAGGTGCGAGGAGCCCTGGCACCCCACCGGTGATCGAGGTGCGAGGAGCCCTGGCGACGAGCCACGAGATCCCCGCACCCGACCACCGGCGTCGACGGCGGCGTCGGTCCCGGGCTCAGCCCACGTTGGCGAGCAGCGTCTCGTAGGCGGTGGCGCTGGTCTCGGCCAGGAACGTGGAGCAGCGCTCCCACTCCTCGGTCTCGCCGATGCTCTGCGCGGCCAGCGCCAGCATCGCCAGGCTCATGAGGAAGCCGCGGTTGGGCTCGTGCTCCCACGGCACCGGGCCGTGGCCCTTCCAGCCGTTGCGGCGCAGCAGGTCCAGCGAGCGGTGGTAGCCGACGCGGGCGTAGGCGTAGACGGTGATCGCGTCGTCCTCGCGCTCGGCGGCCGCGCCGGCGAGGGCGGCCCACGCGAAGGGGGACGACGGGTGCGCCCGCGCGACGTCCTCGGGCGCCGCGCCCGCGGCCAGCTCGGCCTGGGCCGGGTCGGCGGGGAGGTGGACCGGCGGAGGGCCGGCCATCAGGTCCTGTCCGATGCTCATGGCGCCATCCTGCCAGGCAGCGCGGCACGCACCGAGGCCCCTCCGGACGACCGACGGCCCGCACCCCGAGGGGCGCGGGCCGTCGTGACGGGACCGGTGCCGGATCAGCCGAGCGACTTGCCGGCGGAGGAGAGGTTCTCGCAGGCCTCGACCACGCGGGCGGCCATCGCGGTCTCGGCGGCCTTGCCCCACACGCGGGGGTCGTAGAGCTTCTTGTTGCCGACCTCGCCGTCGACCTTGAGGACGCCGTCGTAGTTGCCGAGCATGTGGCCGGCGATGGAGCGGGTGAAGGCGTACTGGGTGTCGGTGTCGATGTTCATCTTCACCACGCCGTAGGAGACGGCCTCGGCGATCTCCTCGGGCGCCGAGCCCGAGCCGCCGTGGAAGACGAAGTGGAACGGCTTGGAGCCGGCCTCGAGACCCATGGCCCCGACGACGGCCTCCTGCGCGTCCTTGAGCACGGACGGCTTGAGCTTCACGCCGCCCGGCTTGTAGACGCCGTGCACGTTGCCGAAGGTCAGCGCGGTCATGTAGTAGCCGCGGTCGCCGTGGCCGAGCGCCTGCGCGGTGGCGATGGCGTCCTCGGGCGTGGTGTAGAGCTTGTCGTTGATCTCGTGCGCGACGCCGTCCTCCTCGCCACCGACGACGCCGACCTCGATCTCGAGGATGATGTTGGCGGCCTTGCACTTGGCCATGAGCTCCTCGGCGATGACGAGGTTCTCGTCCAGCGGCACGGCCGAGCCGTCCCACATGTGCGACTGGAACAGCGGCGCCTGACCGTTCTTGACCCGCTCCATCGACATGTCGAGCAGCGGGCGGACGAAGCCGTCCAGCTTGTCCTTGGGGCAGTGGTCGGTGTGCAGCGCGATGTTGACCGGGTAGTCCTTGGCCACCTCGGCGGCGTAGGCCGCGAAGGCCGCCGCGCCGGTCGTCATCTTCTTGACCTTCTGGCCCGAGAGGTACTCCGCGCCACCGGTGGAGACCTGGATGATGCCGTCGGACCCCGCGTCGGCGAAGCCCTGCAGGACGGCGTTGAGCGTCTGGGACGACGACACGTTGACGGCCGGGAAGGCGTACTGGCCGCTCTTGGCGGTGTCCAGCATCTCGGCGTACTTCTCCGGGGTGGCGATGGGCATGCGAGCTCCTCCGAGGAACGGGTTCGAGGCAGCGACGGGGCTGCGTCCTGCGTGCTGGGTCACCCTAGCGGCACGTGCAGCGCCCGGGTGAGGGTCGTCGGCCCCCGTAGGCTCGCGAGCATGAGCACCACGGCGTCCGGCGACGGGACCCGTCGCCGCACCACCGCGACCAGCTCCACCCGCACCACGCGCGTGCCCTTCTCCGCGCAGGTCACCTACCGTGCGGTGGCCTCCGCCGCGGCGGGCCCGCACTGGTACCTCGACGCCGCCCCGCTGCGGCTGCGGGGTGCTCTGGACCGCCTGCTGGGCGGTGCCGCCCCGGCGTCCCCGAGCGGGCGTCCGCTGCTGCGGGCGGGCGAGCGGGCCGGGTTCTGGCGGGTGCTCCAGGCGGGCCGCGCCACCGACGGCCACCGCCTCCTCCTCGAGGCCGAGGTCCGCGCCCCGGGGCGGGTGACGCTCGAGACGGTCGTCTCCCCCGCCGCCCCCGGCCGGGACGCCGGCGCGGTGCTGACCCAGACGGTCACGCTGGCCCCCGCGGGACTCCTCGGCGCCGCCTACCTGGTGGCCGACCTGCCGGCGCGCGAGGCGCTGCTGGAGGTCGTGCACCGCCGGACCGTGGCCGAGGTGCGCGGCTCGGTCTGGCGCGACGCGACCGACTGACCCGCCCGACTCGTCAGATCAGGGGCATCCCCCGCAGGAGGGCCTGGGTGCGGATGACCTGTCGCGGGACGTACTCGGCGACGGTCATCCCGACGACGTCCGCGGCCTCGCTGACGTCGGCGACGACCCGGGCGACCTGATCGGTGGTCAGCCCCCCGGGCTCCATGCCCAGGCCCAGCACGACCTCGTCGGCGTCGACCACGTCGACGTCCAGGTGGATGGCGACCTTCGAGCAGCCCGTCGAGGCGAGCCACTCCACGAGCGGTGCACCCGAGGTGCGCAGGTCGTCGGGTGCGAAGGTGGTGATGCCCCAGGCCGCGGCGTTCGGGAAGTCGTCCTCGGTCCAGGAGTGCAGGCCCGCGAGGGCCACGCGGGAGGCGTCCACCGTGCCGGGCAGCCGGTCGACGAGCTCCTTGTCGCCGTGGCCGGTGATCATCGCGACCGCCATCGCGTGGTAGCCGTGGTACTCCGAGTCGGGCGTCCCGACGTCCGGGTGGGAGTCCAGCCAGACCACCGCGACGTCGTCGGGGTACTGCGCCGCGAGCCAGCTGAACGGGGCGACGCTGACCGAGCACTCACCGCCCACGGTGACGACCCGCCCGGGCCGCTGCTCCTCCAGCGTGCGCAGCGCCAGGTCGAGCTGGTCGGCGACCACGCCCTTGGACTCGATGCCGTCGACGACCTCGTCCCCGGTCTCGCCCATGGGCACCTCGACGTGGGCGACGGGCCCGTCGTGCGGCGGCAGGACGGCCTCGAGCACGGTGGTGCCGGTGCTGTAGCCGCGACGTCCCTCGACCGGCGGCAGCTCCGGGACGAGGACCATGTTCTCGGCCGCGCACCCCTGCCACTGCGGGTGGTAGAGCCGCAGGGTGGGTCCGGTGACGTCGGAGCTGCTGGTGGTGCTGGGCATGGAGGTCTCGCTCTCGTGCGGTGCTGCTGGAGGTGGTGGTGCTGCGGATGGCGCGGACCGGCGGGGCGGGCCCGCGGAGGTGGGGGTCAGACGGGGGAGCCGAAGGACTGGATGACGGTCGCCGGGGCGAACAGGACGCTGGGCCAGTCCATGAACGTGCCGGTGTCGGCGTCGACGGCGACGCCCTCGGCTGAGGCGAAGCCGGCCTCGGCGTCCTCGCGGCTGGCGAAGGTGTAGGTGGACAGACCGACGTGGGTCGGGAACGCCTCGTCGCCGACACCCCAGCCCTCGGCGCCGTGGGCGACCTCGGCCTGCTGGTAGTAGAGGAGGCCGGGGATCTTGGTGGCCAGGTCGTAGTGGGTCGTGCGGTAGTGCTCGAGGAAGTCCTCGCGGCCCATGCCGGCCATGGGCCTGGTGAGGATGACGATCGTGTACATGCGGGAGCCTCGCTCTGGGTGGGGCGTGCGGGAGTGGTGAGGGGAGTCTGGCGCTAGGCGCGGGAACGCTGCCCGAACGAGCGGGAGAGGACGACCGCGAGGATCAGCGCGCCCCCGTTGAAGGCGTTGGTGACCCAGGTGTCGGCGCCGAGCATCACCAGGCCGTTGGTGCCGACCGCGAGCAGCACGACGCTGAGCACCGTGCCGGGCACGTTGAAGGTGCCGGGCCTGATCGTGGTGGCGCCCAGGAAGGCCGCGGCGTACGCGGGCAGCAGGAAGTCCGGGCCCAGCGACGGCGGGGTGCTGCCGGCGCGGGAGGCCTGGAGGACGCCGGCCAGCGCGGCGAGCACGGCACCGGCGAGGAACGCCAGGACGAGGTACTTGCGCGTGTTCACGCCGGCCAGCCGGGCTGCGGGGCGGCCGAGACCGGTCGCGCGGGAGTAGCGGCCGAAGGGCGTGCGCTCGACGACGAACCACTGCACGAGGGCGACGACCACGAAGTAGGCCAGCACGACCTGCAGCCCGCCGAGCCGGATCGTCGTGAGGTCGCCGAAGGCGTCCGAGTCGACCGTCAGGAGCGAGCTGTCGGTCAGCAGCAGGTTGCCGCCGGCCAGCAGGGTGCCGACGCCGAGCGTCGCGATGAACGCGTTGACGTCGAGCACCACGATCAGCAAGGCGTTGACCGCGCCGACCAGCAGGCCGACCACGAGGGTGGCGGCCACGACGCCCAGCACCGGGAGCCCGGCGTTGGAGAAGGTGACCGCGGTGATCGCGCTGAAGCCGAGCGTGGCGCCGAGCGACAGGTCGAACTCGCCCACGGTCAGGGCGAAGAGTGCCGCCAGCGCGAGGATGCCCGGGATGGCGAGGTTCGCCAGCACCAGGCGGGCGTTGGCCCACGTCGGGAAGGTGTCGGGCACCAGGACGCTGAACAGCACGACCAGGGCGACGAGCAGCAGCAGGACGCCGTGCTCGGCGACCAGGTGCCAGCCCAGGAACGGGCGACGCGCCGCCGGGGCGGGGGTGGTGGTGGCGGAGGTCTGCTCCGCGGTGGTGGTGCTCATGCGAGGGCTTCCCTGGTCTCGGTCTGCGGGGTGGTGTGCGGGGCGGAGGACGCCGGGGCGGCGCCGTGGTGGGTGCTGAGCGAGGCGATGCGCTCCTCGGTGAGGTCCTCACCGAGGAGCTCGCCGGTGACCCGGCCGCGGTCGAGGACGACGACCCGGTCGCACAGGTCCGCCAGCTCCTGGAAGTCGCTGGACCCGACGAGGACGCCGACGCCGCGCTCGGCCACGGCACGGACCGCGCGGGCGATCTCCTGCTTGGCGTGCGCGTCGACCCCCTGGGTCGGCTCGTCGAGGACGAGCACCTTCAGGTCGTGCGAGGCGGTGCGGGCGAGGACGACCTTCTGCTGGTTGCCGCCGGAGAGCCGGCCGATCTCCAGGTCCGGCGAGGCCGTCTTGACCCGGTAGGTCGCCATCAGGTCGGCGGCGCCGGCCCGCTCGGCGGCCCGGTCGATCGTGCCGGTGCGGCGCAGGCGGCGGTGGCCGAGCACCAGGTTCTCGTGCACCGACATGGGCAGCACGCAGCCCTCGCCGCGCCGGTCCTGGGGCACCGACGCGACACCGGCCTCGATGGCGGCCTGGGGCGAGCGCGGGGCGTGCCGGGCGTCGTCGACGGTCATGCTGCCGGCGGCCGGACGCTGGGCACCGGCGACCATGCGGAGCAGCTCGCTGCGGCCGCAGCCGACGAGGCCCGCCACGCCGACGACCTCGCCGCGCTCGACCCGCAGGCTCACGTCGCGCAGTCGCGGCCCGTGCAGGCCGGCGACCGACAGCGCCGCGGCGCTGCCGTCGGCGACGACGACCCGGCGGGCGTGCCGCGTCCGCTCGACCTTCTGGCCGACCACGAGGGAGACGATGTCGTCGGCGGTGCGGTCGCCGACGGGCTCGTCGGCCACCAGCCGGCCGTCGCGCAGCACCACGAGCTGGTCGGCGATGCGGCGCACCTCGTCGGTGCGGTGGCTGACGTAGACGATGCTGCCGCCGAGGTCGCGGACGCGCTCGAGGAGCGAGAGCACGCGGTCGACCTCCTCCGCGGGCAGGGAGGCGGTCGGCTCGTCGAGGACGAGGAGCCGGTCGCGGACGACGCTCTCGCCGACCTCGCCGTCGCGGCCGCTGCCGGCGAAGAGCCGGGCGATGGCGACCATCGTCCGGGTCGAGGGGTCGAGGTCGGCCATCCGCGTGCGCGGGTCGGCCGAGACCCCGGCGACCTCGAGGGTGGCCGCGACCTGCTCGGCGTGGCGTCGGGAGTCGATGCCGCGCCAGGGGCCGCGGGTCGGGAACCCGGCGACCAGGGCGAAGTTCTCCGCGACGGTCAGCTCGGGCACCACGCCCAGGTCCTGGTGCAGGAAGCGCAGGCCCAGGTCGCGCGAGGTGGCGGGGCTCAGCGGCAGCGGCACCGCGGCGCCCCGCACGTCGAGGGTGGCGCCGGCGTCGGGCTTGTAGACGCCGGCCAGCACCTTGATGAGCGTCGACTTGCCCGAGCCGTTCATGCCGAGCAGGGCGGTCACCCGGCCCTGGAAGACGTCGACGCTGACGTCGTCCAGGGCCTTGGCCGTGCCGAAGGTGACCGACAGGTCGCGCAGGGAGACGAGCTCCAGCGGGCGACGGCTCACCGGACGCCCCAGCGGGTCTCGTAGGCGCCCTGCCAGTCGACGTCGCCGTCCCACGGGATGGTGGTGATGGTGTCGGCGGTCATCAGCTTGTAGGGGGCGGCGACCTCGGCGTCGACGGTGCCACCGGTGAACAGGGTGTTCATCAGGTCGGCCGACTGCCAGGCCATCCAGGGCGAGGACGCGGCGACGTCGGCGGTCTGGATGCCGCCGTCCTGCACGTCCTCGAGGTTCGCCTGGAGGCCGTCGGTGGAGACCATGCTGATCGCGTCGCCGTTGGCGCTGCGCTCGATCACCGGGGAGATGCTCTGGGCGGCGGCGTCGTAGGCGGCCCACACGACGTCGGTGTCGGGGTTGCCGGCCAGGGCGGACTCGACCTGGGTCGGGAGGCCGGTGGAGAGGTCGGCGATCTGGAAGTCCAGCTCGTCGGTGACGGTGCAGCTGGGGCAGAGCTCGTCGAGGCCGTCGGAGAGGCCCTCGTGGATGTCGACGACGGCGGAGAACTCGGAGTCGTTGATGAGCAGCGCCTTGGCGGTGCCCTCGCTCTGCACGGTGATCGCCGCGGCGAGCAGGCGGCCCATGCCGGTCGGCGAGGGGTCGATCGCGGAGTCGAAGACGCCGTCGGGGTTCTCGCCGCCCTGGACGTTGACGGTGACGATGCCGGCGTCGCGTGCCTCGGCCAGGTCGTCGGCGAGCGCGCGACCGTCGGCTGCCATGAAGAAGATGCCGTCGGCGCCGATGTTGATCGCGGTCTGGATGGCGGCGCGGGCGGCGTCGGGGGAACCGGCCGGGTCGATCATCTTCGTCGTCCAGCCCAGCGCGTCGGCGGCGTCGGCGAAGCTGTCCACGCCGAGCTTGCAGTTCTCCGCGGCGTAGGCGCACGGCACGGTGACGATGAGCTTGTCGGAGGCGACCTCGGTGGTGCCGGTGGGCAGCTCGTCCTCGCTGACGTCGGCGCTGTACTCGTCGACGATCTTCTGGGCCGCGGCCAGCGCGTCCGTGTCGACCTCGACGTCGGCGGCGTCGGTGCCGCTGCCGCAGGCGGTCAGGGTCAGGGCCGCGGCGGCGATGCCGAGGGTGCCGATCGTGGTCCAGGAGCGTCGCTTCATGGGGTTCTCCGTCTCTCGCAGTGGTGCGTCGAGAGACATGGAGCCCCAGCGGGGGCCGCCGCCGCGACGGCGGCGGGCCTCCAGGAGGCACACGTGACGCGGTGTTTACGCCGATCGGCACCTGCTGCCGACCCGGTGCAGCAAATGCCGACGGGCGGGCCCGGACGAGGGCGGGCGGCTCAGGCCAGCGGGCGGCGCAGGTCCGAGGGCAGGTCGCCGAACTCGCGCTTGAAGGCGCGGGAGAACGTGGTCGCGTCGACGAACCCCCAGCGGGCGCCGATCTCGGCGATCGAGCGACGCGCCTCGAGCGGGTCGGACAGCTCCGCCCGTGCCCGCCGCAGCCGCTCGGTGCGCAGCACCGCCGACGGGGTCCCCTCGCCCCGCAGCAGGTCGGTGAGCAGCCGGCGGGAGACGCCGACCCGCGAGGCCCAGGCGTCGACGTCGAAGGCCGGGTCGGGCGCGTGCTGCCGGACGACCTCGAGGGCCTCGGCCACGAGCGCCTCCCGCGGCCGCGGCCCCGCCTCCTGCCCGCCGACCCGGGCGAACAGCGAGCGCGTGAGGCCCAGCATCGCGGTGGTGACGGCGTCGGACTCCAGGAACTGGAGCCCGTCGTCGGTGAAGGAGACCGCCTCGCCCCCGAGAGCGATGAGCGCCCGCAGCGAGCCGACCTCGCCGCCGATGGGGCGCAGCCGCAGGGCGTCCACGGGCACGCCCGAGGCACGCAGCACGGCGCGGGGCAGCATCATCACCAGCTGCTGGGAGGCGGTGGCGTTCTCGACGCGGTACTCGACCAGCGGGTCGCAGAGGGTGGCCATGCCCGCGCTCAGGGTGACGGTGCGGTCGGCCTGCCGCACTCGCGAGCGTCCGGCGAGCTGGACGAGCAGCAGCACCTCGTCGGTGGGGGCGGTCGTCACCAGCCGGCTGGTGCGCCACAGCTCGGTGGCCCCCGAGGTCACCTCGGCGACCCGCACCCCGCGGCCGAGGTCGCGCTGCTGGATGGAGGCGGTGAAGCCCGGCGAGACCCGCGACAGCGACAGCTCGTAGAAGCTCGACGAGACAGCCGCTCGCCACTCCTCGTCGCTGCCGATCCGGATCAGGCCCATGCCGTCCATTGTGGACCCTCGTCGGCTCGGGCCGACGGGACGACGAGGGTGCTCACCCCCGCAGGCGTGGTGGGGCCGGTCGCAGTACGTCCGTTCGCCGGACACGCGCTGCTCGGGCTGCCTAGGATGCCGCGCGCGCCGCGCCCGCACGGGCCACGGCCGTCCCCGTCGTCGCCTCCCGGAAGAGGACCCATGCACCGTCTCGGTCTGTCGCTGCTCGCCCTGCTGCTCGGCCCGCTCGTCCTGCTCGCCGCCACGTCGGCACCCGCCACCGCGGCCGGCGCCTGGAAGGGCGCGCCCCAGGTGGGTGACTGCTACAAGCTGACGTGGAAGCAGGTCCAGCGGGCGAGCGTGCCCGTCGACCCGGTGGCGTGCTCCAAGGGTCACCAGGCCGTCGTCCTGAGGACGGGCCTGCTCGACGCCGACACGGACTGGGACGACACCGACGCGGTCGCGCACGCCATCGCGCGCCGCTGCGCCACCGCCGCGGACCCGTGGACCACCGACGACCCCCGGGTCTCCTACCGGACCATGTACCTGCCGCTCATCTTCTGGCCGACCGCGGCGCAGCGCGCCCGCGGCGCCCGCTGGTACCGCTGCGACCTCGCCCTCCAGGGCACGGGCGAGGCCCTCGCCCAGCTGCCCGAGAAGCTCGTGAAGGTGACCTCGAGCAACGTCTCGCGCCGCACGCGCCGCTCCGTGACCCGCTGCGTCACCTCCGAGTACCTCTACACGCTGTGCGACCGGACGCACGCCTACCGCGGCACCGGCACCTTCGTCGCCAAGAAGCTGAGCAAGCGCACCGCCAAGGCCCAGCGCCAGGTCCGGGCGCGCGCCGTGGACCGCTGCCCCGCGCTGACCAGCACCGACGACTGGATCTACTCCTCGCAGGCGGTCACCGCCCGCAGCCGCGTGGTGCTCTGCTACTCCCGGCTCTCGCGCTGAACCCCGGCCTCGCCGCCGCGCCACGTGGTGCCGGCGGCGAGGTCGGCGTGCTGCACGACCCAGCCATGCATCGCGATGGCCGCGGCCGCCGAGGCGTTGATCGAGCGGGTCGAGCCGAACTGCGCGATCGAGAAGGTGGCGTCGCACGCCTCGCGGGCCCGGTCGGAGAGCCCCGGACCCTCCTGGCCGAAGAGGAAGCACACCCGCCGCGGCAGCACCGCGGTCTCCAGCGGCACCGAGCCGGGCAGGTTGTCCACGCCCCACAGCGCCACGCCCTGCGCGTGCAGGTGCGCGGCGAGCGCCGGCACGTCGGCGTGGTGGAGCAGGTGCTGGTAGCGGTCGGTCACCATCGCGCCGCGGCGGTTCCACCGCCGGTTGCCGACCACGTGCACCTCGGCGGCGAGGAAGGCGTTGGCGCTGCGCACGACCGTGCCGATGTTGAAGTCGTGCTGCCAGTTCTCGATGGCCACGTGGAAGTCGTGCCGGCGGGTGTCGAGGTCCGCCCGGATCGCCTCCAGGCTCCAGTACCGGTAGCGGTCGACGACGTTGCGGCGGTCTCCGCCGGCGAGCAGCGCCGGGTCCCACTGCGGGCCCTCCGGCCAGGTCCCCTCCCAGGGCCCGACACCGACCACGGGCTGCCCGTGCGGCATGGGGTCGTAAGGAGCCCGCTCAGGTTCCTCGACCGTCCCTGAATATTCCCTGGGAGCGCCGATGTGAGCGACTCCATCCCCGGCCTCCACGTCCTGGTCCCGCACAGGTGGCAGCGTAGTGAGGCTGCGTAGCCTGGTGGTGTGCTGGGGAGTCTGACGGTCGTCACGCCGATGCTGCTGGGGATGGACTTCCTCGACGTCTCCTACTGGCTCGACCTGCTCGGGCCGGCCCTGTTCTGGGTGGGCCTGGTCGTCGTGTTCGTCGAGTGCGGCCTGCTGTTCCCGTTCCTGCCGGGCGACACGCTGCTGTTCAGCTTCGGCATCTTCGTCTCGGCCGGCCACTTCGACCTGTTCCCCGGCAACGAGGCGGTCGAGGTCGTCCTCGCCGTGGCCCTGCTGTCGCTCTCGGCCTTCCTCGGCAACGTGGCGGGCTACGAGATCGGCCGCCGGATCGGGCCGCCCCTGTACCAGCGCGACAGCCGTTTCCTCTCCCGCACGCAGTTCGACCGCACCCAGCAGTTCTTCGACGACCACGGCCCCGTCGCGCTCGTCGGCGGCCGCTTCATCGCCTTCGTGCGCACCTACATCACCGTCGTCGCCGGCGCCACGCAGATGCGCCGCCGCGTCTTCCTCGTGTGGAGCGCGGTCGGCGCCACCCTGTGGGTCAGCGCCGTGACGCTGCTCGGCTACTTCCTGGGCGGCATCCCGTGGCTCGGGGAGAACCTCGACGTGCTGATGATCCTGGTGATGGCGGTCTTCTTCGTGCCCATGCTGGTGCAGTGGCTGCGCGAGCGCCGGCGCACCGACGGCGAGCAGGCGGACGGGGCGGCGCAGCCCGCCGGCCAGCAGACCACGCCGGCGCAGGCCGTCGCGCCCCGCCGTCGGCTGGCGCGCTGCTCGCGCTGACGGCCAGGACTCAGGCCGCGCGCCGCGCGCGGACCTCCTCGACCAGCACCAGCACGCCCACGACGACGGCACCGAGCAGACCCAGCAGGACGGGGCCCAGCACCGGGTCGTAGGGCGCCACGAGCGCCCCCGGGCCGTGGGCCTCGCCGTCCGCGGCGACCTCGGCCCTCTGCCACGGCCACAGCGCCCGCAGGGAGCCGATCATGAGCCCGGCCATCACCAGCAGCGTGGTGCGCCGGTGGTGCTCCAGCAGCCACCGCAGCAGCTGCACGAAGGACGCCAGGCCGACGACGGCACCGAGCCCGAAGACGGCGATGTAGCCGAGGTCGCGCTCGTCCACCGCGGTGAGCGTCGTGGTGTAGAGCCCGACGGCGAGCAGGAAGAACGAGCCGGAGACCCCGGGCACCACCAGCGCGCAGATCGCGATCGCGGCGGCCACGAAGACCACCGGCAGGGCCGGGTCGGCCTCGCTCGAGCCACCGGCCAGGGAGACCAGCGCGAAGGCCACGGCCGCCATGACGAGCACCAGCACCACCTCGAGGGCCGGGTGCCGTCGTCCGGCCGGGGGGAGCATCCGCAGGGGCACCACGATGCTCACGGCGACCAGGCCGAAGAACAGGCCGCGGGCCAGCTCGGGGTGGCCGGTCACGAAGGACTCCATGACCCCGGCGACGGTCAGCACCGCGGCGGCCATGCCGACCAGCACGGGCACGACCAGCCACCAGTCGGTGCGGGCGACCTCGGTGCGGAAGCCGGCGACCCGGTCGGGGCCGAGCACCAGCCGCTTGATCGCGGAGACGGCGTGCGAGGCGGAGCCGATGAGCTGCTCGTAGACGCCGGTGACCAGCGCGACCGTGCCGCCGGAGACGCCGGGCACGAGCTCTGCCATGCCGATGAGGAAGCCGCGGACCAGGTCCAGCGGCAGCAGCGCCCGCGAGCGGCGGGGCGCCTGCTCGACGGCCTGCGGCGCCGAGGTCACCGGCCGCTCACGGCGTCGAGCTGGGCCTTGGTCAGCACGGGGCGGACCTCGAGGCCGACGTCGGCCAGGGGGTTGGTGCCCTCCGGGCTGCGGTCGATCGCGCAGACGACGACCTCGACGATCGCGCCGGCCTCGCGCAGCGCGTTCGTGGCGTTCCGCACGGCACCGCCGGTGGTGATGACGTCCTCGATGAGGGTGATCTTCTTCCCGGCGACGTCGGGGCCCTCGGCGAGCTTGCAGGTGCCGTACTCCTTGGCCTTCTTGCGCACGAAGAGGGCGGGCAGGTCGGTGAGGCCGGAGACGGCGGTGGCGATCGGCACGCCGCCCAGCTCCAGGCCGCCCAGCAGCTCGGTCTCCTCCGGCAGCAGGTCGACCATCTGGAGCGCGACGCGGCGCAGCAGGCCGGGGTCGGACTCGAAGAGGTACTTGTCGAAGTACTCCGAGGCCACCTGCCCCGAGCGGAGGGTGAAGGTGCCGGTCAGGCGGCAGCGGGCGTCGATGTCGGCGGCGAGGCTCTCGTCGGTCACGGAGGCAGGCACAGAGGTAGGCACGGGGGCTATTCAACCCGGTGCCCGCGAGACGTGCGCGTGCCGTCCGGCACAGCCGCCTACGGTGGGGCCATGCAGGGCAGCAGCGGGCGACCTCCCACGGCGGCACGGCTGGCGAGCATCGCGCCCACCGTCTTCAGCAGCTACTCCGCGCTGGCGGTGGCCACCGGCTCCGTGAACCTGGGCCAGGGGTTCCCGGACGTCGACGGGCCGGCCGAGGTCGTCGAGGCGGCCCGGGCCGCGCTCGCCGCCGGGCACAACCAGTACGCCCCCGGCCCCGGCACGCCCGGGCTGCGCGCGGCGATCGCCGAGCACCAGCGCGAGCGCTACGGCATCACGCTGGACCCGGCCACCGAGGTCGTGGTGACCACCGGCGCCACCGAGGCGGTGGCGGCCGCCGTCCTGGGCCTGGTCGAGCCCGGTGACGAGGTCCTCGTCCTCGAGCCCTGGTACGACTCCTACGTCGCGATGCTCCAGGTGGCCGGCGCGGTGCGGGTCCCCGTCACCCTGCGGGCCCCCGACTTCCGGCTGGACGTGGCGGCCCTGCGCGCCGCGGTCACCGACCGCACCCGCGCGATCCTGCTCAACACCCCGCACAACCCGACCGGCACGGTGCTCACCGACGCCGAGCTGGAGGCCGTCGCGGCGCTGGCCGTGGAGCACGACCTGCTGGTGATCACGGACGAGGTCTACGAGCACCTCACCCTCGACGGCCGGGTGCACCGTCCGCCCGCCACCTTCCCCGGGATGGCCGAGCGGACGCTGAGCATCTCCAGCCTCGGCAAGTCGTTCTCGCTGACCGGCTGGAAGATCGGCTGGGCGACCGGCCCCGCGCACCTGGTCGGTGCGCTGCTGGCGGCCAAGCAGTGGCTCACCTTCACCTCCGGCGCTCCGCTCCAGCCGGCCGCCGAGGTGGCGCTGCGCGAGCACGCGCACTGGCCGGGCGAGCTGGCCCGCGACCTCCAGGGCCGCCGCGACCTGCTGGTCTCGGGCCTGGTGCAGGCCGGGGTGGTGGCCCCGGGGGCTGCCCCGCCGCGTCCGGAGGGCACCTACTTCGCCGTCACCGACGTCGCCCACCTCGGGTGGGCCGACGGCGAAGCGTTCTGCCGGGCCCTGCCGGAGCGCGCGGGGGTCGTGGCGATCCCGTTGCAGGGCTTCGGCGACTCCGACGCCGGCACGCACCTGGTGCGGTGGACGTTCTGCAAGCGCCCCGAGGTGCTGACGCAGGCCGTCGAGCGGCTGCTCGCCGCCGACCTGCACGCCTGAGGGCCCGGGGCCGGGTGGCTACTGCCCGCGCATCCAGGCGCTGACGTCCCCGCGGGCCAGCAGCACCACGGTGACCAGGCAGCCGCCGGCCGGCAGCAGGAGCACCGGCGAGGCCAGGGCGCCCAGCAGCATGAACAGGCCGGCCAGGGCGGCCGAGACCAGCAGCATCCAGCGGGCCCACTCGCGGCCGGTCCAGGTGAGCACGGCGAGGACGACGGCCGCCACGCACCACAGCACGAGCCCGCCGATCATCACCAGCATGAGCGCGAGCAGGGTGCCGCGGTCGAACGCCTCCGCGGCGGCGGGGTCGATGGCCTGCATCTGGGCGAGCGCGTCGTCGATGGCGGCGTCGACCTCGGCGGAGCCGGTGAGCAGCAGGGTGGCGCCCGAGAGCAGCAGCACCACGCCGATCATGCTGGCCACGCCCCAGGTGAGCAGGCAGGCCGAGACCACGGACTGCGGCCTGCGCCCCGGGGAGGGCCGGCCGGGGCGGCCGGTGACGACGCCGGGGTGCTGCGCGGGCACGGGCCCGGCCTGCGGCGCGCCGAACGCGGTCGGGTGCGGGGGCGGCGTGCCGTCGGCACCGCCGGCGGGCGGCCACCCGGAGCCGGGGGCCTGCGGGGACGGGGGGACCGGCGAGCCGGCGCGCGGGGCCGGGGCCGGGCGCTCGGGGCGGCGCAGCGTGGCGGTGGAGGCGTCCCACTCCGGCGGCGCCTTGTCGGGGTCGAACCACCAGCGGCCCGGCGGCAGCCAGAACATCACGGCGGCGGCGCCGACGATGGAGGTGAGGATGCTCCCCGAGACCAGGCCGAGCAGGAAGATCGGGGCGGCCAGCACGGTGACCACCAGCCGCGCCGGGCGCGAGCCCTGCCGCACCTGCCACCCGAGGATGGCGGTGACCACGGCGCACAGCGCCAGCACGATCGTCGCCCAGTGCAGCACGTCGAGCAGCTGGGTGGTGGTGACGTCCAGGCCGCTCCACGGCTCGGAGGCGGCCCACGCGGCGACCTGCTCCCGGCTCTCCAGTGAGCGCAGGTCCGCGACCCGCTCGTAGGAGCCGACGACGACGCCGACCGAGCCCAGGATCATCAGCCAGGCCGCGAGCCCGACCTGCGGCGGCCTCGGAGTTGCGTCGCTCACGGCTCCATCCTTCCAGACGGGTGGGAGCCGTCCGCCCGGGACCGGCCCCGGACCCGCGGGGGCGGCCCGGAGCCACGCCGGGGACCGCCGGGGCCTGGTGGCCGACCCCTCACCCCTCCGGATGCGGAAACGGGGCAGGCTGGGTGGTGCCACCACGACCCCGACCCCCTGGGAGAGCTTCCCCATGACCGTGACCGTTCCCGCACTCGCCGCCGCCTCCGCCGACGCGCCCTTCGAGCGCGTCCAGCTGGAGCGCCGCGACCTGCGCCCGGACGACGTCCGCATCGACATCCGCTGGGCGGGCATCTGCCACAGCGACATCCACACCAAGCGCGAGGAGTGGGGCACCGCCCACTTCCCGCTCACCCCCGGCCACGAGATCCTCGGCACCGTCGTCGAGGTCGGCGACCAGGTGACCACCCACCAGGTCGGCGACGTCGTCGGCGTGGGCTGCTTCGTCGACTCCTGCATGGAGTGCGCCCCCTGCAAGGACGGCGAGGAGCAGTACTGCCTCAAGGGCGGCATCGGCACCTACGGCGTCGAGGACTACTACGGCGAGGTGACCCAGGGCGGCTACAGCGGCCAGGTCGTCGTCCGTGACCACTTCGTCGTGAAGATCCCGGACTCCTACACCGAGGCCGACTACGCCGCCGTGACCCCGCTGCTGTGCGCCGGCATCACCACCTACCACCCGCTCAAGGAGCACAACGTCGGCCCGGGCACCCGCGTCGGCGTCGTCGGCCTCGGCGGCCTCGGCCACGTGGCCGTGAAGCTGGCCGCCGCCATGGGCGCGGAGGTCTCCGTCTTCTCCCGCACCGACGCGAAGAAGGAGGACGGCCTCTCCTTCGGCGCCAAGCACTACTACGCCACCGAGGACGGCTCGGTCTTCTCCGACCTCGCCGGCTCCTTCGACGTCATCGTCAACACCGTCGGCGCGAACATCGGGCTGGACGCCTACATGGGCCTGCTCGACCGCGGCGGCGTGCTGCACGACGTCGGCGCCCCCGAGGAGAACCTGTCGGTCTCGGCGTTCTCGCTGCTCGTCAACCGCCGCTCGCTGGCCGGCTCGATGATCGGCGGACTGCCCGAGACCCAGGAGATGATCGACTTCGCCGCCGAGCACGGCGTCACCGCGACGGTCGAGGTCATCTCCGCCGACCAGGTCGACGAGTACTACGACAAGGTCGTGCACGGCCAGGTCCGCTACCGCGCGGTCATCGACACCGAGACCCTCTGAGGCTCACCCGCACGACGCAGCAGCCCCCGACCCTCACCGGGTCGGGGGCTGCTGTCGTTCCGGGGCGCGCCCGTCAGGCCTGCACGCTCAGGCCCGCACGCTCACTCCTTCACGCTCACTCCTGCACGCTCAGGGCCAGGCCCTGGGCCGTGCCGTCGGCCTCCGGTGCCACGTCCACGTGGACGGTGCCGCCGTCGGTGACCTGGCCGCCGATGAGCAGCCGGGCCAGCGGGTCCCCGATCGCGGTCTGGACGAGGCGGCGCAGCGGGCGTGCGCCGTAGGCCGGGTCGTAGCCCGTGTCGGCGAGCCAGGTGCGGGCCGCGTCGGTGACCTCGACGTGGATGCGCCGGGCCGCCAGCCGGGTGTCGAGCAGCGCCAGCTGGAGGTCGACGATGTGGGCCAGCGCGTCCTTGGAGAGCGCCTCGAAGGTGACGATCTCGTCGAGCCGGTTGAGGAACTCGGGCTTGAACGCGCTGCGGACCACCGCGAGGACGGCCTCCCGCTGCTTCTCCGGGTCCAGCCCCGGGTCGACCAGGTGCTGGCTGCCCAGGTTGGAGGTGAGGATCAGCAGCGTGTTGCGGAAGTCCACCGTGCGGCCCTGGCCGTCGGTCAGGCGGCCGTCGTCCAGCACCTGCAGCAGGATGTCGAAGACCTCGGGGTGCGCCTTCTCCACCTCGTCCAGCAGCACGACGCTGTAGGGGCGTCGCCGCACGGCCTCGGTGAGCTGACCGCCCTCGTCGTAGCCGACGTAGCCCGGAGGGGCACCGACCAGGCGCGCCACCGAGTGCTTCTCGGAGTACTCGCTCATGTCGATGCGGACGATCGCCCGCTCGTCGTCGAAGAGGAAGTCGGCCAGCGACTTGGCCAGCTCGGTCTTGCCGACACCGGTGGGGCCGAGGAAGAGGAACGAGCCGGTCGGCCGGTTCGGGTCGGAGATGCCGGCCCGGCTGCGGCGCACCGCGTCGCTGACCGCCTCGACGGCCTCGCGCTGGCCGATCAGCCGCTCGCCGATGACCTCCTCCATCCGCAGCAGCTTGGCGGTCTCGCCCTCGAGCATGCGGCCGGTCGGGATGCCGGTCCACGCCTCGACGACGTCGGCGATCTGCTCGGGCCCGACCTCCTCGCCCACCAGGGGCTCGAGGTCGTCGGTGGGCTCGCTCTCGGCCGCCGCGGCGATCTGCCGCTCCAGGGCCGGGATGCTGCCGTAGAGGATCTTGCTGGCGCCGCCGAGGTCGCCCTGGCGCTGGAGGTTCTCCGCCTCCACGCGCAGCGCGTCGAGCTGACGGCGCAGCTCGCCCTCGCCCTCGAGGGTCTGCTTCTCCCGCTCCCAGCGCACCTCCAGCGCGCGCAGCTCCTCCTCGGCGTCCGCGAGGTCGGCGCGCAGCGCGGCCAGCCGCTCCACGGAGGCGTCGTCGTGCTCCTTCTCGAGCGCGAACTCCTCCATCTTCAGCCGGTCCACGTGGCGGCGCAGCTGGTCGATCTCCTCCGGCGAGGACTCGATCTCCATGCGCAGCCGCGAGGCCGCCTCGTCGATCAGGTCGATCGCCTTGTCGGGCAGCTGGCGGCCGGTGATGTAGCGGTCGGAGAGGCCGGCGGCCGCGACCAGCGCGGCGTCGGTGATGCGGACGCCATGGTGGGCCTCGTACTTCTCCTGGATGCCGCGGAGGATCTGGATGGTGTCCTCCACGCTGGGCTCGCCGACGAAGACCTGCTGGAAGCGGCGCTCCAGCGCGGGGTCCTTCTCGATCGACTCGCGGTACTCGTCGAGCGTGGTGGCACCGATCATGTGCAGCTCGCCGCGCGCCAGCATCGGCTTGAGCATGTTGCCGGCGTCCATCTGGCTGTCGCCGCCGGCACCCGCCCCGACGACCGTGTGCAGCTCGTCGATGAAGGTGATGACCCGACCCTCGGCGGACTTGATCTCCTCGAGCACGGCCTTGAGCCGCTCCTCGAACTCGCCGCGGTACTTCGCGCCCGCGACCATCGCCGCCAGGTCGAGCGAGAGCACCCGCCGACCCTTGAGGGAGTCGGGCACGTCCCCCGCGACCACGCGCTGGGCCAGGCCCTCGACGACGGCGGTCTTGCCGACGCCGGGCTCGCCGATGAGCACGGGGTTGTTCTTGGTGCGCCGCGAGAGCACCTGCACCACGCGGCGGATCTCCGCGTCACGGCCGATGACGGGGTCGAGGCGACCCTCCTCCGCGGCGGCGGTGAGGTCGACGGAGTACTTCTCCAGGGCCTCGTAGGAGTCCTCGGCGTCCTGGCTGGTGACCCGCCGGTTGCCGCGCACGGCGGCCAGCGACTCCGTGAGCGCCTCGGCGCTCAGCCCGGCCTCGGCGAGCACGGTGCGGGCGCTGGACTCGACGGTGGCCAGCGAGATCAGCAGGTGCTCGCTGGCGACGTAGTCGTCCTTCATCGAGCCCGCGAGGTCGAGGGCCCCGGCGAGGACGCGGGTGAGGGCCGCCGAGGCGGCCGGCTGCTGCACGGTGGCCCCGGTGGCGCGGGGCAGCCGCTCGAGCGCGGCACGGGCCCCGGAGACGAGCGCGCCGGCGTCGACGCCGCTCCTGGTGACGAGGCTGCGGGCGACCCCGTCCTCCTGCGCGAGGAGCGCCACCAGCAGGTGGATCGGCTCCGTCGCGGTGCTGCCGCCCTGCGTGGCGGCGATCTGAGCAGCCTCGATGGCCTCGCGGCTGCGGGTGGTGAACTTCTCGGCGCCGAACTGGCTCATGAGTCCTGTCCCCTCCTGAACGACGACTTCCGCGACGTGCGCGGCCCACCACCCAGTGTGGCGGTCACCTGGCTCAACATCAAGAAAGTTGAGCCTATTCCACTCAACTCGGGACGTTCTTCCCGCAGCCCCGGGCAGCCCCGCGTGCCGCCGGGGGCCGCCCCGCGGGACGCGGGGCCACAGGGTGGCCACGGCGGCGCCACGTGTGGCCCACGTCTCGCCAACCGGTCCCGCTGGGCACCGATCCGTGCCAGTCTCCTCCTGAGAGTCCAGGCCCGCCCTCCCCCCGCGAAGAGGCCCCATGAGCAGCACCCGGCACCGCGTCGTGATCATCGACGACACCTCCGACCTGCGCGAGCTGCTCAGGCTGGCGCTGCACCGGGGTGGGTTCGAGGTGGTCGGCGAGGCCGGCGACGGCCGCCGCGGCGTGGAGGTCGTGCGCGAGACCGAGCCGGACATCGTCCTCCTGGACCTCTCGATGCCGGTCGTCGACGGGCTCGACGCGCTGCCGGCGCTGCGCCGCGCGGTGCCCGAGGCCACGATCATCGTGCTCTCCGGCTTCGGCGCCACGCAGATGTCCGACCGCGCGCTGGCCAACGGCGCGGACGGCTACGTGCAGAAGGGCAGCTCGCTGGACTCCGTGCTGGCCTACCTCCAGGACGTGGTGGCCGGCGTGCCCGCGGCCACCGCCCGCTCGCTGACGGTGGCGCAGCCGACCGCCCCGGACCAGGTGGTCCTGGAGGGGCACCACCCCGCCCCGTCCGGCCACCGGCACCCGGCGCCGACGGGCGGCGGGGCAATCGGCGGAGCGGGCGGCGGGGCGGGCGACGCCTGGGCCGAGGCGCTGGACCTCGCGCCGGTGGGCGTCGTGGAGCTCGCCGACGAGCCGCTGCTGCGGGTGCTGCGGATCAACCCGGTGGCCCGGCGCCAGCTGGACGGCGCGGACGTCGGCAGCCCCCTCGGCTTCGTCAACGGCCCCCTGGCCACGCTGGTGGCCTACCACCGGCTCAGCGACGACGCCGCCTTCGAGGTCGACCTCGGGGGCACGACCGCGCGGGTGGTGCTGCGCCGCAGCAGCCACGCCTCGCTGCTCGTCTACCTCGACTCGGGGCAGGACGACGTCGCCGTGCTGCGCCGCGCCATCGCCACCGCGGCCCACGAGATCCGCGGGCCGGTCGCGGTCATCTGCGGCATCGCGGAGGCCAGCACGTGGGGCGGCGGGTCCGACCTGGACGGCGAGACCCAGGCCCGGCTGATGACCTCGGTCTCGCGGCAGGCCCGCATCCTCGACGGCATCACCGCGGACCTGCTCACCACCGCCCAGATCCAGCGGGGCACGCTGCGGCTGGACCCGCGCGAGGTCGACGTCGAGGCGACCGTCCGGGCGCTCGTCGCCGACCGCTTCGGCGACGAGGTCGAGGTGGTCGTCGAGGACGACCGGCGCGTCGTGGCGGACCCGCTGCGCCTGGAGCAGATGGTCACCAACCTCGTCGGCAACGCCCTGAAGTACGGGCAGGCGCCCTGGTCCGTGCACGTGCGGCCCGAGGGAGCCCTGGTCGCGATCGACGTCGTCGACCACGGCCGCGGCGTGCCCGAGGAGTTCCGCGCGCAGCTGTTCGCGGAGTTCTCCCGCGCCAGCGGCACCGTGGCCACCGGCACCGGCCTCGGCCTCTTCGTGGTGCGTGGCCTGGCCGAGGCGCAGGGCGGCCGAGCCGGCTACGAGCCCGGCCAGTACGGCGGCTCGGTGTTCACGGTGGCGCTCCCGGCGGTCACGCAGGCCTGAGGGAAAGGCCTGAGGGAGCGGCGTTCAGCGCCCCCGGCGCCAGACGACCATCGACTGGCCGGGGTCGGGCCGGCGCAGCACGGGCAGGCGCCCGCCCGAGGAGGGAGCACCGGACGCCGGCTCGCCCGCCTGCGCCGCGCGCAGCCGCAGCGCGGCCTGGCGCAGCGCCTCGCGCAGGTGCTCGTTCTCGTCCACGAGCTCGCCGTTGCGGGCGGCGAGCGCGTCGACCTGGTTCTCCAGCTCGAGGATGCGTCGCACGCCCTCGATGCCGGTGCCGGACGCCGTCAGCTCGGCGATCTGGCGCAGCCGCTCGACGTCGCGCTGGCTGTAGCGGCGGCCACCCCCACCGGTGCGGCCGGGGGTGATGAGCCCCATCCGCTCGTAGGTGCGCAGCGTCTGCGGGTGCAGGCCGGTGAGCTCGGCAGCGACGGAGATGACGAAGACGGCCGCGTCCGGGTCACCGAACGGGCTGCCCCCGCCTGCTCCCTGGCGGCCCGCCATCACTGACCGGCCTGGCTGAACAGGTTGGCGCGCAGCGGCTTGTCGGCCATGGCCGCACGGTACGCCTCGACCGCGGCCCGCGCCTCGGCGTCGAGCTGGGCGGGCACGTGCACCTTGACCGTGGCGAGCAGGTCCCCGCGGGAGCCGTCCGCCTTGGGGGCACCCTTGCCCCGGACGCGGAAGGTCCGCCCGTCCGGGGTGCCGGCCGGCACCCGCAGGGTGACCGGTGCGCCGCCGAGGGTGGGCACCTTGACCTCGGCCCCCAGGGCCAGCTCGTCGAAGCCGACGGGCACGTCGAGGGTGAGGTTGTCGTCCTTGCGGCCGAAGACCCGGTGGCCGGAGACCTTCACCGTGACGAACAGGTCGCCGGCGGGGCCGCCGTTCTCGCCGGGGGCGCCCTTGCCGCGCAGCCGGATGCGCTGCCCGTCCTTCACGCCCGCGGGGATGCGGGCCTGGATGGTGCGCGCGGAGCGGCCGCGACCGGAGCCCAGGCACGTGGGGCAGGGCTGGTCGTAGGTGAGCTGGCGGCCGCCGCAGGCGGGGCAGGTCTCGTTCATCGAGAAGGCGCCGCCGACGCTGTTGGTGACGAAGCCCGTGCCCTCGCACTCAGGGCACACGTGCGGCTTGGTGCCGGGCTTGCCGCCGGTGCCGGAGCAGGTCTCGCAGGCGGTCTCGGAGGTGAGCCGCAGCGAGATCGTCACGCCGTCGATGGCGTCGGTGAAGCTGATGGTGGCGCTGGACTCGACGTCCGCGCCCTTGGTGGCCCGGGGCCGGCGCTGCTGGCGACGTCCGCCACCGCCGAAGAGGTCGCCGAACATGTCGCCGAAGCCGCCGGAGCCGCCCTGGTCGCGCAGCAGGTCCTCGAGGTTGATCCCGCCCTGCTGGCCGAAGCCGTAGCCGCTGGTGCCGCCGGCGTTGTGCCCGAAGCCCGGGCGGAAGCCGGAGCCGTAGGCGCTGCGGAACTCGTCGTACTTCGTGCGCTTGTCGGGGTCGCCGACGACGTCGTAGGCCTCGGCGACCTCCTTGAAGCGGTCGTGCTTCAAGGTGTCGTCGGGGTTGGAGTCGGGGTGGTTCTCGCGCGCGAGCTTGCGGTAGGCCTTCTTGATCTCGTCGGCGCCGGCGTCCTTCTTCACGCCGAGCACGGAGTAGAAGTCCTTCTGCGCCCAGTCGGCGCGGAAGCCGTCGTTGTCAGCCATCTGGCCTCCTCCTCTCGCTCACGCGGGTCGTGCCCTCGCTCATGGTCCCCGGCCCCGGGGGCGCCGCGGGGGCGCCGCTCCGGGGCCGGGCGGGTGGTGCTGGGTGCTGCTGGGTCGTGCTGGGTGCTGCTGGTCGCTCAGCCCTCGGCCGGGTCGACCACGAGCACCTGGGCGGCGCGGACGACGCGGTCGCCGATCCGGTAGCCGGCCTTGGCGATCACCTTGCACGTGGTGACGCTGACCTCGGGGTCGGTGCCCACGTGGGAGAGCGCCTCGTGCAGGTTGGGGTCGAAGGCGTCACCGGGCTCGCCGAAGCGGACGAGGCCGGAGGAGGCCACCGTGCGCTCGAGCTGCTCGGCCACGGCCTTGAACCCGCCCTCGAGCGGCTCGTGGTCGCGGGCGCGGTCGATGGTGTCCAGCACCTCGACGATGGGCGCGAGCGCCTGGTAGGTGGCGTTCTCGCGCAGCTGCTCACGGTCCCGCTCGACGCGCCGCTTGTAGTTGACGAACTCGGCCTGCAGGCGCTGGAGGTCCGCGGTGCGCTCGGCGGCGCGGGCCTCGGCCTCGGCGACGGGGTCGACGGTCTCCTCCACCACGGGCTCGGCGGCCGGGGTGTCGGCGTTCGTCTCGTCAGCGGCCAGCGGCTGCTCGACCTCGGTCTCCTCGGTCATCGTCGCTGCCTCCTCTCCGAAGGTGCCGCCGGGGGCGGGAGCGTCCTGCTCCCGCCCCGCGGCGTCGTCGGCCTGGGTCACTTGGACTCGTCCGTGGAGTCCTCGTCCACGACCTCGGCGTCGACGATGTCGTCGTCGGCCTCGCCCGTGGCACCGGTGGTGCCGCCGGCGGCCTCCGCGTCGGCCTCGGCCGCGGCGTACATGGCCGCACCCATCTTCTGGCTGGACTCGTTGAGCTTGCTGACGCCGGCCTCGATGTCCTCGGCCGAGGCGTCCTCCTTCTCGAGGGTGGCCTTGAGGGCGTCGACGTCGGTCTGCACCTCGGTCTTGACGTCCTCGGGCAGCTTCTCGCCGTTGTCGGTGAGGAACTTCTCGGTCGAGTAGACGAGCTGCTCGGCCTGGTTGCGGGTCTCCACCGCGGCGCGACGCTTGGCGTCCTCCTCGGCGTACTGCTCGGCCTCGCGGACCATCCGGTCGATGTCGTCCTTGGAGAGCGCGGAGCCGCCGGAGATCGTCATGGACTGCTCCTTGCCGGAGGCCTGGTCCTTGGCGATCACGTGGACGATGCCGTTGGCGTCGATGTCGAAGGTGACCTCGATCTTCGGCACGCCGCGCGGGGCCGGCGGGAGGCCGGTCAGCTCGAAGTTGCCGAGCGGCTGGTTCTGGGCCCACATCTGGCGCTCGCCCTGGGCGACCTTGATCTCCACCGACGGCTGGTTGTCGTCCGCGGTGGTGAAGATCTCCGACCGCTTGGTGGGGATGGTGGTGTTGCGCTCGATGAGGGTGGTCATGACGCCGCCCTTGGTCTCGATGCCCAGCGACAGCGGGGTCACGTCGAGCAGGAGCACGTCCTTGACCTCGCCCTTGAGCACGCCGGCCTGGAGCGCGGCGCCGTCGGCGACGACCTCGTCGGGGTTGACGCCCTTGTTGGGCTCCTTGCCGCCGAGCAGGCTCTTGACCAGGTCGGAGACGGCGGGCATGCGGGTCGAGCCGCCGACCATGACCACGTGGTCGATGGCGGAGACGTTGACGCCGGCGTCCTTGAGGACGGCCTGGAACGGCTTCTTGGTCCGCTCGAGCAGGTCCTCGGTGAGGCGCTGGAACTCGCCGCGGGTCAGGCGCTCCTCGAAGTGGAGGGGGCCGGACTCGCCGTGGGTGATGTAGGGCAGGTGGATGGTGGTCTCGGACGAGCTGGAGAGCTCGATCTTCGCCTTCTCCGCCGACTCCTGGAGGCGCTGCTGGGCGATCTTGTCCTTGGACAGGTCGACACCGTTGGCGTCCTTGAACTTCTTGACCATCCAGTCGACGACGCGGTTGTCCCAGTCGTCGCCACCGAGGTGGTTGTCACCGGAGGTGGCCTTCACCTCGACGACGCCCTCGCCGACCTCGAGGAGGGACACGTCGAACGTGCCGCCACCGAGGTCGAAGACCAGGATCGTCTGGTCCTCGCCCTTGTCCAGGCCGTAGGCCAGGGCCGCGGCGGTGGGCTCGTTGACGATGCGGGAGACGTTCAGGCCCGCGATCTCGCCGGCCTCCTTCGTCGCCTGGCGCTGCGCGTCGGAGAAGTACGCCGGCACGGTGATGACCGCGTCGGTGACGTCCTCACCGAGGTAGGCCTCGGCGTCGCGCTTGAGCTTCTGCAGGATGAAGGCGCTGATCTGCTGGGGCGTGAACGACTTGTCGTCGATCGCGGTCTTCCAGTCCGTGCCCATGTGGCGCTTGACGGACCGGATGGTCCGGTCGACGTTGGTGACGGCCTGACGCTTGGCCACCTCGCCGACGAGGACCTCGCCGGACTTGGAGAACGCGACGACCGAGGGGGTCGTGCGAGCGCCCTCGGCGTTCGCGATGACGGTGGGCTCGCCACCCTCGAGGACCGACACGACGGAGTTCGTGGTGCCGAGGTCGATACCGACCGCACGGGCCATGGTGAGTACCTCCTGGTGTGGAGCGCCCTCCCCGGTCGGGGTCGGGCTGCTCGGGTTTGCTGCTGCCTGTCTGTGGGCCGCGTCCGCTCCGCCTCGCTCGGGGGCGGACGGCGGCGGGCTCAGGGGCCCCGCTGATCGCTCAGCCGGGCTCGTCGAGATCCACTATGCGTCGCTGCCGACTCTCGTACAAGTCTCTTGAGTGGCATCGACTCAACTTTTCTCACTGGGTGCAATGCTGCCGCGCGTCGATCCATTCCCGGTGACCCGAAAGGAGTTGGCCGCGGCGCCCAGGAGCAGCGACCGTGTCCCCATGAGCACCGAGCCCGTCCTGCGCAGCCTCACCGTCGACGACGAGGCGGCCGTGCGCGCCGCCCACTCCGAGCTCTCGGCGGACGACTTCACCTTCCTCCTCGAGATCGGCGAGGACGAGCCGTGGGCCGACTTCGTGGAGCGGCTGCCCACCCTGCGCACCGACCCGCCCGCAGGCCGCGTCCCGGCCGAGTTCCTGGTCCTCGTGGTCGACGGGGAGATCGCCGGCCGCGTCTCGATCCGGTACGAGCTGAACGACTGGCTGACCCGGTGGGGCGGCCACGTCGGCTACGGCGTGCGGCCCGGCTTCCGGCGCCGCGGCTACGCCTCGCTGATGCTGACCAGCGCGCTCCAGCGGCTCGCGGAGGCCGGGGTGGAGCAGGCCCTGGTGACCTGCGACGACGGCAACCTCGGCTCGGCCGCCGTCATCCTCGGCTGCGGCGGGGTGCTCGAGGACGTCGTCCCCGGCCCGGAGGACGACCCGACCCCGAAGCGCCGCTACTGGGTGCCCACGACCCGCTGACCCCGGCCCCCGAGTCCGGCCCCGAGTCGGACGCAGCGCCGGCGCGTCAGGCGATGAGGCCCGCCATGCGCAGGCCGATGTCGACCACGGAGACGCGGTCGAGCACGGCGATCTCGTCGAGGGAGAACCAGCGCGCCTCGTCCGTGGAGCCGTCGACCTCGGGCGCGAGCTCGCCCCCGACGACGTGCGCCTTGAAGATGGTGCGCACGGCCTTGAACGGACGGTCGGTGTCGACGTGGCGGCGGTGCGGGTCGAGCACGTAGCTGTCCACGCCCAGGAGGCCGCACAGCTCGGCCTCGTAGCCGGTCTCCTCGCGGACCTCGCGCACGACGCCCTGCTCCACGTTCTCGTGCAGCTCGACGCCGCCGCCGGGCAGCGTCCACTGCCGACGGGTGCCCTCGTTCCACAGGGCCAGCAGGACGCGGACGTCCCCGCCCTCACCGTCGACGACGACGGCGTACGAGGCCAACCGGGTGTCGTAGGCGGTGTAGTGCATCCTCCTAGTCTGCCGCGCCGACCCCGACGGGCCGAACCGAGGTGCCCGCGGCCGCGACCGTCTCCAGGCGCGAGAGCAGCGCCGCGGTGGCCGGCACGGCGTCGGCGCCGACCCGGTGCACGACCCCCACGTGCCGCTCACCCAGCCCGGCCAGCGGCCGCACCGTGACGTCCGGGTGCCGGTAGGCGGCCAGGGCCGAGGCGGGCAGCGCGGTGACGCCCAGCCCGCGCGCCACGAGGTTCTGCACCACGACGTAGTCGTCGGTGGTGTGCCGCAGCGCAGGCTCGAACCCGGCCGCCCGGCACGCCGCCAGCAGGTGCGTGCGGCACCGGACGCAGCCGCCCACCCAGGGCTCGTCGGCCAGGGCCGCGAGGGTGGACAGGGCGGGGCGGCCGGGCCCGGTCACGAGCAGCACCGGCTCCACCAGGAGCGGCCGCCACACCAGGGGGCCGAGGTCGGCGGGCGGTCCTTCGTGCGCGAAGGCGAGCGCGAGGTCGGCGTCACCGGCGAGCACCGCCGGCACGGACGTCTCGGGCTCGGCCTCCTCCAGCCCCACGGTCACGCCCGGGTGGGCGCGCGCCAGCGCCTCGATCGCCGCCGGCACCAGGGTCGCCGCCCCGCTCGGGAAGGCCTGGAGCCGCACCCGGCCCGCCCGCAGCCCGGCCAGCGCGGCCAGCTCCTCCTCCGCGGCGTGCAGCTCGGCGGCCACGGCGTCGGCCCGCCCCAGCAGCGCCGCGCCCGCCTCGGTGGCCGTGACCCCGGTCGAGGTCCGCAGGAGCAGCGGGACGCCGGCGTCCCGCTCGAGCGCCCGCAGGTGCTGGCTCACGGCCGGCTGGGTCCACCCGAGGTCGCGGGCGGCGGCGGTGATGGAGCCGGCGCGCAGCACCGCGCGGAGGATGAGGAGTCGTCGTACGTCGAGGGCCACGCGTCCAGGCTCCCATAAGCACACGTGATGGATCGGCCAAGAAGAACAGATCTTCCTTGGGTGGCGCGGCGTGACGAGCATGGAGCCATGAGCACCGCGCAGCCCGGCGACCGGGCCCCGATGACGACCCTCGGCCTGGTCGGCGGCATGTCCTGGCACTCCACCGTGACCTACTACCGGCGGATCAACGAGGTCGTCGCGCAGCGGCGCGGCGGGCACGCCTCCGCCCCGATCGCCCTCCAGTCGCTGGACTTCGACGAGGTCCGGGCGTGCCAGGTCGCGCAGGACTACGAGGCCTCCGGTCGGCTGCTGGCCCGGGCCGCGCAGCGGTGCGTCGCCGGCGGCGCCGAGGCGGTGGCGATCTGCACCAACCTCATGCACAAGAACGCACCTGCCGTGGAGGCGGCCGTCGACGTGCCGCTCGTGCACATCGCGGACGCCGTGGCCGTGCGCGCACGCGCCCTCGGCGTCACCACCGTCGGGCTGCTGGGCACCCGGCCGGTGATGGAGGAGGACTTCTACGCCCAGCGGCTCGTCCGGCACGGGATCGACGTGGTGACCCCGGGCCCCAAGGACCGCGTCGAGGTCGACCGGGTGGTCTTCGAGGAGCTGACCCGGGGCGTGCTGCGCGAGGACAGCCGCGCGCGGTACCTGCGGATCATCGCGGACCTGGCCGAGAGCGGCGCCGGGGCCGTGGCCCTGGCCTGCACCGAGATCGGGCTGCTCGTCGGGCCCGACGACACCGCCCTGCCGCTGGTCGACACCGCCCTGGCCCACGCCGACCTGCTGGCGGAGGTCTGCCTCGGCAGCGACCTGGACGCCCTGCTCCCTCACCCCGTCGGGCGGGTGTAGAGCACCCCGTCCGGGAGGGTGATGAACGGACCGGACCCTGGTGGTCCTCTGGAGGACATGTCCGTTCCCAGCATCCTCCTGAACAACGAGACCGCCATCCCGCAGCTCGGCTTCGGCGTCTACCAGATCCCGCCGGCCCAGACGGCCGACTCGGTCAGCACGGCGCTGGAGGTCGGCTACCGCCACGTCGACACCGCGCAGATGTACGGCAACGAGCAGGAGACCGGCGTCGCGATCGCCTCCTCCGGCATCCCGCGCGACGAGCTGTGGATCACCTCCAAGCTCAACAACGGCTTCCACTCCCCCGACGACGTCAAGCGCGCCTTCGACGACACCGTGGGCAAGCTCGGCACCCACGTCGACCTGTTCCTCATCCACTGGCCGCTGCCCGGCATCGACGTCGACTACGTCGAGACCTGGAAGGCCATGACCGAGCTGGTCGGCAACGGCGCCCGCGGGGTCGGTGTCTCCAACTTCCAGCCCGACCACCTCCAGCGGATCATCGCCGAGACCGGCACCGTGCCCGCGGTGAACCAGATCGAGGTCCACCCGTTCTTCGGCAACGAGGCCGCCCGCGCCGCCACGCACCAGGCCGGCGCGATCGTGGAGGCGTGGTCGCCGATCGCCCAGGGCGCCGTGCTCGACGACGACACCATCGGCAAGGTCGCCGCCGCCCACGGCAAGTCCGCCTCGCAGGTGACGCTGCGCTGGCACGTCCAGCGCGGCGACGTGGTCTTCCCGAAGTCGACCCACCGCGAGCGCATGGTCGAGAACTTCGAGATCTTCGACTTCGAGCTCTCCGAGGACGAGATGACCGCCATCTCCGGCCTCGACAAGGGCGAGGACGGCCGCACCGGCCCCAACCCCGACGGGTTCAACTACATCCCGAAGTGAGCCCCGGTCGCCGTCCGGTCCACTCCGGCCCGACGCCCCGGCCCGACGCTCCAGCCCGACGCCCGCCCCGCCACCGCGGGGCGGGCGTCGCCGCGTCCGGAGGACTACCCGGCAATGTCCTCCCCCAGGTCCTCGCCCGCCGCGCGCCTGGTCTCGCGCTCGGCGAGCGCGAACGGGTCGGTGCGGGCGTCGTAGCTCCAGAAGTCGCGCAGCCAGGCGGCGGTGAGCGCGACGCCGGCCACGCAGGCCACGCCCCCCGACGCGATGGACCCGCGCACCGACCACAGGTCGGCCACCAGCCCGGCGCGCACCTGCCCACCCAGCGGGCCGACGGAGTAGCTGAGCATCTCGATCCCGGCCAGGCGGCCCCGCATGGACTCGGGGATCGTCTGGTTCCACACCGTGCCCCGGAAGACGCCGGAGACCATGTCGGCCGCGCCCGAGAGCGCGAGGAACGCCGCCACCAGCCAGAACGAGGGCATCAGCCCGGCGAGGGCGATGCACGCGCCGTAGGCCATGGCGGCCAGCGTGATCGCGCGGCCGTGGTGGTGGACGCGGATCGTCCAGCCCGAGAGCGCGGTGGCCACCAGCGCACCCACGGTCTCGGCCGAGTACAGCAGGCCCAGGAGCTCCGGGCGGGAGAAGACCTCCTCCACCAGGGCCGGGAACAGCACCACCGGCATCGCCAGCAGCATCGCGGCCACGTCCACCAGGTAGGTGCCCAGCAGGTCGCGGCGACGCAGGGCGTACGTGAGCCCGTCCCGGATGCCGGCCAGGCTCGGCGGCGTCGTCTCCTCCCGGTGCGGGTAGCGGCGCATGCCCGCGTACAGCGCCGTGGCGACCACCAGCCCCGCCACGTCCACCACGAAGCACCAGCCCAGGCCGACGTAGGCGATGAGCAGGCCGCCGAGCGCCGGCCCCAGCAGGACGCCGAGCTGCATGCCGAGGCTGACCAGCGCCTGGGCCGCGGTCAGCTGGTCGTGGGTGACCGTGCGCGGCATCAGCGCCTCGCGGGAGGGCCGCTGCAGCGACGAGGCGGAGGCCAGGACGGCGGCGACCACGAAGAGCGGCCAGAGCCGCGGCGGCCCCAGCAGGCCGAACGCGTGGACGGCGAGGGCGGTGCTCGCCAGGGCCTGGACGAGGCCGGTGACGACCAGCAGCCGACGACGGTCGACGTGGTCGGCGAGGGCGCCGCCGTACAGGCCGAACACGACCAGCGGCACCAGCTCGACGAGCCCGATCGCGCCGACGGCGAGGTTGGAGCCGGTGAGCCGGTAGACCTGGAAGGGGATGGCGACGTAGGTGACCATCCCGCCCAGGTAGAAGACGGTGCCGGCGACCAGGAGGAGCCGGAAGTCCCGCGACGTGCGCCACGGGGTCGTGTCGAGGCGCAGGCTGCGCAGCCGCTCGACCCAGGTCACCCGCCGATCCTGGCAGGGCGGAGCGGGTGCGGCGAGCGGATATCAGGCGGGCGCAGTCAGCCGACGGTGACGGTGACCGTGTTGGACGTGCGGTCGGAGTCGGAGTCGAGCACCCGGAACTTCACCTCACCGGCGTAACCGGTCTGCACGTAGGTGCTGAAGGTGCCGCCCGAGACCACGGCGGTGACCGGGAAGTCGGTCCACGAGCCGTCCTGGAGACGCTGGACCTGGAGCACGGAGCCCTCGCCGCCCTTGTAGGTGCCGGTCAGGTCGATCCGCTCCATGGAGGAGACCTGCTGCGGCGAGGCGCTGAGCGAGATCCGCTTCTGCTTCTGCTTCTTCTTGTTGTTCTTCTTCGCGGACCCGCCGTCGCCCTGGCTGCCGCCGCCGGAGGAGGCCGTACTGGTCTCCTCCGAGGGCTCGCTGGTGGCGGAGGTGCGGGTCGGACGCGGCGCGTACAGGGTCTCCCCGGCGCTCACGTCCGCGGTGCTGTCGGCGGTGCTGGTCTCACCGAGACCGGCGACGCGGGACCCGGCCAGGGCCACGACCCCGAGCACCAGGCCGATCGCGACCGCGACGCCCACGAGGGCGACGAGACCGACGAGGACGGGGTGGTCCTCCGAGGGCTTGAAGCGGGCCACGGGCACTCCTGGCTGCGACGACGACGAGCGGGCCGACCCATTGTTGCCGACCGGCCCCAGCGCTCCAACCCGCCGGGCCGACGCCGCGGTCCGCAACCTCCGTGCTCCGCTGCCGCGCCGCGTCCCGGAGCCCCTATCGTCAGCACGTGCCTCGCCCCCGCCCCCACCGCGCCAGGCGCGTGCTCGCCGGCCTGCTCGCCCCCGCGACCGCGGCCTCCCTCCTCCTCACGGGGGCCGGTGCGGGAGTCGGTGCGGGAGTCGGTGCAGGAGTCGGCGCAGGCGCCGGCTGCGGCGACCAGCCCGACCGGACGCCCCCGAGCGACACCCTCTTCCCCGGGTCCGGCACCTCCGACCTCGACGTGCGCGCCTACCGGGTGCTGCTCGACCACGACCCGGCGACCCACCTCACGCACGCGAGCGTGCGGGCGGTGGCCGTGGCCACCCGCGCGCTCACGCAGGTGCACCTCGACTACACGGGCCCCGAGGTCACCGAGGCGCGGGTCGACGGGGTGACGGTCGCGACCGAGCAGGCCGGCCACGTGCTGACGCTGACGCCCGCCACTCCCGTGCAGGGCCGCTTCCGCCTGCGCGTCGACTACGTGGGGCGCCCCACCTCCCTCCAGGACCCCGACGGCAGCACCGAGGGCTGGGTGCGCACCTCCGACGGGTTCGCCGCCCTGGGCGAGCCGCTGGGCACCCGCACCTGGCTGCCGGTGAACAACACCCCGGCGGACAAGGCCCGCGTCGACGTGCAGGTCACGGTGCCCACCGGTTGGACGGCCGTGGCCGGCGGCGCGCTGGTCTCCCACACCACCGGCGAGGCCGGGGACGCCGGCAGCACCGGCGTGACCTGGGGCGAGCCCACCGAGACGTGGCGCTGGCGCGACACCCGGCCGGTCGCCTCGCACCTGGTGCTGCTGGCCGTGGGCAAGTTCGACACCCGCGCCCGCGAGGTGCACCTCACCGGCGGCCGCACGGTGCCCGCCTGGTTCGTCGAGGACGCGGCCGGCCCGAACGCGCGGGCTGCCCGCCGCGTCCTGCCCGAGGCACTGCGGTTCCTCGAGCGCCGCTTCGGCCGCTACCCGTTCGCCAGCACCGGGCACGTGGTGGACGACGCCTCCGTCGGCTACGCGCTGGAGACCCAGACGCGGCCCTTCTACCCGACCGGGTGGACCCCCACCACGACCGTGGTCCACGAGCTGGCCCACCAGTGGTTCGGCAACTCCGTGGGCATCGAGGACTGGCACGACCTGTGGCTGGCCGAGGGTTTCGCCACCTACGCGGAGTGGGTCTGGGAGGGCGCCCACCACGGCGCCGGCCCGGCCCGGCAGCTCGACCGGCTCTACGCCCGGTCGGCGGGCTCCTCGTTCTGGTCGCCGGCGCCGACCACGTTCACGGACCCGGCCGACCTGTTCGGCGAGGCCGTGTACCTGCGGGGCGCGATGACCCTCCAGGCGCTGCGCGAGCGCATCGGGCACCGTGACTTCTGGCGGGTGGTGCGCGCCTGGGGCCGCGAGCACCGGCACGGCACCGCGACCACGGCGGACTTCGAGCGCCTCGCCGAGCGCGTCTCCGGCCGCCGGCTGCACCGGTTCTTCACCGCCTGGCTGCGCACCCCGGAGAAGCCCGTCGGCTACTGACCCACTGCTGGGGCCGGTCGTGGCAGGAGTCGTGCCCGTGGCAGGGTCGGGCCGTGGCAGAGACACCCGACACCCTGGTCGCCGGCGACCGCACCTTCCGCGTGCGCCGCGCGCGCCGCGACGACGTGCCCGCCGTGGTCGCCCTGCTGCGCGCCGACCCCGTCAGCGCGACCCGCGAGCAGGCGCCGGACGAGGCCTACCTGCGGGCGTTCGAGGAGGTCGACGCCGACCCGCGGCACCTGCTGGCGGTGGTGGTCGGGGACGACGACCGGCCCGTCGCCACGGCTCAGCTGATGCTGCTGCCGCACCTCTCGCGGGGCGGCGCGACGCGGCTCCAGGTCGAGGCGGTGCAGGTCGGGTCCCAGGCCCGCGGCACCGGCCTGGGCACGGCGCTGATGGAATGGGCGCACGCCTGGGGCCGCGCGCACGGCGCCACGCTGGTGCAGCTGACCAGCGACGTCACCCGCACCGACGCCCACCGCTTCTACGAGCGGCTCGGGTACACGCGCAGCCACGCCGGCTTCAAGCGTCCCCTCTGAGGCGGGCGCCCTCGTCGGCCGCCTTCGCCGGCCCGCTCCGGCGGTGTCAGTGCAGCGGCGTCGCGCCGGCCTCGGAGGAGAGCGTGGCCGCGACGCGACCGACGAGCGCGTAGGGCGTGCGCACCAGCGGCACCTCGAGGCCGCCGTCCTTGACGTAGGGCGCCATGGCCTCGGCGAGCTCCGCGGTGGCTCGGCGCGGCAGCGGCGCGAGGCGCAGGTGGTCGGTGCGGACCTCGACGGAGAGGAAGTCGGTGCCGTCCATGGTGAACGTGGGCAGGCCGCGGCGCATCCGCTCCCCGGCGATCGGGACGGCGGCGTGCACGGCGCGGCGCAGCTCCTGAAGCTCGATCTGGAGCCGGGCGGGGTGGGAGCCGACGTAGTCGTCGACGGTGGCGTGCAGGTCGGTGTCGGCGGCCCGGGCGGGCGGATCGGTGAGAGACACGGGGTTCCTCGCGTTCGTCGTCAGGGGGAGGACGGGGCGGCGGCGGCGCCGGGTGGTGCGATCCGAGAGGGGTAGGCCGTCCACGGTAGACCCCCTCCCCGCTCCTGGTCGCCCCCTTGGCGACACTCCTCCGACGACGGGCCAGACTGGGGCCGTGGAGTTCCGCGAGGTCGTGCGTCGCCGCCGCATGGTGCGCGACTACTCCGAGGAGCCGGTCGACCCCGGGGCCGTGGAGCGGATGCTCCGGCACGCGGTGCGCGCCCCCAGCGCCGGGTTCACCCAGGGCTGGGGCTTCGTCGTGCTCGACCGCCCCGCCGACGTCCACGCGTTCTGGCTGGCCACCGCGGGGGCCGCACGGCTGGCGGACCCCGACCCCTGGCTGCAGGGGATGTCGCGCGCGCCCGTCGTGGTGGTGCCGTGCAGCAGCCGCGAGGCCTACCTCGCCCGCTACGCCGAGCCCGACAAGGCCGGCGCCCGTCGCGGCGGCACCGGCGTGGAGGGCTCGCCCTGGCTGGTGCCGTACTGGCACACCGACGCCGCGATGGCCGCCCTGCTGATCCTCCAGACCGCCGTCGACGAGGGGCTGGGCGCCTGCTTCTTCGGCCTGCCGGTCGACTCCGACGCGGCCGTGCGCGCCACGCTCGGCCTCCCCGACGACGTCACGCCGGTCGGGGCGGTGACCGTGGGCCACCCGGCACCTCGGCAGGAGCGCGAGGGCACGGGCAGCGGGTCGCCCCGCCGTCGTCCCCGCCGCCCCCTGGACGAGGTGGTGCACCGCGGCCGCTGGGGAGCGCCCCCACCGGGGCCTCCCGCGGGCTAGCCTGCCGAGGTGAGCTCCGCGGCCCCCTCCACCCCCGGCGTGCACGAGACCGACGAACCGGCCGCGCTGGCGGCGCTGCGGGCGCTGGTCCGCGTGCCGACGGTGAGCCGTCGGCCGCCCGACCGGATCGAGGACGGCGTGCTCGCCCGGCTGCACGCGGTGCTCGCCGAGCACTTCCCGCTCCTGCACGCCGCCGCCGAGGTCATCGGTCTGGACGACGGCGCGCTGCTGCTGCACTGGCGGGGCCGCTCCGCCGCGCGGCCCGTGGTGCTCATGGCCCACCTCGACGTGGTGCCGCCGGGCGAGCACTGGACCCGCGACCCGTTCGGCGCCGAGCTGCTGGGCGGCCCGCAGGACGGCACCGTCTACGGCCGCGGCGTGCTCGACGACAAGGGCAGCGTCGCGGCGATCTGCTCGGCCGTCGAGGAGCTGCTCGCCGCCGGCCACGAGCCCGCGCAGGACGTGTGGCTCAGCTTCGGCAGCAACGAGGAGGTCTCCGGCACGGCCGCCGCGGCCGCGGTCGCGGAGCTGCGCCGACGCGGGGTCGAGCCGTGGATGGTGCTCGACGAGGGCGGGGCCGTGGCCGGTGGCACGTTCCCCGGCGTCGACGTGCCGGTGGCGGTCATCGGGGTCGCCGAGAAGGGCACCACCTCGCTGCGGCTGGTCGCCAGCGGCGGGGGCGGGCACGCTTCCACCCCGAGCCGGGGCGGCGCCACGGCCCGCCTGGCCAAGGCGGTGCTGGCCCTGGAGCGGCACCCGCTGCCCGCGCGCCTGGGCGACGTCACCGTCGAGACCTTCCGCCGCCTGGCCCCGCACGCCCGCCAGCCGGTCGGTGCGCTCATGTCGCGCGCCGGCAGCGCGCGTCCCGCCGTGGCCCGGGCGCTCGCGGCCCTGGGCGGCGAGCCCGCCGCCCTGGTGCGCACCACGATGGTCACCACCACCCTCAGCGGCTCCCCCGCCCTCAACGTCGTCGCCAGCGAGGCCACCGCCGGCGTCAACGCCCGGATCGCTCCCGGCGAGAGCGTCGCCGACGTGGTCGCGCACGTGCGCTCGGTGGTGGGCAAGGGCATCGACGTGGAGGTCGTCGAGAGCGGCGAGCCCAGCCCCCTCAGCCCCTGGGAGGACGAGGCCTTCGCCCTCCTCGAGCGGGGCGTGGCCGAGGTCTTCCCCGACGCGGTGACCACGCCCTACGTCGTCCTGGCCGCCACCGACGGCCGGTTCCTCGCCGAGATCTGCCCGCGGGTCTACCGCTTCGCCCCGTTCCGCATGTCGAAGGCGCAGCGCGCCACCATCCACGGCCCCGACGAGCACCTGCACGTCCCCGACCTGCTCGACGGCGTGCGCTTCTACCGCCGCCTCCTCGAGGAGCTGCCCGCGTGAGCACGCCCACCGCCCCCGCCCGCCCGGGAGCCCGGGCCGCCCAGTCGCTGGGGGCCGTCGTCGGGTTCCTCGTCGCGGTCGAGCTGGCCTCCGGCGTCCTCCAGGGCTACTACACGCCGATCTACAGCGACATCGCCGACCGGCTGGCCATCAGCGACGCGGACGTGAACTGGTTCGAGGCCGCCCAGCTGCTGGTCTCGGCGCTCTGCGTGCCGCCGCTGGCGCGGCTGGCCGACGTGTGGGGCCACCAGCGGGTGCTCGTGCTGGCCACGGCCGTCACGGCGCTCGCCAGCTGGGCGGTCGCGTTCGCCCCGTCCTTCGGCACCTTCCTGGTGGCCTGGGCCCTCCAGGGGTTCTACGTGGTCTGGCTGCCGCTGGAGGTGGCGATCATCCACCGGCGGACGGCGGGCACGGGCCGCCAGGACGTGCTGACCCGGCGCGCGGCGGCCGTGCTGGTGGGCGCCCTCGAGGTGGCCGTCATCATCGGCGCGCTGACGTCGGGCGTGCTGGTCACCGCCATCGGCATGACCGGCCTGCTGGCGCTGCCCGCGGTGGTGGTGACCCTCGTGCTGGTGGCGATCTGGTTCGGCGTGGAGCACGTGCCGGGCGAGGCCCGCGGCGGGCACGACCTCGGTGGCCTCGGCCTGCTGACCACGCTGCTGCTGCTCGTGATGGGCGGCCTGATCGCCCTGCGCCTGCTCGGCCCCGCCTCGCCGTGGCCCTGGCTCCTGGTGGCGGTCGGCCTGGGGCTCCTCGTCCCGTTCGTCTGCCGCGAGCGCGGGCACCGCGAGCCGATCGTGGACGTGCGGCTGCTGGCCTCGCGGGGGCAGTGGCCGGTGCAGCTGACGGCGTTCCTGTTCGGCATGTCCGTGCTGGGCGCCCAGATCCCGCTCTCGACCTTCGCCCGCACCGACCCGGCCGTGGCCGGCTACGGCCTGGGGGCGGACGCCGCGTTCGTCTCGGTGCTGATCGGCGTCTACGTGCTGTGCATGGCCGCCGGGGCGCTGACCCTGCCGCTGACCACCGCGCTGCTCGGCCCGCGCGGCTCCCTGGTGGCCGCCGCGGTGCTGGTCGCGATCGGCTACGGCCTGTTCGTGCCGCTCCACGACGGCAGCGTGCAGGTGCTGGTGAACATGGGCGTCGCCGGCCTCGGCTCGGGGGCGCTCGTCGCGGCCCTGCCCGCGGCGGCGGCCGCCGCTGCGCCGCCGGGGCGCACCGGTTTCGCGACCGGGATGACCAACGCGACCAAGACTGTCGGTGGCGCCATCGCCTCGGCCGTGTTCGCCATCGCGCTGGCCTCCACGGGCTCCCTCGAGGGGCCGGACCTGGGCCACGCGGCGCTGGCGGGCTACCTGGTGGTCTGGTCGGTGTGCGCCGTCGCGGCCCTGCTCGCCGCCGCGTCGCTGCTGCTGCTCCCGACCCGGGTCGTCGAGAACACCGCCGCCGGTCAGTGAACGGGAGTACCGTTCTCGTGTGTTCCGGTTCGTGTCCCTGACCCAGCTGGCCGCGGGCTGGGCCGTGGGCCTGCTGCTCGCGGTCGCCGGCACGACCATCTTCTGGGGCGACCGCACCTCCGAGTTCGGCTTCCTCACCGCCGTCCTCGCCATGCCGCTCCTCGGCAGCGGGGCGCTGGCCGGCATCGCCTTCGTCGCCGGGCCGTCGCGCGCGTCCTGGGCCTCCCTGGGGCTGGCCGCCGCGGCCTTCGTCCTCGTGCTGGTGGCCTGGTCGGTGCTCGCCACGCAGGTGACCGCCTGAGCGCGGACCGACCTCACGAGCACGCCGGTTCACCGGCTGTTTCGCCGCACCCCGGTGCGCGCGCGGCGGATCCGGGTCACACTGGTCAGGTGGAGACTGACGAGACGGACGTCCTGACCAGCCCCCGGCCGCCCGCGGAGGGCGGCACCACCACCGCGTCCCCGGACGCCAGCGGGTGGGCGACCCGCCTGGCCTGGATCGGGGTCGCCGTCGGCACCCTCACCTACCTCGGCACCGTGCCCTGGGCCTACGTCGGCACCTTCGGCACCGAGTCGCTGGACCCGTTCGCGTCCATCGCCGCGTGGATCGTCGGGGTCCCGGCCCTGCTGGCCCTCGCCCTGCTCAGCGCGCCGGCGATGGCCCTGCGCACCCGGGCCCCGCGCACGGCGCTGGTCATCGCCGTCGTCGCCCTCGTCGTGCACGCCTTCCCCGCCGGCGCCCTGCTCCTGATCGGCGGCGGAGAGGTCCTCGACCTGCTGAGGCTGTGATGACCCCGTCCCTCGCCCCGCCGGCCGACGCCGCCACCGGCCCCGCGCCCCGCCGCAGCACCGGCCCGTTCCGCTGCGTCCTGGCCGCCAGCCTCCTGGTCGCCGGTGGCCTGGTGCCGTGGGCGGTCATCGGCGCCCTCGCCGAGGGCCTCGACGGGCTGGCGCTGTACCTCGCCGTCGTGATCGCCGTGGCCGACGTGCTGCTCGTCGGGTCGCTGACCGGCCTCGGGTGGTGGCTGCGACGGCGGGCGCCCCGCACGGGCACCGGCCTCGTGGTGGCCACGGCGCTCGCCCAGCTGGCGCTGGCCGGGCTGCTGTGGACCGTGAACCTCGGCGCTCTCCTGTCCGGGGGCTGGTGACGGCTCGTAGGCTGAGGGCGAGGTGATCGCATGAGCCAGCAGCAGCCGCACAGCGAGATCCAGCGCGCCCGGGACGAGGCGGAGCGGCGCAAGCGCAGCCAGGAGTCCCCCGCCGCGGCCCGCATCGCCAACCAGGCCTCCTGGGTCGACGAGCAGCTGCGCGTCGCCATGGCGCGCGGCGACTTCGACGACCTCCCCGGGGCCGGCAAGCCGATCGAGGACCTCGGCGAGCAGCACGACCCCGACTGGTGGGTGAAGAAGCTCGTCGAGCGCGAGCAGATCACCGGCGTGCTGCCGCCGAGCCTCCAGCTGCGCAAGGACGACGCCCTGCTGGACCGCGAGCTCGACCGGCTGACGGTCGAGGCCGAGGTCCGCCGGGTCATCGGGGAGTTCAACGAGCGGGTGCTCCGCGCCCGCTACACCGTGCAGGACAACCAGCCGCCGCTGGTGACGCAGCTGCGGGACGTGGAGGCCACCGTGCAGGCGTGGGCGCAGCGCCGGGCGCTGCGGCTGGAGGAGGCCCGGGCCCGCGTCCGCGAGGGCGCGGCGACCCCGCCGTCGTCCCGGCCCCGCTGGTGGCGGCGCCGACGCGGTGGGAAGGCGTAGGCGTCAGCCGGCGGCGCCTGAGGCAAGGCACGCGCGTGTCGGGTAGGTCATAGGGGCCGGGTGTGACCGCTGCTACGTTCCGCAACCATGTCGCACCGCAGCGCCAAGGACTTCTTCCGCCCCCTCGCCGTGGGCGCGCCCGCGCCGGCCCCCGAGGTGCCCGCCCGCCCGAGCCGGGCCATCCACTTCTTCGACCCGAGCAACGCCAAGATGGCGGCCAAGGTGCCCGCCATGGTCGGCACCGTCGACGTGCTGCTCGGCAACCTCGAGGACGCGGTGAAGGCCGACAACAAGCTGGCCGCCCGCGAGGGCCTCGTGCGGATCGCGCAGGACACCCCCACGCTCGGCGGGCCGGACTCCCCGACCCAGCTGTGGACGCGGATCAACGCGCTCGACAGCCCGTGGGCGCTGGACGACCTGCTGACGCTGGTGCCCGCCATCGGCGACCGGCTGGACGTCGTGATGGTGCCCAAGGTGCAGGGCGCCGAGGACATCCACTACGTCGACCGGCTCCTCGCCCAGCTCGAGGCGAAGGCCGGCCTGACCCGGCCGATCCTCGTGCACGCGATCCTCGAGACCGCCCGCGGCGTCGCCAACGTGGAGGAGATCTGCGGGGCATCCCCGCGCATGCAGGGCCTCTCCCTCGGCCCGGCCGACCTGGCCGCGGACCGCCGGATGAAGACCACCCGCGTCGGCGGCGGCCACCCCGGCTACCTGGTGCGGCAGGACCCGGTCGGCGGGGACGTCGCCGGCGAGCGCTCGATCTTCCAGCAGGATCTCTGGCACTACACGATCGCCCGCATGGTCGACGCCTGCGCGACCCACGGGATCTACCCCTACTACGGCCCGTTCGGCGACATCGCCGACGTCGTGGCCTGCGAGGACCAGTTCCGCAACGCCTTCCTGCTGGGCTGCGTCGGCACCTGGAGCCTGCACCCCCAGCAGATCGCGATCGCGAACCGGGTCTTCTCCCCCAGCGTCGAGGACGTCGCGCACGCCCGCCGCGTCGTCGCCGCCATGGGCGACGGCACCGGTGCGGTGATGCTCGACGGCAAGATGGAGGACGACGCCTCCCTCAAGCAGTGCCTGGTGATGGTCGAGCTGGCCGAGCAGCTGGCCGCGATCGATCCCGACCTGAAGGCGCTCTACGACGCCATCCCCGCCGACGGCTCCGAGACCGGCCAGGAGGCCTGAGCATGACCGAGATCAGCGTGCTGCGCAGCGTCCTCTACATGCCCGGCTCCAACGCCCGGGCGCTGGAGAAGGCGAAGACCCTCGCCTGCGACGGGCTCATCCTCGACCTCGAGGACGCCGTCGCCCCCGACGCCAAGGAGGACGCCCGCGCGGCCGTCTGCGCCGCGGCCGCCTCGGGCGAGTACGGGCGACGCACCGTGACCATCCGGGTCAACGGCCTCGGCACGGCCTGGCACGAGGCCGACCTCGCGGCGGCCGCCGCCGCGGGCCCGGATGCCGTGGTGGTGCCCAAGGTCAGCAGCGCCGCCGAGGTGCTCGCCCTGGTGGACGCCCTGGAGCGCGCCGGGGCCCCCGAGCGCACGCGCCTGTGGGCGATGATCGAGACCCCCACGGCGGTCTTCGACGTGCGGGCGATCGCCTCCGCGTCCCCCCGCCTCTCCGCCCTCGTGCTCGGCACCAACGACCTGGTCAAGGAGCTCTACGCCGAGCACGTGCCGGGTCGGGCGCCGCTCACGACCGCCCTCTCCCTCAGCGTGCTCGCCGCCCGCGAGGCCGGGGTGCAGGTCCTCGACGGGGTCTTCAACGACACGAAGGACGAGGCCGGGTTCCTCGCCGAGTGCGCGCAGGGTCGGCAGATGGGCTTCGACGGCAAGACGCTCATCCACCCCAGCCAGGTGGCGCCCGCCAACGAGACGTTCGCCCCCTCCCCCGAGGCCGTCGAGGACGCCGAGGGGCTGATCGCCGCGTTCGAGGCCGGCGCCGGCTCCGGGGTCGTGACCTACCGGGGCAAGATGGTGGAGAACCTGCACGTCGAGTCGGCCCGCCGCACGCTGGCGGTGGCCGAGGCGGTGCGGCTGCTCGCCGAGTGACCCCCGCGTGAGCCCGGAGTGACCCCCGTGGCCCCGGCCGAGGCGCTACCGTGCGGGGTATGGCAGCCCCGGGCTCGGAGGACGCCGGTAGGGCCGGCTTCCTGCACCGGCTGACCGGCGGCGTCACCGAGCGCGTGGTCAGCGTGGTCGACCCCAACCTCGTGCTGGAGCAGATCGACCCCGACCTGCTGCTCGACCGGGTCGACGTCGACGCCCTGCTCGACCGGGTGGACGTGAACGCGCTGCTGGACCGCGTCGACCCGGACCTCCTCCTGGACCGCGTCGACCCGAACCGGCTGCTCGACCGGGTGGACCCGAACCGGCTGCTGGACCGGGTCGAGCCCGACGCCCTGCTCGACCGCGTCGACCCCGACCGGCTGCTCAAGCGCGTGGACGCCACGGCCCTGGTGCGCAGCGTCGACCTGGACGCCGTGCTGGCCGACGTCGACCTCGACGACGTGCTCGCCCGGGTCGACGTCGACGCCCTGGTGGCCCGCGTGGACGTCGCGGCGATCCTCGCCCGCGTGGACCCGAACCTGCTGCTGGAGCGGGTCGACCTCAACGCGGTGCTGGAGCGCGTCGACCTCGAGGCCGCGGTGCGCCGCTCCGGTGTCCCCGACCTCATCGCCGACAGCACCCAGCACCTCGCCGGCTCCGCGATCGACCTCGCGCGGCGCCAGGTGGTGGCCCTCGACGTGATCGTGGACCGGGTCGTCGACGGCGCCCTGCGGCGCGAGCCCGGGTCGGCCCCTGCGGGCCCGCCCCTCCTGCTCGACGGGGAGGACGGGGTGGACGAGGCGCAGCGACCCGGTCGCCGGCGCTCGGTGACCGGCCACTACGCCGGGCCGCTGAGCCGGCTGCTGGCCGCCGGGCTCGACGTGGCCGCCGTGACCACGTCCTACACCCTCGGCGTGGCGGGCATCGGGTTCCTCACCCAGGTCTTCCTCGGGATCTCGCTCGGGGACACCCTCGGCGACGCCCAGACCCGCTCCCCGGTGGCGGTGACGGCCCTGCTGCTGTGGGGCGCGGTCTACCTGTTCACCAGCCTCGCGGTCGCGGGGCGCACCCCGGGCAAGGCGCTCGTGGGCCTGCGCGTGGTGGCGGCGGACGGCGGCGTGCTCACCGTCCGCGGCGCCCTGGTGCGCACCCTGGTGCTGCCGGTCAGCACCCTGGGGCTGGGGATCGGCCTGCTGCTCGGCCTGGTGCAGCGCCAGCACCGCACCCTGCACGACCTCGCGGCCCGCACCGCCGAGGTCTACGACTGGGGCGAGCGCGCCGCGGAGCTGCCCGGCCCACTCTCCGCCTTCCTGGAGCGCCGCGGCCCGGGCTGGGACGCCTGAGCGTCGTCCGCGGGCCTCTGACAACCCCCCGGCCGGACCGAACCGGCCCGCAGGCCGCCGCGGGACGGTGTGGCCACCACGACCAGCGCGTGGTGGACTACGTCACATCGGCGGCGGCTCCGCCGGTCATCCCCCCTGCCGACGGAGCCGCCACCGGCACCCAGCCCTCGAGGAAGGCCACGACCTCCTCGGCGGGCATCTCGCACGGGCGGAACCGCTCGACCCCGTCGTCCGGCACGTACACGTTGGCGCTCACCAGGCCCGTGCCACCCAGCTCGTGGGCCAGCACCTTCTGCGAGCGGCCACCGACCTGCACGCTGCGGGTCACCGACCAGCGCCGGCCCCGGTAACGCACCTCGCTCCAGCCCAGCGGCAGCCGGGCGAGCATGTCGGAGACGGGCGTCGGCGCGGGCACGCCGACCACGGTAGGCCCGCCACCGGCCGCGGACGCCCGGCCCGGCAGGATTGACGGCATGCGAGCCGTCGTCCAGCGCACCCTCTCCGCCTCCGTGACCGTGGCCGACGAGGTGGTCGGGCGCACCGACGAGCCGGGCCTGCTGGTCTACCTGGGCGTCACCCACGACGACGGCGAGGCGGACGTGGCGTGGCTGGCGCGCAAGGTCTGGGAGCTGCGGCTGATGCGCGAGGAGCGCTCCGCGGCCGACCTGGGCGCCCCGGTGCTGGTGGTCAGCCAGTTCACCCTCTACGGCGACGCCCGCAAGGGTCGCCGTCCGTCGTGGGGCGCCGCCGCCCCCGGCCCGGTCAGCGAGCCCCTCTACGAGGCCTTCTGCACGGCACTGGCCGACCTGGGCGCCCACGTGGAGCGCGGACGCTTCGGCGCGGACATGCAGGTGGCGGCCGTGAACGACGGCCCGATCACGCTGATCCTCGACAGCCCACGCTGAACCGGTACGGACCGGGCAAAAGTTCTTTACCGACATGGCGTAACTCTCAGTTAAATCTGCCGTTGGGCCTTCCAGTGGGGGAGCCGCGACCGTGGCTTCTCCCTCCTGGGAGGGGGGCCCGGGGAACCCCAACCGAGGAGAGCTCATGTCCCCCCATCACATGACCGCCCGTCGGCCCGTCCGTCTCAGCACCGTCGTCGCAGGGGTCGCCTCTGCCGCCCTGGGCGCCACGCTGGCCCTGGCTCCGACGTCCGCTCAGGCTCGCGTGGACGACGAAGGCACCCCCACCCCGTTCGCCATGAAGGCCAAGGGCTTCGGCACCACGGTCATCGGCGACCAGATCCCCGCCGACTCCCAGAAGACCGGACGCAGCGTCGTGTCCTGCACCTCGATGGCCGGTGTCGGCAACCGCAACTTCGTCGCCGAGGCCGAGCTGCCCGAGGACGTCGCCACCGTGCGCGGCGTCGCCTCCCACAGCCGCACCCTGCGCAAGCCCAAGAAGGGCATCGTCGCCACGGTCTCCCGCGAGCGCGTCGCCGAGGTGGTGCTCGCCCAGACCGAGCTGGGCACGCTCTCCATCCAGGGCCTGCGCTCCACCGCGACCGCCCAGCACGGCCCCGACGGCTTCCGGGCCATCACCGACAACCAGATCGGCCGGATCGTCCTGACCCCCGCCCTGGGCGACCCGGTCGAGATCGAGATCCCCGACGCCGACACCCCCATCACCATCCCGGGCCTGGCGACCATCGAGCTCGGCCGCAACGTCACCAAGCAGAGCAAGCGCGGTGCCTACGCCTACTCCGTGGCCGCCAAGATCACCGTGATCCCCACGGGCACCAAGGTCTTCGTCGGGCGCACCACCGCCCAGATGGACCGCGGCGTCATCAACGGCGTCTTCGAGGGCTCCGCGGCCGCGGTCAAGGCCAACGTCCTGGGCGACCTGCTCCAGGTCGGCCGAGCCGTCAACCAGGTGATGCCGTGCGCCGGCACCGAGGGCGAGGCCCAGAGCAACGCCGCCGCCGACACCACCGGGATGCTCCAGGCCCAGGGTCTCGACGTCGGCGCCGCGAAGGTCTGGCAGCGCGGTGACCAGAGCCGCCGCAAGACCGCCGGCATCGAGCGCAGCCAGATCGCCGACCTCACCCTCGGCCCGATCACCGTCGACGCCATCAAGGGCGCCGTCCGCGTCGCCCGTCTCGCCGACGGCACGCTCAAGCGCAGCGCCAGCACCAACGTCATCGGCTTCTCGATGGACGGTGAGCAGATGGCCCCCGAGGACCTGAACAACCAGGTCGTCGAGATCCCCGGCGGTCTGCTGAAGATCCAGACCAACGTCGTCAAGCGCTACCCCGGCGGCATCCGCCTGGTGCCGCTGCGACTCACGCTGCTCGACGGCACGGACGTCGACTCCGTGGTCGACCTGGGCTTCTCCCGCCTGGCCATCGTCGACTGACGCACCACCTCCACCGTCGAACCGGCTCCATCCCCCCTTTCCGCCGGTTCGCGGTCTCCCAGCAGGCCCGGTCCCCCACCCCCCGGGGACCGGGCCTGCGCCTGTCCGGACCTCCCCGTCCTCTCGGGCAGACTGGCCGCGTGCCCCAGGTCCCCGCTGCCACCCGGACGCTGCGGGTCCTGCGCTACCTGGCCACCCGCCCCGCGCCGGTGCCGCTGGCCGACATCGCCCGGGCGTGCGACCTGCCGCGCTCCTCGGCGTACCACCTGCTCACCGCCATGGCCGACGAGGGCTTCGTGACCCACCTGGCCGACGAGCACCGCTGGGGCCTCGGCGTGGCCGCCTTTGAGGTCGGCAGCGGCTACACCCGGCAGGAGCCGCTCCAGCGGATCGCCCGGCGACCGCTGGCCGCCCTCGTGGACGAGACCGGGCAGAGCGCGCACCTCGCGGTGCTGCACGGGCGGGACGTGCTCTACCTGCTGGAGGAGCGCGCGCCGGGGCGACCCCCGCTGGTCACCGACGTGGGCGTCCGGCTGCCGGCGCACCTGCCGGCCTCCGGCCGCGCTCTGCTCGCGGCGCTGCCGGCCGCGCAGGTACGGGCGCTCTACCCCGACCGCGACGCCTTCGTGGACCGCACCGGCTCCGGTCCCGCCTCCCCCGGGGCGCTGCGGGCGCTCCTGACCGACACCCGCGCCCGCGGCTGGGCCGAGGAGGAGGGCGAGGTGACCGCCGGGCTCGCCGGCGTCGCCGCGTCCGTGCTCGACCACAACGGCCTCCCGGTGGCCGCCATCGCGCTGACCTACCCGGCCGGCGAGGAGTCGGCCGCCGACCTGGCCGCCGGCGTGCTGCGGACCGCCCACCTGCTGACCCGTCGGCTCGGGGGCCGTCCGCCGACCCCGATACTGCCCGGGTGAGCTCCCCGCCCCGGTCCTCGGCCGGCCTCGTGCAGGTCTGCCTCGCCGGCGTGCTGTGGGGCACCGGCGGCCTCACCGTGACGCTCGTGCGCGAGCGGGTGCCGATGAACGTGGTGACCGCCAGCGCCTGGCGGCTCGCGCTGGCCGCCCTCGTCCTGCTGGTCGCGGTGGTGGCGGTGCGCCAGAGTGGTCAGCTGCTGCGCCTGCTGCGGGAGCGGCCGGGCGCGGTGGCCCTCGTGGGGCTCTCCACGACGCTCTACCAGACGCTCTACTTCGCGGCCGTCGTGCTCGCCGGGGTCTCGGTGGCCACGGTGATCAGCCTCGGGCTGGCTCCCGTGCTGCTCACGGTGGTCGAGGCGATCCGGCACCGGCGTCCGCCCGACCGCTGGGCGGTGGGCACGGTGACGGTGGCGCTGGTGGGCCTGCTGCTCGTCTCCACGACCGGGCACGGCGCCGCGGCTACCGAGGGCGGCGCGCGGGTCCTGGGGGTGCTGCTGGCGCTGGCCGCGGGCGCGGCCTACGCGTTCGCCACCGACCGCGCCGGCCTGCTGGCCGGGGCCGCCGCGCCGCTGCCGCTGACCACCGCGACGACCGGGATCGGTGCCGTCGTCCTCGTGCCCGTGGCGCTGCTGACGCCGGGCCCGCACCTGACCGGCGACCCGGGCGCCCTCGCGCTGCTGGTCTACCTGGGCGTGTTCACCATGGCGCTGTCCTACGCCCTGCTCTACGCGGGCCTGCGGACGACGACGGGGTCGGCGGCCGTGGTCGCGACCCTGCTCGAGCCCGTGACCGCCGCGGTGGCCGCCGCCCTGCTGCTCGGCGAGCGGCTGGGCCCGGCCGGCTGGGCGGGCACCGTGCTGGTGCTGCTGGCCGTGGCCGGGCTGGCCCGGGTGGAGCCACGCGCGCAGCCCGTCGCTCCCCCGCCGGGAGGCGACAGGGAAGTTACCGCCAAGTAGGATCTTCCCCACACGTCAGGGCCTGCCCTGTGGCCCGCGCCACGCCTAGGCTCCGACGAGCGCCCGTGTCCCCCGACGGACGTCGGGCGCGCACCGAGGAGACGAGGAGCACCGCTACATGCAGACCTTCGCCATCGTGGTCGCGCTGGCCCTGACCGTCGTGACCGTGGTCGTGGTCGCGCGCGCCGTGTCCCGGATGGTCGCCACCATCCGCATCGGCCAGGCCACCACCGGCCGCACCGACGAGCCCGGCAAGCGCACCGTGACCCTGCTGAAGGAGTCCGTGCTGCACACCCGGATGCTCCAGTGGCACTGGGTCGGCATCATGCACTGGTTCGTCTACCTCGGCTTCATCGTGCTCTCCGGCGCCGTGGCGACGGGCTTCGTGCAGCTCTTCGACCCGCACTTCGTGCTGCCCCTGATCGGGCACTTCTTCCTCTACGAGTGGCTCAACGAGGCCCTCGGCGTGCTGTCGACGATCGGCATCGTCTTCCTGATCGTCTACCGGCAGAAGCACCACCCGCGCAGCCTCGGCCGGCGTTCCCGGTTCTTCGGCTCGACCGCGTGGCAGGCCTACTTCGTCGAGGTCATGGCGCTGCTCGAGGGCGCCGCGATCCTGTTCATCCGCGGCGCCGAGTACAACCTCGGCCAGGCCCAGGGCGAGCACCTGGAGGACTTCAGCCACTTCCACTTCCCCGTCTCCTCCTACGTCGGCGACGCCCTCTTCGCCCAGGGCCCCGACGCCGTCGGGACGCTGGAGAACACCGTCATCGTCATCGCGCTGATCAAGGTCGTCCTGGCCCTGGTCTGGCTGCTGGTGATCGCCTCGAACCTGACGATGGGCGTGGCCTGGCACCGCTTCACCGCCTGGTTCAACATCTGGTTCAAGCGCGAGGCGGTCGGCCGCGACACCGACGGCGCCACCACCGCGCTGGGCGGCCTCAAGCCGATGACCGCGAACGGCAAGGCCCTGACCCTCGAGGACCTCGAGGAGATGGACGAGGAGACGGCGCTGGGCGTCGGCAAGGTCGAGGACTTCTCCTGGAAGGGCATCCTCGACTTCACCACCTGCACCGAGTGCGGCCGCTGCCAGAGCCAGTGCCCCGCCTGGAACACCGAGAAGCCGCTCTCGCCGAAGCTGTTCATCACCGCGATGCGCGACCACGCGTACGCGAAGGCGCCCTACCTGCTGGCGGACGAGTCCGAGCGCGAGGCCATGCTCGCCGCCGACCCGGAGCTCGCCCGCGAGGTCGAGAAGGCGCTCGTCGGCGAGACCGGCGGCACCTTCGAGGGCCACGAGACCTCCACCGACGGCGGCGACTGGTTCTACAACCCGCCCGGCATGGACGCGGTCATCGACCCCGAGGTGCTGTGGAACTGCACCTCCTGCGGCGCCTGCGTCCAGCAGTGCCCCGTCGACATCGAGCACGTCGACCACATCGTCGACATGCGCCGCTACCAGGTGCTGGTCGAGTCGAACTTCCCGCCTGAGCTCAACGGCCTCTTCAAGGGCCTCGAGGGCAAGGGCAACCCGTGGAACATGTCGGCCCAGGGCCGCCTGGACTGGGCCAAGGACCTCCCCTTCGACGTCCAGGTCGTCGGCGACACGATCGAGAGCCTGGACGAGGTCGACTGGCTGTTCTGGGTCGGCTGCGCCGGCGCCTACGAGGACCGCGCCAAGAAGACCACCCGCGCCGTGGCCGAGCTCCTCGACATGGCCGGCGTGTCCTTCGGCGTCCTCGGCAACGGCGAGACCTGCACCGGCGACCCGGCCCGCCGCGCCGGCAACGAGTTCGTCTTCCAGGGCCTGGCCGCCCAGAACGTGGAGACGTTCAAGGAGTACCGGGTGAAGAAGGTCGTCTCGACCTGCGCCCACTGCTTCAACACGCTGAAGAACGAGTACAAGGACTTCGGCATCGAGCTCGAGGTCGTCCACCACACGCAGCTGCTCAACCGCCTCGTGCGCGAGGGCAGGCTGACCCCCGTGGGTGGCGGCGCGGCCACGCAGAAGCGCTCGATCACCTACCACGACCCCTGCTACATCGGCCGCCACAACGGCGTCTACGAGCCCCCGCGCGAGCTGCTCCAGGTGCTGCCCGGCACCGAGCTTAAGGAGATGCCCCGCAACTCCGAGAAGTCCTTCTGCTGCGGCGCCGGTGGCGCCCGCATGTGGATGGAGGAGAAGACCGGCTCGCGGATCAACCTCAACCGCACCACCGAGGCCGTCGAGACCGGCGCCGACCAGATCGCCGTCGGCTGCCCGTTCTGCCGCGTGATGCTCTCCGACGGCCTCACCGCCAAGCAGGCCGCGGGCGAGGCGCGCGAGGAGGTCGAGGTCCTCGACGTCGCGCAGATGCTGCTCGCCTCGGTGAAGGGCGACGCCCCGGCCCCCGTCGCCGCTGCTGCCACCGCGGCCGCCCCTGCGGCGCCGGTGGAGGAGCGGGCCGAACCCGCTCCCGGCGACGTCACCGCGAGCGCGTCGACCGTCACCGAGACGCAGGACGTCGGCCCGGCCGCCAAGGCCTCGGGCGGGGACTCGCTCTTCGACGTGCCCGACGACGCCAGCTCGCTCTTCGACACCCCGGCGGACTCCGCTCCCCCGGCCCCGCCGACCGAGGACTCCGCTCCGGTGGTCGAGGACTCCGCTCCGGCGGTGGAGGACGCTGCGGAGACCGCGCCCCCGGTGGTCGAGGAGGTTGCGCAGCAACCGTCTCGAGACCACACGCCCCGCACCGACGTCGACATCGACGCGCTGGACTCCCTCTTCGACGTCGAGGCCCCCGAGCCCACCTCGGTCACCGCCGCCCCTGCCGCTCCGCCGGTCGAGGACTCGGCACCGTCGGCCGAACCGGTGGTCGAGGACTCGGCACCGTCGGCCGAACCGGTGGTCGAGGACTCGGCACCGTCGGCCGAACCGGTGGTCGAGGAGCGAGGAGCCCCGGCGACGAGCCACGAGACCCCCGCACCCGAGGCACCCACCTCCACCGAGGCCCACACTCCCCGCAGCGACGTCGACATCGACGCCCTGGACTCCCTCTTCGACGTCGAGGCCCCCGAGCCCACCTCGGTGGTCGAGGTGCGAGGAGCCCCGGCGACGAGCCACGAGACCCCCGCACCCGAGGCACCCACCCCGGCTGCCACCACGTCGACGCAGGCCCACACGCCCCACACCGACGTCGACATCGACGCACTGGACTCGCTCTTCGACGTCGAAGCCCCCGAGCCCACCTCGGTCACCGCCGCCGCGGCCGCTCCCGTCGCCCCGCCCGCCGAGGAGCCGACCCCGGCAGCCGAGGGCACGGCACCGGCGGTCGAGGACGCAGCACCGGTGGTCGAGGACTCCGCTCCGATGGTCGAGGAGGTTGCGCAGCAACCGTCGCGAGACCCGGAGCCCACCCCCGCCCCGGCGGCAACCACGGCTCCCACCTCGGTCGAGGCCCACACGCCCCACACCGGCGTCGACATCGACGCACTGGAGTCCCTCTTCGACGTCGAAGCCCCCGAGCCAACCACGGTCACCGCCGCCGCGGCCGCCCCTGTCGCCCCACCCGCCGAGGAGCCGACCCCGGCAGTCCAGGACACGGCAGCGCCGGTCGAGGACTCCGCTCCGCCGGCCGGAGACCCGGAGCCCACCCCGGCGTCCGAGCCCACCCCCGCGGCCCCGGTGGACGCCTCGGAGGCTCACCAGCCCCGCACGGACGTCGACATCGACGCCCTGGACTCGCTCTTCGACATCTGAGTCCCACCCCCGCACCGGCGGTGGCCCAGCAACCGATCTCTCCCGCAGATCGGTTGCCAGGCCACCGCCGGTCGCGTTCCGGCGCGATCAGCGGTGCGGAGGCAACCGAACCTGGCCACCATCCGGTTGCCAGCTCACCGCCCATCAAGCGGACGTCATCCATCTGAGGGGCACTGCGTCCGCTCCGTATGACGTCCCGAGGCAGTGGCGCGAGCGAACCTGGCGCAGGCATACTCACGCCCATGCTGATCCGCTGCGAGCGACGTCGGATGCGCCTGTGGGCGCCGTCCGGTCACTCGCCCGTGCTCGGCTGACGCTCCCGCAGGCGCGCCCCGCGCCCTCGGCACCGCTGCGCCCCGCGCCGGTGCCCTCCCCGGCGCGCCGGCCCCTCCGCACCAGGTCGCCGCGCCCCCAGCATCGGAGACCCGCGTGAGCACCACCCTGGCCGACCTCACCAGCACCCTCGACGCACGGTTGCGTGCCGCCGTCCACCTCGCCCTGGCCGGCACGACGTCACAAGACGTGGACGACGACCCCCAGCTGCGCCGCGCCACCCGGCCGGAGCACGGCCACCTCCAGACCAACCTCGCCCTGAGGCTGGCCGCGACCACCGGCGGCAAGCCTCGGGACGTCGCCACCGCCCTGCTCGCCCACCTCGACGTCGCCGACCTGGCCGACGTCGAGGTCGCGGGGCCGGGGTTCCTCAACCTCCGCTGGCGCCCCGAGGTGCTGGCCCGCCTCGTCACCACGCTGCTGACCGACGAGCACCTGGGTGTCCCGCGCCCGCAGCACCCGAGGCGGGTGGTCGTCGACCACTCCTCGCCGAACGTCGCCAAGCAGATGCACGTCGGCCACCTGCGCTCGACGGTCATCGGGGACGCGCTCGCCCGCGTGCTGGCTTTCGCCGGCCACGACGTCGTCCGGCAGAACCACCTCGGCGACTGGGGCACGCAGTTCGGGATGCTCGGCGAGCAGGTCGAGGCGGAGCACCTCGACGTCGGGGCCCTCGACCTCGCCGCCCTCGACGCTCTCTACCGGCGTGCCCGGGCACACTTCGAGACCGACCCTGCCTTCGCCGAGGCGGCCCGGCGCAGGGTGGTCGCGCTGCAGTCCGGCGACGAGGCGACGCTCACGGCGTGGCAGTCGCTGGTGGCGGTGTCGGTCGAGGCGTTCGACGCGCTCTACTCACGGTTGGGCGTCGGGCTGACGCACGAGCACGTCGCCGGCGAGAGCAGCTACAACGCAGCGCTGCCGGGCGTCGTGTCCGACCTGCAGGACGCCGGCCTGGTCACCGAGTCCGACGGTGCGCTGTGCGCCTACCTCGACGGGTTCACCGCGCGGGACGGCAGTCTGCTGCCGATGCTCGTCCGCAAGGCCGACGGCGGGTTCGGCTACGACGCGACCGACCTGGCCGCGCTGCGGCACCGGGTCGCTCCCGTGGCCGAGGGTGGCCTGGGCGCCGACCAGGTCGTCTACGTCGTGGACGCCAGGCAGTCGCTGCACTTCGAGCAGGTCCTCGCGCTCGCGCGGTCCGCGGGCTGGCTGCCGGACGGCGTGCAGACGCAGCACGTCGCGTTCGGCACGGTGCTCGGCGAGGACGGTCGCCCGTTCAAGACACGCAGCGGCGAGACCGTGTCTCTGGACTCCCTGCTCGACGACGCCGAGGCCGCCGCCCGCGCCGCCGAGTGGGGCGGGTCGATGCCGGCCGAGGAGCGCGACGCCGTCGCACGGGCCGTCGGGGTGGGCGCGGTGAAGTACGCCGACCTCTCGCACGGGCGGACGCGGGACTACCGGTTCTCGCTGGCCCGGATGGTGGCGATGGACGGCAACACGGGGCCGTACCTGCAGTACGCGCACGCCCGGCTCTGCTCGCTGCTGGCCCGCGCGGGCGACCCTGCGGCTCCGGCTGCACGGCCGCCCGCGCACCCGGCGGAGGAACGGCTGGCCCTGGCGCTGGCGGCCTTCCCGGGAGCCGTGACGACGGTGGCCGAGACCCTGGAGCCGCACCACCTCTGCGCCGCGCTGCACGACGTGGCGGTGGCGCTCTCCCGGTTCTACGAGGCGTGCCCGGTGCTGCGGGCCGAGGGCGAGGAGCGGGAGGGTCGGCTCGCGCTGGCCGCGGCCACGCGCAGCGTCCTGGCCACCGGCCTGGGCCTGCTGGGCATCGAGGCCCCCGAGCGCATGTAGCCACCAGGCACGCAGCAGGGCCCGCCCGGAGAGTCCCCGGGCGGGCCCCGCACGACGCGACGCGTCAGTCGGTGGTCTCGGGCACCTTCACGGGCCGCAGCCGCGACCAGGCGATGAAGACGATCCCGACGACCAGCATGACGAGACCGGCCCACAGGTTGGCGTTGGGGCCGCCGGTCTTGTCGGTCTCCGGGTCACCGAAGATCCCCATGAGCACCAGGATCACGCCGTAGATGCCCAGCAGCGCGCCGATGATGTTGCGGATGTCGAAGACACCGGCGTTGTGGGTCTGCTTGTTCTGCACCTCGTTGGCAGGCATGGCTCACTCCCTTCCGTGAGTGCGCGTCAGAACGCGACGTTGAGGACGATGACGATGACCAGGGCGACGCCGGCGAGCGGCAGGGTGCGCTGGTACCAGGGCAGGGTCTTCTCCGCCTCGTCCACCAGGTCCTCCTTGGGCGTCTCGCTGTAGACGAGGCCCCGCAGCTCGGAGGCGGGCTTCGGCGTCGTGACCAGCGAGATGATCACCGAGAGCACGATGTCGACCACGAAGGCCGCGCCGGCGGCCACGAAGGACGCGCCCTGGCCCGAGAGCGGCAGCACGCCGATCGAGATCGCCCCGAGCGTCCCGTCGGAGAGGAACGCCACGAGCACCGCCGAGAGCGTGCCGGCGATGAGGCCGATCCACGCGGCGGTCGGGGTCATCCGCTTCCAGAACATGCCGAGGATGAAGGTGGCGAACAGCGGGGCGTTGAAGAACCCGAACAGCGTCTGGAGGTAGTCCATGATGTTGGAGAACCCGGACGCCAGCAGCGCGGTGAACAGGGCGACGACGGTCGCGCCGACGGTCGCCCAGCGGCCGATCCGCAGGTAGTACCCGTCCTCGCGGTCCTTCTTCACGTACCGCTCCCACAGGTCGAAGGAGAAGACCGTGTTGAAGGCGGAGATGTTGGCTGCCATGCCCGCCATGAACGCGGCGAGCAGACCGGCGATGGCGACGCCGAGCAGGCCGTTGGGAAGAAGGTCGCGCATCAGGTAGATCAGCGCGTCGTTGTAGTCGACGGTGCCGCCGGCACCACCGGTGACGTCCTCGCCCGCCTTGGTCCGGGCGATCTCGGAGACCATGACGGCGGCGATCATGCCGGGCACGATGGTGATGAACGGGACGAACATCTTCGGGAAGGCGCCGATGATCGGCGTCTTGCGCGCGGCCGAGATCGAGCTGGTCGCCATCGCGCGCTGGACCTCGACGAAGTTGGTCGTCCAGTAGCCGAAGGAGAGCACGAAGCCGAGGCCGAAGACGATGCCGACGACCGAGAGGAAGTCGGAGGAGAACCCGGTCAGGGCGGTGCCGGGCCACGAGCTCAGCTGCTGGGCGGCGCTGGGCCCGTCCGGGTTGCTCGCGGCGGCGGACGCGATCTGCTCCTTCAGGCCGCTCCAGCCACCGATCTTGTGCAGGCCGAGCAGCGTCAGCGGCAGCAGCGCCGCGACGATCACGAAGAACTGCAGCACCTCGTTGTAGATCGCGGCCGAGAGCCCGCCGAGGGTGATGTAGGAGAGCACGATGACCGCGGCGACCACGAGCGCGAGGTAGAGGTTCCAGCCGAGCAGGGCCTGGATGATCGTGCCGAGCAGGTACAGGTTCACGCCGGCGATCAGCAGCTGCGCGACCGCGAAGGACAGCGAGTTCACCAGGTGCGCGCCGGTGCCGAAGCGCCGGTACATGAACTCGGGCACCGAGCGGACCTTGGAGCCGTAGTAGAAGGGCATCATCACGACGCCCAGGAACAGCATCGCGGGGATCGCGCCGACCCAGAAGTAGTGGACGGCGGGCAGGCCGAACTGGGCACCGTTGGCGGACATGCCCATGATCTCGACGGCGCCGAGGTTCGCCGAGACGAACGCGAGGCCGGTGACCCACGCGGGCAGCGAGCGGCCCGAGAGGAAGAAGTCCACCGAGTCGGAGACCTGGCGACGCGCCACGATGCCGATCCCGAGGACGAACACGAAGTACAGAGCGATGATCAGGTAGTCGACGACGTGCGCCGAGATGATCGTGTCACTGGCCAGGACCGGGGGTGCCCCGATCGTCAGGCTGTGGGGCCACGTCATGAGCGGGCCTTCCTTTCTTGGGCGTCTTTGCCGCTCGCGTGCCGTCTCACCCGGCACGCGTTCGTTGCGCAGGGCAACCGAGACACCGTAAGTCCGCCGCCGGTGAGCGGCGTCACCCGCCCGGGCGGGAACTCCTCACCCACCCCCGACGACATCCGCGTGACACCACGCAGACGCCACGGCGACACCATTAACTCTTGCAGTGACGTCAGAGTGGTGTCATAGTGGCGTCATGGACATGACGCCGTACCTCGAGGGCCTCCGCCGGGACCTGCGCGCCGCCACCGACGCCTCCGCCCCGGAGGTCGCCGCCGCGGCCGAGCGCCTCGCCGCGGCGATCGAGCCCGCGGCCCGCCTGGCCCTCATGGAGGCCATCTCCCACGCCACCGCCGAGATCACCTCGGCCATGGCGAGCGGCAGCGTGGAGGTGCGGCTCGACGGCCGCGACCTCGACTTCGTGGTGGACGCCGGCCTGCCGGCCGCACCCGCACCGCCGCCCGCCCCCGCGGCACCCGAGCCCGCGGAGCCCGAGGACGACTCGGTCACCCGCATCACCCTGCGGCTCCCGGAGTCGGTGAAGACCCGCGCCGAGGAGCTCGCCGCCCAGGCCGGCACCTCGCTCAACACCTGGCTCGTCACCGCGGTCCGCCAGGCCACGCTCACCGGCCAGGGCTCCGGCGACGACGGCACCCGCGTGACCTTCGACGTCAACCTGCCCTTCGGCGGCGGCGGTCGCAGTCGCGGACGCCGGCAGTCCGGCTGGGTCTGAGCCGCCGGCCCCACCCCCAGCGCCCACCCGTCCGACCGCAGCCGCGCGCTGCGGCCGCGGACACGCACACCCTCGACCACCCCATTAGCCAGGCAGCCCGGCAGCCCCGCCGCACGGAGGAGAACCACCGATGACCGACACCCCGCTGCACCGCGAGCTCGACACCCCCGGCCCGCTCGACCTGCTCGTCGAGCTCGGCCGCGGCTCCCTCACCGTCACCCTCGTCGAGGCCGGCGGCACGACGCTGGACGTGCGCGGCAAGGACGCCGAGCGCGTCACCGTCGACCACGACGGCGACCGGCTGCGCGTGGCCTCGCCCCGCGGCGGCCTGTTCAGCAGCGACCCCCGGCTCGACGTCGACCTCGTCGTCCCGGCCGGCAGCCGCCTCGACCTGCGCACCGGTTCCGCCGACGTCCGCGTCTCCGGGCGCTACGGGGACGCCGTCGTGCGCACCGGGTCCGGCGACGTCGACCTCGACGAGGCGTCCGCGGACACGACGCTGACCACCGGCTCCGGCGACACCCACGCCCGGCTCGTCACCGGCGCCACCGACGTCCGCACCGGGTCCGGCCAGGTCGACCTCGAGCACCTCGCCGCCCCCGCGACCATCTCCACCGGCTCGGGCGACGTCCGCGTCGGGGAGGCCACGGCGGCGGCCGAGCTGCGGATCAAGACCGGCTCCGGCGACGTGCGGCTCGGCGACGTCGCCTGCGACCTCTCCTTCACCAGCGGCTCGGGCGACCTCGTGGCCGCGCGCGTCCAGCGGGGGGTCCTGACGGTGCGCGGGGCCTCCTGCGACGTGCGCCTCGGCGTGCCCGCCGGCGTCCCGGTGTGGACCGACGTCAACAGCGTCTCCGGCGACTTCAGCTCCACCCTCGCGCCCGTCGGTCCGCCCGCCGACGGACAGGACCACGTCGCCCTGCGGGCCACCACGGTCAGCGGAGACATCGCCCTGCACCCCGCCTGAGCCCGAGATCCCCGCACCCGACCACCCAGGTCACCACTCACAGCCACAGCCACAGGAGCCAGCCATGCCCGAGAACCCCTACCTCGTTGAGACCGCCGCCCGCCAGCAGCGCGAGGCCCGCCTCGCCCGTGCCCAGTCCCGTGCCCAGTCCCGTGCCCGCGTGCGCGGCGAGCGCACCACGCCGGGGCGTCACCGCCTCGCCACGGGCCTGCGCGGCCTGGCCGACCGGCTCGACGGCTGAGCCGACCCGAGCCGAGGGACTGAGCCCGAGCCGAGAGACCAAGCCGACGGGCGCACTCAGCCCCGCATCGCCACGCCCTCGCGCCAGTACCCCATGAACGCGACCTGGCGACGGTCCAGCCCGAGGTCCTTCACCAGCGCCCGGCGCAGGCCGGTGACCATGCGGGACTCGCCGGCGATCCAGGCGTAGAGGTCGTCGAGGCCGGTCTCGCCCGACGGCGCGACGACCTGGTCGACGGCCTCGCCGGAGGAGGAGAACTGCGAGGTCTCCCAGACGTTGTCCTCCACGTCGCCGGCGTCCAGCACCGCACCGGCCGCCGCCGCGTCCCGGGCCTCGAGCCCGTGGCCGAGCCGGGCCAGCACCTCCGCGTGCAGGCGCTCGCCGACGCGGTGCCCGTCGCGCGGGAGCCAGACCAGCTCCACGCCCGCCGGCGCCGCCACGTCCTGCGCGTCGCGGCCGTCGGGCACCTCGAGCACGGCCACGCCGGTGGCGTCGTCCGGCAGCAGCTCCAGGGTCGCGAGGACGGCGGGCACAGCCGTCTCGTCACCGGCGAGCAGGAGCCGCGCCGCGGTGCCGGGGTCGAACTCGATGCCGCCGGTGTGGTGGCCGCGACGGGGCCCGACGATCGCGACCCGCGACCCCTCGCGCGCCTCGGCCGCCCACCGGGAGCCGGGGCCCGCCTCGCCGTGGCCGTCGGTGCCGTGGACGACGAGGTCGACCACGAGCCGGGTGTCGGCGCCGGAGCCGCGCAGGGCCCGCACGGTGTAGGTGCGCATGTACCCGCGCTCCCGCTCCGGCAGCGCCGACCAGGCGGCGTACCAGCCGTGGGCGGGTTCCTCGCCCGTGGCGGAGAACTGAGGCATCGGGCCGTCGGGATGCGGGAAGACGAGCTTGATCCGCTGGTCGTAGAGCGGGCCGCCGGTGCCGAACTCGGCCAGGTCGGGCGAGGCCAGCTCGACCCGCACGAACGACGGCGTCAGCCGGTCGGCGCGGGTCACCACGCACTCGGTGATGAGGAAGGGCAGCTGGTCGGTCTCGGGCGCAGCGGTCACGTCGGCCTCTCGGCTCGGGGAAGGTACCCCACCATGCAGTGAGGTAAGGCTTACCTTAGCCGACGGTCCGCAAGTGCCCCAGCCGGGTCAGATCTGCGTGCGGTGGAAGTTCTGGAACGACCGCGACGGCGTCGGGCCGCGCTGCCCCTGGTAGCGCGAGCCGTACTTCGCCGACCCGTACGGGTGCTCCGAGGGCGAGGAGAGCCGGAAGAAGCAGAACTGACCGATCTTCATGCCCGGGTACAGCTTGATCGGCAGGGTCGCGACGTTCGCCAGCTCCAACGTGACGTGACCGGAGAAGCCCGGGTCCACGAAACCCGCCGTGGCGTGGGTCAGCAGGCCCAGCCGCCCCAGCGACGACTTCCCCTCCACGCGCGCGGCCACGTCGTCCGGCAGCGTCACCACCTCGTAGGTGGAGCCCAGCACGAACTCGCCGGGGTGCAGGATGAACGGCTCGTCGCCGTCCGGCTCCACCACCCGCGTGAGGTCCGACTGGTCCAGCGCGGGGTCGATGTCGGGGTACTTGTGGTTCTCGAACACCCGGAAGTACCGGTCGAGACGGACGTCCACCGACGACGGCTGCATCATCTGCGGGTCGAAGGGGTCCAGCGCGATCCGGCCGGCGTCGAGCTCGGCGGAGATGTCCCGGTCGGAGAGCAGCACGGGCGGGAGCCTAGCGTGGACCCCGTGACACACACCGCGGCGTTCCAGCGATACGTGGCCATCGGCGACTCCTTCACCGAGGGCGTCGGCGACCCCGACCCCACCCGGCCCAACGGCGTGCGCGGCTGGGCGGACCGCGTCGCCGAGCACCTCCAGGCCCACGCGGACGAGGCGGGGCAGCCCTTCGGGTACGCCAACCTGGCCATCCGCGGCCGCAAGCTCCGACCCATCCTCGCCGAGCAGGTCGACCCCGCCCTCGCGCTCGAGCCCGACGTCGTCACCGTCTACGCCGGCGCCAACGACATCCTCCGCCCCAACGTCGACCTCGACGCGCTCGTCGGCGACTACCGCACCGCCCTCACCCGGATCGCCGCCTCCGGCGCGCGCCTGCTCGTGTGGACCGCCTTCGACCCCGGCGGCTCCGCCACCTACCGCATGCTCCGCGGACGCTTCGCCCTCTACAACGAGCTCGTCCGCGAGGTCGTCGACGACCTCGCCGCCGAGCACGACGCCCAGGTCGTCGACTACTGGCGGATGCGCGAGTACCGCGACTGGGGCTACTGGGACGAGGACCGCATGCACATGGGCACCCCCGGCCACGACCTCATGGCCACCCGCGTCCTCGACACCCTCGGCGTCCCCCACGAGCGACCCGTCCCCAGCCCCGTCGAGCGCCCCGCCCTCCCCCGCCGCGAGCAGCTGCGCCACGACGCCGACTGGCTGCGCCACCAGGCCGCCCCCTGGGTGCACCGCCGCCTCACCGGCCGCTCCTCCGGCGACGGCCTCGACGCCCGCTGGCCCACCCTGACCCGGATGCCGCAGGCCGACGCCTGATCGACTACGCTGCAAGCGGCCTCACGGCCACGCGGATGTAGCTCAGTTGGTAGAGCGCGACCTTCCCAAGGTCGATGTCGCGAGTTCGAGTCTCGTCATCCGCTCCAGCTCCCAGGGTCGCGCTCCAGAGCGCGACCCTGAGACATTTCCGGGCAAGGTCGATGTCGCGAGTTCGAGTCTCGTCATCCGCTCCAGCTCCCAGGGTCGCGCTCCAGAGCGCGACCCTGAGACATTTCCGGGCAAGGTCGATGTCGCGAGTTCGAGTCTCGTCATCCGCTCCAGCTCCCAGGGTCGCGCTCCAGAGCGCGACCCTGAGACATTTCCGGGCAAGGTCGATGTCGCGAGTTCGAGTCTCGTCATCCGCTCCAGCTCCCAGGGTCGCGCTCCAGAGCGCGACCCTGAGACATTTCCGGGCAAGGTCGATGTCGCGAGTTCGAGTCTCGTCATCCGCTCCATATCGTTCGGTCGCCTCCGGCGACATGTCGCCGGGCTCATACCCCCGTTCTTCGCTCGTCGGCTCGGCACGCGCGTTCGCTGCGCTCACGGCCCGCACCTCGCCTCCGTCACTGCAGAACGGGCGTCGCCCGACGACGCTTCGTGCGGCTGCGAGGGCCGGGACTTCAGGGGTTCCGGCTGAGCCTCGATCCCGTCGTCCACCAACCCCGACCCCCCTCCCGGTATCGCGCGGCACCAGGACGGCCGTTCGTGACGTCGCGTCGGGGACGACACGCCACCGCTCCAGACCAGTGCACGGGTGATCCCCGACCTCACATACCGACGGAATGCTCGGACGTCGCTCGGACAGCCGTCCGAGCCGCCGCACGCCTGAACCGGCGCAATTGCGACAGGGCAGCCCTGCACACGGCCGGCCCAGACCCCCACTCATCTGACATCTCTGCAGGTCAGGTGCCAGTGATTGACACGTGTCCGGGATTGTCCGATGGGCCACCTGCCGCTCAGCCGACCGGCGGGATCTCTTAACCTTGGCTCCATGACCAGTGTTCTCGGGAACCACTTCCTCGGCGACCTCGGGCCCGTCCTCGAGGACCAGGTGCACGACCTGCTGTGCACCCACTTCGACGGCGTCGGCCTCTTCAACGGCGGCTGGACCGTCGAGGACGGCGACAACGGCGTCCTCGTGTGGGTGGAGCGTCTGGGCGACACCACCCTCATCGAGCTGGAGGCCCCGGCCTTCGCCGGCCTGCGCTGCGCCACCTCGCTGATCGAGGAGGCCCTGCGCTCCACCGGCCGCACGATCGGCAACGGCGGGCTGCTCGTGGAGAAGACCCCCGACGGTCGCTCCAACGTCGCCATGACCACGCACCTGGCCGCGGACCCGCTCGACGCCCCGGCCCTCGTCGCCGCGGTCGCGCGCATCCTCGACGACGTCGCCTCGCTGAAGCACGCCGCCGCGGCCTGACCGGGCCCACGGGCCTGACCGGGTGGGGCCGGCCCGTCTAGGGTCGGCACTCGTGGACTTCACCGGCTTCCCCGTCGCGGCGCTCGACTTCTACGACGACCTCGAGGTCGACAACACCAAGTCGTTCTGGGAGGCGCACAAGCACGTCTACGCGGAGTCGGTGAAGGCTCCGATGACGGCGCTGTGCGCCGCCCTGGAGCCCGAGTTCGGCAAGGCGAAGATCTTCCGGCCGTACCGCGACGTGCGGTTCAGCAAGGACAAGACGCCCTACAAGACCCACCAGGGCGCCTACGTGGCCGTCGCCCCGGCGACCGGGTGGTACGTGGAGATCTCCCCCCGCGGCCTGCGCACCGGCGCCGGCTTCTACGAGGCCTCCGGGCCCCGACTGGCCGCGTTCCGCGAGGCCGTGGCCCACGAGCTCTACGGCCCCGAGCTCGAGTCGCTCGTCACCGGGCTCGAGGCCGAGGGCTTCGAGACCGGCGGGGACCGCCTCAAGACCTCCCCGCGCGGCTTCGACGCCGACCACCCGCGGATCGAGCTGCTCCGGCACAAGTCGCTGACGCTGGGGCACCTGGTGGGCTTCGAGCCCGTCATCCACACCGCGGACGCCCTGGAGATCGTGCGGGACGACTGGCGCCGGCTCAGCCCGTTCATCGACTGGGTCCGCCGCCACGTCCAGGACTGACCGCTGCCGCGGAAGAAGCTCCGCCCGACGTCGTCCACCGTTCACCACGCCTCCACCGAGGCGTCGCGAGCGCGCCGTCGTGACGTCGGCGCGCGCTGCGAACCTGCCGCCATGGCCAAGCGCAGGTTCGTGATCCAGGTCGGCCTCCACCACGCCGGGGCCGGCACCCTCGGTGAGGCGCTCGCCGCGAGCGCCGAGACCCTGGCCGAGCACGGCGTGCACGTGCCCGCCCGCTCGCGCGAGGACGCCCGGGACGCGGCGCTGGAGCTGCGCCGCCTGCACCGGGCGCACGGTCGCCGCCGCAAGGACCTGGAGGGCAGCTGGGCCCGGCTGTGCCGGCGCGCCCGCAAGCCGTCCTCGGCGGTGCCGGGCGCGGTGGTGGTCGCCGAGGACCTGCTCGCCGGCGCCGGCGCAGACCAGATCGACCTGCTGCTCGACTCCCTCGCCGGTTTCGAGGTGCACGTCGTGGTGACCGCGGCCGACCCCTCCCACCAGCTGGTGCGCTCGTGGGTGCAGGCGGTGCGGGACGGCTCCTCGCTGACGCTGCCACGCTACGCCCGCCGCGTCCTCGCCACCGACTCCGAGCACGACGAGGCGCTCGCGTTCCACGCCGAGCAGGACCTGCCCGAGGTCCTCGACCGCTGGGCGAGCGAGGTCGGGCGCGCGGACCGCGTGCACGTCGTCGTCCCGGACGCCGGCCAGGACGCCGCGTCCGCCTCGTGGGCCGTGGTCGCGCGGCTGGTGGGCGTCGACCCCGTCGCGGTGCCGCTCGACCTCGAGGGCGAGCCCGAGCCCGACCTCGCCGGCCTCGCCGTGCTGCGCGAGGTCAACGAGGCCGTGGACGGCCGCACCGACGCCGCCACCCGTCGCGCCACCGCGCTGACCAGCATCCTCACCCCCGCGGGCGGCGACGCCCCCGCCGACGTCGACGACCTGCTGGCGCTGCTGCCCGAGACCATGCTCGCCGACCTGGAGCAGCGCGGCCGCCTGTGGGCCAAGGCCGTGCAGGACGGCGGGCACAGCGTCACCGGCGACCCCGAGCGACTGGTCCCCGCCCTGCCGGCCACCGCCACCCCGGCGGAGCCGGACGTGGAGCACCGCCTCCAGGTGGCCACCGACGCGCTGGCCGACCTGCTGGTCGACGTCGCCCGGCTGCGCGAGCAGGTCGGCGACCTCGAGCACCGCAACGCCCGCCTGGAGAGCAAGCTGGAGAAGAAGAAGCGCAAGCTGCGCGACCGGCTGGCCGAGGCCGGCTGAGGCGTCGGCCGGCGCGCACCCGACACCCGGCGGACGTCACCGGGCTCACGTCCGGGCCGGGGCGAGGCGAGTAAGTCGACCGACTCGGTCGACTGGTCTGGAATGATGGTCCCGTGCGCGTCTCTGCCAAGTCCGACTACGCCCTCCGGGCGCTCGTCGAGATGGCCGCGCGCAGCGAGGGCAAGGCCGTCAGCGCCGACGAGCTGGGGAGGCTCCAGGAGATCCCCCGGCAGTTCCTCCAGGCCATCCTCGCCGACCTGCGCCGGGCCGGCATCGTGCTCTCCCAGCGGGGCCAGTCCGGCGGCTGGCGGCTGGCCCGCCCGGCCACCGACGTCTCGGTCGCCGACGTGATCAGGGCCGTCGACGGCCCCCTGGTCAGCGTCTACGGGCTGCGCCCGGAGGCGGTGGAGTACAACGACTCCGCCGAGGTGCTCCAGCACGTGTGGATCGCCGCCCGCCGCAGCCTGCGTGCGGTGTTCGAGCAGGTCAGCATCCAGGCCCTGGCCGATCGCGACCTGCCGCCCGAGGTCGTGGCCGCCACCGAGGACGAGGACGCCTGGCAGCCGCACTGACGGCCGCCGTCCGCTCCTGCCCCTCCCGGGCGTCGCCCCACCCCTCACCACCGTTCAGCGCACGGTCGTGGAGGGGTGCTTGTGGTCCACGTTACCCACGGGTATCCTCCAAGTTACCGGTGAGTAGAACACCGGGCTGCGTGCCGGACGAGAGCGCGTGGCACCCCACGCCGTCCGAGGCCGCAGCCTCGTGGGCACACGTCCCCCGCAACGCACGACCGCACGAACCCGGAAGGTGGGCCATGAGCCACTACCAGAGCAACCTGCGCGACATCGAGTTCAACCTCTTCGAGCTGTTCAAGCGCGACGAGGTCCTGGGCACCGGCCCGTTCGCCGAGGTCGACGCCGACACCGCCCGCGAGGTGCTCGCCGAGGTCGACCGCATCGCCCGCGAGGACCTCGCGGCCTCCTACGTCGACTCCGACCGCAACCCGCCGGTCTTCGACCCGACCGCCTCCACCGCGCCGGTGCCGGCCTCCTTCAAGGCCAGCTACGACGCCTGGATGGAGTCGGAGTTCTGGCGCCTGCAGATCCCCGAGGCACTCGGCGGCACCCCCGCCCCGTCCACCCTGAACTGGGCGATCGCCGAGATGGTGCTCGGCTCGAACGCGCCGGTGTGGATGTACGCCGCCGGCCCGTCGTTCGCCTCCGTCGTGGAGCGCAACGGCAACGAGCGCGACAAGCGCATCGCCGAGCTGATGGTCGAGAAGGGCTGGGGCGCCACGATGGTGCTCACCGAGCCCGACGCCGGCTCCGACGTGGGCGCCGGCCGCACCAAGGCCACCCAGCAGGCCGACGGCTCCTGGCACATCGAGGGCGTCAAGCGCTTCATCACCTCGGCCGAGTCCGACCTGCAGGACAACATCATGCACCTGGTGCTCGCCCGCCCCGTGGGCGTCGAGGGCCACGGCGGCCCCGGCACCAAGGGCCTCTCCCTGTTCCTCGTGCCGAAGTACCACTTCGACCACTCCACCGGTGAGCTCACCGGTGAGCGCAACGGCGTCTACGTCACCAACGTCGAGCACAAGATGGGCATCAAGGTGTCCAACACCTGCGAGCTCACCTTCGGCGAGAAGCACCCGGCCCAGGGCTGGCTGCTCGGCGAGGTGCACAACGGCATCGCGCAGATGTTCCAGGTCATCGAGAACGCCCGGATGATGGTCGGCACCAAGGCCATCGCCACGCTGTCGACCGGCTACCTGAACGCGCTGGAGTACGCGAAGTCCCGCGTCCAGGGTGCCGACCTGACCCAGTCCGGCGACAAGACCGCGCCGCGCGTCACCATCACCCACCACCCCGACGTGCGCCGCTCGCTGATGACCCAGAAGTCGTTCGCCGAGGGCATGCGCTCGCTGGTGATGTACGCCGCCTCCTGGCAGGACCGCGTGATGGTGGCCCAGCACGCCGGCGAGGAGGACAAGCTGGCCGAGGCCGTCAACGACCTGCTGCTCCCGATCGTCAAGGGCTACGGCTCCGAGCGCTCGTGGGTGCTGCTGGGCACCGAGTCGCTGCAGACCTTCGGCGGCTCCGGCTTCCTGCAGGAGTACCCGATCGAGCAGTACGTCCGCGACGCCAAGATCGACACGCTCTACGAGGGCACCACGGCGATCCAGGGCCAGGACTTCTTCTTCCGCAAGATCGTCAAGGACCAGGGCACCGCGCTCGGCCACGTCGCCGAGGAGATCAAGGGCTTCCTCGCCTCCGAGGCCGGCAACGGCCGCCTCAAGGAGGAGCGCGAGCTGCTCGGCCGTGCGCTCGAGGACGCCAACGCCATGGTCGGCCTCATGATCAACGACCTGATGAGCGCGCAGGAGGAGGTCCGCAACCTCTACAAGGTCGGCCTCAACACCTCCCGCCTGCTCATGGCCCTGGGCGACGTCGTCACCGCCTGGCTGCTGCTGCGCGGCGCCGAGGTGGCCCTGACCAAGCTCGGCGGCGACGCCGGCAAGGACCAGGCCTTCTACGAGGGCAAGGTCGCCTCGGCCAAGTTCTTCTGCCACGAGGTGCTCCCGAGCATCCGCGCCGAGCTCAAGAAGGCCCAGACCGTCGACCTCGACCTCATGGACCTCGACGAGGCCGCGTTCTGACGCACCCCTGACTCCTCACCCGCCCGTGATCGGGTGAGGACGCTCCACCCGACGGCCCGCCGGACACCACGTCCGGCGGGCCGTCGTCGTTCGTCGGGCCTCGGTCTCGCGACGGTCGCAGCGCGACCTCCTCGACCAGCGGCGCCTCACGGCCGCAGCACCCTGGCGGCGTCCCGGACGGCGGCGCTCAGCCGGTCCAGCAGCGCGGAGTCGAGCCGCCACCGCTGCCAGTGCAGGTCCACGTCGAGAGGCCGGACGGCGGGGTGCGGCAGCGGCACCAGCACGTCGGTGCCGAGCGCGGGGTCGTCGGCCTGCGGCTCGGGCAGCATCCCCCAGCCCAGGCCCACCCGCAGGGCGGCGACGTAGTCGGTCGAGGTCGGCACCTCGTGCACGGCCGCGGCGGGGGCGACCCCCAGGCGCGCGAGCAGGTCGGACTGGAGGCCGTCCTTGCCGTTGAACCGCACCAGCGGCAGCCGGGCCCAGTCGACCGCGCCGTCCGGGCCCGTGCAGCGGGCCAGCAGCGCGGGGTGGACGACGGGCAGGTACCGCATCGCCCCGAGCCGCTCGGTCGAGCAGCCCTGCACGGCGACCGGCTCGTCGGTGACCGCCGCCAGGGCGCGCCCGGAGCGCAACAGGTCGGCCGAGAACGCCTGGTCCTCCACGTGCAGCCGCAGCTCCACGTCGTCCCAGGCCGCGGCGGTGGCGAGCACGCCGTGGAACCAGGTGGCCAGCGAGTCAGCGTTGATCGCCACGCTCAGGCGGGTGCGGCCGGCCGCTCCCGGGTCCAGGACGGCGGCGGCCTCGGCGTCGAGCAGGGCGTGGGCGCGCCCGAGGCGGACCAGCACGCTGCCGGCGTCCGTGGCCTCGCAGGGGCTGGCGCGGCGCACCAGCACCTGGCCGACGCTCGACTCCAGGGCGCGGACCCGCTGGCTCAGCGCCGACGGGGTCACGTGCAGGGCGCGAGCCGCCGCCTCGAAGGTGCCGTGGTCGACCACCGCGACGAGCGCTTCGAGGTGGTGGGCCGGGTACTGCATGAAGTCACGCTAAGGCATCCGTAGATTCCTTCGCTGGTCTTCACGTTCCTGCGCCCCGAGAGTGGAGCCGTGGACCTCCTCGCCCTCGCCGCCGGCCTGCTCGCCGGCCTCTCGCTCATCGTCGCCATCGGCTCGCAGAACGCGTTCGTGCTCCGGCAGGGGCTGCGTCGCGAGCACGTGGGCGCGGTGGTGGTCATCTGCACGCTCTCCGACGTGGTGCTGATCCTCGCGGGCGTGGGCGGGGTGGGCGCTCTGGTGTCAGCGGTGCCGTGGCTGATCACGCTCATCCGCTGGCTCGGCGTCGCCTTCCTGGTCGGGTACGCCCTGCTCTCGTTCCGACGGGCGTGGGCGGGCGGGGAGGCCCTGGCCGCGGGCTCGGGCGTCGGGGCCACGCTGTCGGCCGTCGTCGTCCAGGCACTGGCGCTGACCTGGCTGAACCCGCACGTCTACCTCGACACCGTGCTGCTGCTCGGCTCGCTGGCCAGCAGCCACGGCCACCCCGGTCGCTGGTGGTTCGCCGGCGGCGCGATGGTCGGCTCCGCGATCTGGTTCACCGGCCTGGGCTACGGCGCCCGCTTCGCCGGCCGGCTGTTCGCCCGCCCGGTCGCCTGGCGCGTGCTCGACACCGTCATCGGGCTCACCATGCTCGCCATCGCCGCCTCCCTGGCCCTGGGTGCATGACCCCCCCCACAGCCGAGTCGGCGGTCAGAGGGGGCGGCCGCCGATCCAGGTCCGGCGCACGAGGGGGACGCCGGGGCGGTAGGCGAGGTGCACGTGGCTGGGGGCCTCGAGCACGACGAGGTCCGCGCGGCGGCCGGGCTCCAGCACGCCGACGTCGTCCCGGGCGAGGGCACGGGCGCCGCCGGCGGTGGCGGCCAGCACGGCCTCGGTGGGGGTCATCCCCATCTCCCGCACGGCCAGCGCGACGCAGAACGGCACCGAGCTGGTGAAGCAGGAGCCGGGGTTGCAGTCGGAGGCGAGGGCGACCCGCACGCCGGCGTCCAGGAGGCGTCGGGCGTCGGGGTAGGGCTGGCGGGTGGAGAACTCCACGCCGGGCAGCAGCGTCGCCACGGTGCCCGACCCGCGCAACGCGTCGACGTCGGCGTCGTCGAGGTAGGTGCAGTGGTCGACCGCGACGAGCCCCAGCTCGCAGGCCAGCTGGACGCCGGGGCCGGGCCCCAGCTGGTTGGCGTGCAGGCGGCCTGCCAGGCCGACCTCGGCACCGGCGGCGAGGACGGCGCGGGCCTGGTCGGCGTCGAAGGCACCGCGCTCGCAGAACGCGTCGATCCAGCGGGCGTGCGGGGCCGCGGCGGCCAGCATCGGGCCGGTGACCAGGTCGACGTACCCGGCCGGGTCCTCGGCGTGCTCGGCCGGCACCACGTGCGCGCCCAGGAACGTCGTCTCGGTGGTGAACTGGCGGGCCACGGCCAACGAGCGCGCCTCGTCGTGCACGGAGAGGCCGTAGCCGGACTTGATCTCCAGCGTGGTGGTGCCCTGGGCACGCATCTCGGCGACCAGTGCGGCCACGTGCGCGGTCAGCTGCTCGTCGCTCGCCGCGCGGGTGGCGGCCACCGTGGTGCGGATGCCGCCGGCGGCGTAGGACTCCCCCGCCATCCGGGCCGCGAACTCCGCGCTGCGCTCGCCGGCGAACACGAGGTGGCTGTGGCTGTCGACGAACCCCGGGAGCACGGCGCGGCCGGCCAGGTCGACGGCCAGATCGACGGCGGGTGCCTCGGCCGCCGGGCCGAGCCAGGCGACCCGGTCGCCGTCGAGCACCAGGGCGGCGTCGCGCAGCACGGTCTCGGCCCCGGGCGCGTCCGTGGGGCGCCCCGCCTCGTCCGTGCGACCCGTGAAGAGCTCGCCGATGCCGGTCAGCAGCGTGGAGGTCATGCGTCCACCTTCTCCCACACGGCGGCGATCGCGTCGGCGAGCCGCCGGCCGACCTCGGCCTCCTGCCCGCGCTCGTGCACCACGCGACCGTCGGTGACCACGCGGACGACGTCGGCGCCGGTCGCCGCGAACACCGCCGTGGCCTCGTCGGCCCCGGTGCCGGCCGTGCGCACGCTCGCGGTGTCGAGGGTGACGAGGTCGGCCCGCGCTCCGACGGCGATCCGACCTGCGTCGGGCACGCCGAGGCTCGCGTGCGCGGTGCCGGCCGCGAGCAGCTCGGCGGCCGACCAGTGGCCGCGCGCCTGCGTGGCCAGCCGCTCGTCCAGCTCGACGGCGCGCATCTCCTCGAACAGGTCGACGACGGCGTGGCTGTCGGACCCGAGGTTGAGCCGAGCGCCGGCGTCGTGCAGGGCCCGGCTCGGGCCGATCCCGTCGCCCAGGTCGCGCTCGGTGGTGGGGCAGAAGCAGGCCCACGTGCGCGCCCCGCCCAGCAGCGCCACGTCGGCGTCGGTCAGGTGCGTGGCGTGGACCAGCGAGGTCGCCTCGGTCAGCGCGCCGGCCTCGGCCAGGAGACCGGTGGGGGTCAGGCCGGTGGCCGCCAGGCAGGCCTCGTTCTCGGCGACCTGCTCGGAGAGGTGCACGTGCAGCGGGCCGTCGGCGGGGTCGTGGGCGCGCAGCTGCTCGCGGGGCACGGCGCGCACGGAGTGGTAGGCACGGCCGAGCACCAGGTGGTCGGCCGGGCGGACCTCGTCCCACCGGGCGAGCCAGGCGTCGGCGTCCCCGTCGTCGTAGCGCACCTGCGCGCCCTCGGGCGCGCGGCCGAACCCCGAGGACAGGTACAGCGTGTCGAGCAGGGTGATCCGCAGGCCCGCCTCGGCGGCGGCGTCGACCAGGGCGTGGCCCATCGCGTTGGGGTCGTCGTACCGGCCGCCGTCGGGGCGGTGGTGCAGGTAGTGGAACTCGCCGACGCCCGTGACGCCGGTCGCGACCATCTCGCGGAAGAAGGCGGTGGCCAGCGTCCGGTAGGAGTCGGGGTCGAGCGTGGCGGCGAGCGCGTACATCTGCTCGCGCCACGTCCAGAAGGTGCCGCGCTCGCGCTGCGTGCGCCCGCGCAGCGCGCGGTGGAAGGCGTGGCTGTGCGCGTTGGCCAGCCCCGGCACGGTGAGTCCCTCGACCCGCTCGGGGGCGACCTCCCCGGCCCTCGCCGACCAGTCGGGCTCGACCCGGTTGAACCGACCGTCGCTCACCTCGACCAGGACGTCGTCGGCGACCCGGGCAGCGGCGCCCTCGCCCACCCAGGCGCGGGTCAGCAGCCAGCGGGCGCTCACGTCAGCAGCTCCGCGAGGACGTCGGCCAGCGCCTCGACCCCGACCAGGCAGTCGCCGGTCTCGGCGCTCTCCTCCGGCGAGTGGGAGACGCCGGTGGGGTTGCGGACGAACAGCATGGCGGTGGGCACGCCCGCTGCGGCGAGGATGCCGGCGTCGTGCCCGGCCGCCGACGGGATCACCGGCCAGGCCTCGTCCCCGGCGCCGGCACCGGCACCGCTACTGGCACCGGTGCGGGTGCGGGCCCCGATGCGGCCGATGCGGGACGTGAGCGTCACGTCGAAGGCGACCGAGGCCGAGACCGACTCCGGGGTCACGGTCAGGGCGGTGCCGTCGCGCTCGGCCCGGTCGGCGGCCTGGCGGGCGATGGCGTCGACGAGGGCGGCGAGCGCCGCGTCGGAGTCGGCCCGCGCGTCGAGCCAGCCGGTGACGCGTGAGGGCACGGCGTTGGTGGAGTTCGGGGCCACGTCGAGGCGGCCGAAGGTGGCCCGCTGGCCGGCCAGCCGTGCCTGCTTGTTGGCGGCCAGCGTCGTCATCGCGAAGGTGAGCATCGGGTCGTGGCGGTCCTCCATCCGCGTGGCCCCGGCGTGGTCGGCGCGACCGGTGACGTCGAAGCGGTAGCGGCCGTGCGGCCAGATCTCGCTGGCCAGGCCCACGACGGCGTCGGTGTCGACGAGGTGGCGCCCCTGCTCGACGTGCAGCTCCACGAAGCAGCCCACGTTCGCGAGGTCCAGGAGCGAGCCGGTGCCGAGGTCGGCCGCGGCCAGCGCGTCCTCGAGGCTGGTGCCGGCGCGATCACGACGTGCGAGCGCGTCCTCGAGGGCGACCTCGCCGGTGACGAGCCGGGAGCCCAGGCAGGCCAGCCCGAAGCGGGAGCCCTCCTCCTCGACGAAGGCGCTGACACCGAGGGGGCGGACGGGCGCCACGCCCCGCGCGCGCAGCACGTCGACCGCGGCGAACGCCGAGACGACGCCCAGCGGACCGTCGAACGCGCCGCCGTCGAGCACCGAGTCGAGGTGGGAGCCCGTGAGCACGGCGGGGCCGTCGGCCCCCGGGGCCTCCCACCACGCGACCATGTTGCCGAGCAGGTCGGTCTCCAGCCGCAGGCCACGGGCGGCGGCCTGGCCGACGAACCACGCCCGCAGCTCGTTCTCCGCGGACGTCCACGGCTGGCGGAAGTACCCGCCGGTGGCGGCCGAGCGTCCGACCGGGGCCAGGTCGGCCCACATGCGTTCGAAGTCGTCGACCACCGGTTCAGGACTCCCGCGAGACGAACGGGACGGGCACCTGCACGCCCCGCTCGGCGGCCACCTCCGCGGCCCGGTCGTAGCCGGCGTCCACGTGCCGGATCACGCCCATGCCGGGGTCGTTGGTCAGGACTCGCTCGATCTTCTGCGACGCGAGGTCGGTGCCGTCGGCCACGATCACCTGGCCGGCGTGCAGCGAGCGGCCGATGCCGACCCCACCACCGTGGTGGAAGGACACCCAGGTGGCGCCGGAGGCGGTGTTGACCAGGGCGTTGAGCAGCGCCCAGTCGGCGATCGCGTCGGAGCCGTCGAACATGCCCTCGGTCTCGCGGTAGGGCGAGGCCACGGAGCCGCAGTCGAGGTGGTCGCGGCCGATGACGACGGGGGCCTTGAGCTCGCCCGAGGCGACCATCTCGTTGAACTTCAGCCCGGCGCGGTGCCGCTCGCCGTAGCCGAGCCAGCAGATGCGGGCGGGCAGGCCCTGGAAGTGGACCCGCTCGCCGGCCATGGTGATCCACTTCCGCAGGCGCTCGTTCTCGGGGAAGAGCTCGAGGATCGCCTTGTCGGTGGCCGCGATGTCGGCCGGGTCGCCGGAGAGGGCGGCCCAGCGGAAGGGCCCCTTGCCCTCGCAGAACAGGGGCCGGATGTAGGCGGGGACGAAGCCGGGGAAGGCGAACGCGCGGTCGTAACCGCCCTTGCGGGCCTCGTCGCGGATCGAGTTGCCGTAGTCGAAGACCTCGGCGCCGAGGTCCTGCAGCTCGACCATGGCGCGCACGTGCGCGGCCATGGACGCCTGGGCCTCCTTGGTGAAGCCCTCGGGGTCCGTCTCGCGGCGGTGCTGCCACTCCTCGAACGGCACCCCCGCCGGCAGGTAGAAGAGCGGGTCGTGGGCCGAGGTCTGGTCGGTGACGACGTCGACCGGCGCCTTGAGCTCGACCAGGCGCGGCAGCAGCTCGGCGGCGTTGCCGAGGACGCCGATGGAGAGCGCGCGCTTCTCGTCACGGGCGGCGGTGGCCAGCTCGAGGGCGTGCTCGAGGCTGTCGGCCTGGACGTCGAGGTAGCGGTGCTCGATGCGGCGGGTGATGCGCGCCTGGTCGACCTCGATGCAGATCGCCACGCCGTCGTTCATCGTCACGGCGAGGGGCTGGGCGCCGCCCATCCCGCCGAGCCCGGCGGTGACGGTGATGGTGCCGGCCAGGCTGCCGCCGAACTTCTTGTCCGCGACGGCGGCGAAGGTCTCGAACGTGCCCTGGAGGATGCCCTGCGTGCCGATGTAGATCCACGAGCCGGCCGTCATCTGGCCGTACATGGTCAGGCCGAGGTCCTCGAGGCGGCGGAACTCCTCCCAGTTGGCCCAGTCGCCGACGAGGTTGGAGTTGGCGATGAGCACGCGCGGGGCCCACTCGTGGGTGCGCATGACGCCGACGGGCTTGCCGGACTGCACCAGCAGCGTCTCGTCGTCCGCGAGGTCCTTCAGCGACGCGAGGATCGCGTCGTAGGCCTCCCACGACCGGGCGGCGCGGCCGGTGCCGCCGTAGACCACGAGGTCCTCGGGACGCTCGGCGTTCTCGGGGTCGAGGTTGTTCATCAGCATGCGCATCGGCGCCTCGGTCTGCCACGAGCGGGCGGTGAGGTCTGTGCCGTGCGGGGCGTGGATCGGGAGGCGGGGGTTGCTGCTCGACATGGCTGGCTCCGGTTCACGAGTGGACGACGAGATCAGTCCACTCCCGCGCGGCGCCGCCCGCCAGAGGGGCGCCGCGCGATGCTGTCTCGGATGTGAGACAGCAGCGCGCTGCTCAGTCGGTGCCGCCCAGCGGCAGGGTGAGCGTGGCGGGCGCGCCGTCGACCACGCGGATCGGCACGCCCCAGTCCTGCTGGTGCATCCGGCAGGCGGCGCCCTCGCCACCGTGCGCGTCGCAGGAGGCGGCCCGGGCGGCGACGTGGAGGACGCCGTCGCCGACGTGCGGGTCCAGCTCGATGGTGCGGACGAGGTCCGTGCCGCGTCCGCCGCCCGAGCGGATCAGGCCCGGCGGAGTCGACTCGACGAGCAGCTGCGAGGGCGGGCCGAACCGGTCGTCGACCTTCTGGCCCGGCGGCGGGGTGAACGTGACGGTCAGCGCCAGCCCGGCGGCGACCTCGGTGACGGGTCGCTGGGTGGTGTGGGAGAAGCCGTCGGTGGCGACCACGTCGGCGTCCAGGCGCACCCGGGTCAGGCGGTGGGCGGTGGACTCCACGACCACCAGGTCCGTGCCGTCCACGAACGCGCCCGAGGGCTCGGCCAGCCCGGAGGCCAGCGTGCCGAGGGTGCCCGTCGCCGGGTCGTGGCGGCGGACGGCACCGTTGTAGGTGTCCGCGACGGCCACGGAGCCGTCGGGCAGCACGGTCACGCCCAGCGGGTGCTGGAGCAGCGCCTGGTCGACGTCGCCGTCGCGGAACCCGAAGTCGAAGAGCCCCGAGCCGACCACGGTGCGCACGACGAGGTCGCCGACCGGCCCCGGCTCGACGACCCGCAGCGAGGACGTCTCGGAGTCGGCCAGCCAGAGGCGCGAACCGTCGGCGGCGAGACCGGAGGTCTGCGCGAACCACGCCTCGGCCAGGGGCCCGTCGAGCAGGCCCTCGTTGGTGGTGCCGGCCGCGACCTCGACGACGCCGGTGCGCGGGTCGAGCGTCCACAGCTGGTGGACGCCGGCCATGGCGACCCAGACCCGGACGCCCCACCAGGCGACGTCCCACGGCGAGGAGAGCCGCTCGACCCCGTCGCCCTGCATCCACTGCTCGCCGTCGCCGGCGAGCACGCGGGTCTCCCCGGTGCCCAGCGACAGGCCGACGAGCCGGTGGGCGACCGTGTCGGCCACGACCACGTCGTAGCCCACCTCGCCGGCGACGTCCTCGGGCAGCACGCACAGCCCGTTGGGCTCGCGGAAGCCCGCGAAGCGACGCAGCACGGCGCCGTCGTCCCCGCTGGAGCCGGCGGCCAGCAGCACGACCTCGTCGTGGCCGGCGTCGGCGACCAGCACGCCCTCCACGTCGCCACGCGAGACCGGCACGGCCTTGGCCGGGAAGCGCAGGTCGGAGGGCTCCACGGCGGGCGGCACGTACGGGGAGTCGCCGGGCTGGAGCGTCCCCTTCTCGCGGTGCTGCGGCACGAGGTCCTCGAGCAGCGCGGAGATGGCGTGGGCGTGGCCCTCGCCGGCGTACTGGGCGACGACGTAGCCCTCGGGGTCGATCAGCACCAGGGTCGGCCAGGCGCGCGCCGTGTAGGCCTGCCAGGTGACGAGGTCGGGGTCGTCGAGCACGGGGTGGGCCACGCCGTAGCGCTCCACGGCGGCCGCGAGCGCGTCCGGGTCGGCCTCGTGCACGAACTTGGGCGAGTGGACGCCGACGACGACCAGCTCGGAGGCGAACCGCTCCTCGGTCTCGCGCAGCTCGTCGAGGACGTGCAGGCAGTTGATGCAGCAGAAGGTCCAGAAGTCGAGGAGGACGAACCGGCCGCGCAGGTCGCCGACCCGGATCGTCTCGCCACCGGTGTTCAACCAGCCGCGGCCGACGAGCTCGGGGGCGCGGACGCGGGGCCGGGTGCCGGGGGTCGTGCTGCTCATGGCACCAGTCTCCGCCGTCGTCCCCACCCGTTCGAATCGTGCGCACGGGTGTGCCCTCGCTCACCCCTGGGGGTGGGCGTTCGTGCAGGTCACGTGCAGGATCGCGTCGCCGTCTGGTCGTGGTGACCACCCGTGAGGTCCAATGGTCACGAAACCTCACAGCGCCTGCTCGGACCACAGTTACGCTGCGCCCGACCTGAGAGGCAGGCCTAGATGACCAGCACCCACGCCGTGCCGGCCGAGGACGCGGACCCGGACGCCGACGAGATCGGTGTCGACGAGTCGTTCGACCGCTACGCGCGCATGGTCCGCCGCGCCATCGGGGTGCCCGTCGCGCTGGTCAGCCTCGTGGAGGCCCACCGCCAGCTGTTCATCGGCGCCCAGGGCCTCGAGGACGAGCTGATGGCGCTGCGCCAGACCCCGCTCTCGCACTCGTTCTGCCAGTACGTCGTGGCGGACGAGGCGCCGCTGGTCACCGCGGACGCCCGCGTCGAGCAGCGGCTGCGGGACAACCTCGCGATCCCCGACCTAGGCGTGGTGGCCTACGCGGGCTACCCGATCCGGGACCAGCAGGACCGGGTCATCGGGTCCCTGTGCGCCATCGACGACACCGCCCGCGAGTGGACCCCCGAGGAGCTCTCGGCCCTGGAGGACATCGCCGCCGCGTGCACCACCGAGATCGTGCAGCGTCAGCAGAAGCGCCACGCGGCCCGGACGGCGGCACGCGCACGCGACCTCAACGAGCGCAGCGCCCTCCTCCTGGCCCTCGCCGAGTCGCTCAGCGCCACCCGCACCGTGGTGGACGTGGCCGCGGCCGTCGACGGCGTGGCCCGCGAGCACCTCGGCGCCCTCGTCGCCGGCATCTGGATCGCGGAGGACGACACGGTCCGCCGCACCGCGGACCTGCCGACGCACGTGCAGCACGCGCCCGGCCTGCTCAGCTACGTGCGGCACCTCGGCGAGCAGTGGCACTCCGCGCGCCTCAACGACGTGCTGCCCGCCGACCTCAGCAACCCGCTCGGCCTGGCGCTCGCCGAGGGCCGCATCGTCTGGTTCCCCGACCGGCACCGGCAGAACGCCGTCTACGGCGGCCTGAACCTGGAGAGGCAGGTCGGTGAGGCGCGGGCCTTCGTGCCGCTGACCCACCGCGGCCGCGCCTTCGGCGGCATGGCGGTCATCTGGCCGGAGAGCCGCGACCTCGGCCACGACGTGCTCGACACCCTCCAGGCGCTCGGCCGCTACGCGGCGCAGGCGCTCGGCCGGGCGCTGCTGCTCCAGGAGCAGTCCGACGCGCTCATGGTGCTCCAGGGCGCGCTCCAGCCGCGGCTGCCCGAGACCGACGAGATGCTGATGGCGGCCCGCTACCGCCCCGCCGCGGCCCGCGACCAGATCGGTGGCGACTGGTACGACGCCGTGCTCATGCCCAGCGGCGACACCGCGCTGATGATCGGCGACATCGTCGGCCACGACCTCCAGGCCGCGGCCACCATGGGGCAGGTGCGCGCCACCCTGCGCACGCTCGCCTGGTCGCAGGACGAGGCGCCGTCGGCGCTCGTCGGCAAGCTCGACCAGGCCCTCACCGACCTCCAGGTCGAGGCGATGGCGACCCTGGTCTACCTGCGGATCGAGACCTGGGACCGCACCGGCGACCGGGTGCTGCGCTGGACCAACGCCGGCCATCCCCCGCCCCTGGTGGTCTGCCCCGAGGGCACCGTGCGGTTCCTGGCCGAGGACGCCCCCGACGTCATGCTCGGTGTCGCTCCCGACGCCGAGCGCGGCGACCACCGGCTCAGCGTGCCGCCCGGCGCCACGCTGCTGCTCTACACCGACGGCCTGGTCGAGCGGCGCGGCGAGAGCCTGGTCGACGGTCTCGACCGGCTCGCCGACGTGGCGGCCACCCACGGCCGTCGGCCGATCGGGGAGTTCGTGGACGGGGTGCTGACCGACCTGCTCGGCCTGGAGCAGGCCGACGACGTCGCGGTGCTGGCCGTCCGCTTCGTCTGAGGCGTCCGCCCCGCTGCGTGTGCCACAGTGCCGGGCATGACGAGCGCGCACCCGGACCTGCAGGCCCTCCTCGAGGTCGGGTTCGCCGCGACCGAGGCGTTCCTCGACGTCGCCGCGTCCCTCGACCCCGACGACTGGGCCCGACCCACCGACCTGCCCGGGTGGGACGTGCACGCGGTCGTCGCGCACGTCGCCCACCTGGAGTCGGTGCTGGCCACCGGCGAGCAGGAGAGCGCGGAGGTCGGCAGCCCGCCCCACGTGCGCAACCCCCTCGGGGCCTACACCGAGGTGGGCGTCGTGGCCCGCCGCGAGGCGACGCCCGAGGCGCTGCTGGCGGAGATCCGCTCCGTCACCGGCCTGCGCCGCGCGGCCGTCCGGGTCGACCCGCCCACCGACCCCGACGCCCCGGCGCCCTCCCCCTTCGGCGACCTCGGGTGGACGTGGCGCACGCTGCTGCGCAACCGCCCGCTGGACCTGTGGATGCACGAGCAGGACGTCCGCCGCGCCACCGCGCGCCCCGGCGGGCTCACCGGCCCCGCGGCCGACCACACGGTGGCCTACCTGGCCGAGTCGCTCGGGTTCGTGCTGGTCAAGCGTGCCGGCGGGCGACCCGGCGACAGCGTCGTGCTGCTGCTGGACGACGACCCGCCCCGGGCCGTGCTCGTGGGCGAGGACGGCCGTGCCCGCCCGGTGGCCGAGGCCCCCGCCGAGCCGACGCTGGTGCTGCGCACGGACCGCCAGACCTACGTCCGACTGGCCGGAGGGCGGTGCGCGCCGGCCGACGTCGGCGACGCCGTCGTCCTGACCGGGGACGAGGGGCTGGGCGAGCGGTTCCTCGCGGGGCTGGCCACGACCCCCTGACCCCGCCGATAGTGCGCGACGAAACGGCTGCTCCTGGGGCCTGACGGCAACCATTTCGTCGCGCACTATCGGGCGGGCGGGTCACGTGGACGCGTCTGCGAGGCATGATGCGCTCATGAGTCACCCTCGCGCCGGACAGCCCGCCGAGCCCGCCGACCTGATCGACGTGGCCCACCTCGTCACCGCGTACTACACGCTGGTCCCGGACGTCGAGGACGTCGACCAGCAGGTCGCGTTCGGCACCTCGGGGCACCGCGGGTCGTCGCTGACGACCGCGTTCACCGAGACGCACATCCTGGCCACGACGCAGGCGATCGTGGACTACCGCACGGCGCAGGGCTTCGACGGTCCCCTGTTCCTGGGCCGCGACACCCACGGTCTCTCCGAGCCGGCGTGGGCGAGCGCCCTGGAGGTGCTCGCGGCCAACGACGTCACCGTGCTGGTGGACGCGGCCGACGGCTACACCCCGACGCCGGCGGTCAGCCACGCGATCATCCGCGCCAACGGCGGCCGCACCTCCGGCACCGGCCTGGCCGACGGCATCGTCGTCACCCCCTCGCACAACCCGCCGCGCGACGGCGGCTTCAAGTACAACCCGCCGCACGGCGGCCCGGCCGACACCGACGCCACCTCCTGGATCGCCGACCGCGCCAACGAGCTGATCCGGGCCGGCATGGGCGGCGTGAAGCGGGTGCCGTTCTCCCGTGCCCGCGCCTCGGCCCAGTCCTACGACTTCCTCGGCACCTACGTGGACGACCTGCCGAACGTCGTCGACCTGGCCGCGATCAAGGCGGCCGGCGTGCGGATCGGGGCCGACCCGCTGGGCGGTGCCTCCGTCGACTACTGGGGCGCGATCGCCGAGCGGCACGGCCTCGACCTGACGGTGGTGAACCCGCTGGTCGACCCGACCTGGCGGTTCATGACGCTGGACTGGGACGGCAAGATCCGGATGGACTGCTCCTCCCCGTCCGCGATGGCCTCGCTCGTCGCGCAGCGCGACTCCTTCGACATCGCCACCGGCAACGACGCCGACGCCGACCGGCACGGCATCGTCACCCCGGATGCGGGGCTGATGAACCCCAACCACTTCCTGGCCGTCGCGATCGAGCACCTCTTCGGCGGGGCACGCCCCGACTGGCCCGCCACCGCGGCCATCGGCAAGACGCTCGTCTCGTCGTCCATGATCGATCGCGTGGCCGCGTCCGTCGGCAAGCCGCTGGTGGAGGTGCCGGTGGGCTTCAAGTGGTTCGTGCCCGGCCTCATCGACGGCTCCTTCGGCTTCGGTGGCGAGGAGTCGGCCGGCGCGTCCTTCCTGCGCTTCGACGGCTCCGCCTGGACCACCGACAAGGACGGCATCCTGCTGTGCCTGCTCGGCTCGGAGATCCTCGCGCGCACCGGCTCCACCCCCTCCCAGCGCTACGCCTCGCTGGTCGGCCGCTTCGGCGACCCGGCCTACGCCCGCGTCGACGCCCCGGCCACCCGCGAGGAGAAGGCGGCCCTCAAGGCGCTCTCCCCCTCCGCCGTCACCGCCACCTCCCTGGCCGGCGAGGAGATCACCGCGAAGCTCACCGAGGCGCCCGGCAACGGCGCGGCGATCGGCGGGCTGAAGGTGACCACCGAGAACGCCTGGTTCGCCGCGCGCCCCTCGGGCACCGAGGACGTCTACAAGATCTACGCGGAGTCCTTCAAGGGCGCCGAGCACCTCGCGCAGGTGCAGGAGGAGGCCCGGGCGGTCGTCTCGTCGGCGCTGGGCTGAGCCGGCACTACGGGCGCAGGCTGAGCCGCACGAGCGGGATGTCGAGCGCCTCGCCGCGCTCGTCGGCCAGCTGCTGCATCCCGCTCTCCAGCGCGTGCCAGGCGCGCGGGTTGCGCTCGGCGTAGCGGGCCAGGGCCGCGTCGCGGTCCGTCGGGGAGAGCTCGGCGGCCGTGGCGGGCACGCGCCGGCGGAAGCCGGTGGAGACGTGGCAGGCGGGGGTGGACGTGAGGTTGCGGAACCACTGCGAGCGCCGACCCAGCCCGGAGGCGACCAGCAGGTGGTCGTCGTCCTCGCGCTCGACCACCTCCAGCACCGCGTACCGAGGCTCGCCCGAGGAGCGGCCGACGTGCTCGAGCAGCAGCATCCGCGGGCCGAGCAGGAACCCGAGGCCGTGGCGGAACAGCGGGATCGGCGCCCGCACCGCCCACCGGGTGCGGAGCAGACGGGCGACGGGGTTGCTGGCCATGACCCGATCCTGCGCGCCGCGGGCCGGGGGCGGAAGGCCCCTCAGACCAGGTCGACCGGGTCCCCCGGCCTCACCTCGCCGGGCGTCAGCACGTCGCCGTCCGCGCCCAGCAGGAGGTCGTCCCGGACGCCGGCCAGGCGGCGCAGCGTCTCGGCACCGAGCACCGCGCAGCGGGCCGTCTCGGCGGTGGGGCGGACGACGGCACCGCCCACCCGCACCTCGCGGCCCACGAGGTGCGCCTCGGTGAAGGGCTCCAGCCCCAGGTCGAGCACGAGGGAGGCCCGGACCCTGGCGGGCTCGACGCCCACCGCCGCGCACGACGCGGTGGAGACGAGGCTGACCCCGCCCGCGTACACGACCCCGCTGGGCGGCGCCGCGGCCAGCACGACGTCGCGGCCCAGCACGGCGGCGGCGAGCTCCGCCTGGGGCCCGTCGTGCACCTCCAACGGCACCGGGCGGCCCCAGTAGTCGCAGGTCAGCCGCTCGCCGGTGGGCTCGGGGCGACCGGCCGCCCGCCGCCCGTCCTCGTGGACGAGGGGCAGCGCCGGGTCCTCGTCCACGAGCGTGAGCCGCAGCAGCAGCGGGTGGGCCACCGTGCGCAGCACCTGCCGGGCCGTGCGGTCGACGAAGCACCACCGGCGGTCACCGACGACCCCGGCCGAGTCCAGCGCCACCGCCTCGCGAGGGCGCCACGCGGTGCCCTTGGCCGCGGCGAAGCCGACCGCGACGACCGCTCCGAGCTGCTGTCGCACCTCAGGCGTGGTCCTGGTCGTGCCGCTGCTTCCAGGCGGTCATCAGGGAGCCCAGCTCGGTGACCTGCTTGCCGTACAGCTCCGGCAGCGGGGCGTCGAGCCGGACGGCGGCCACGTTGAGCGCGCGGTTGCTGCGACCGCGCCGGGCCCGCGCCTCCGCCGTCAGCTCGTAGCCGAGCAGCGAGGTGCGGCCCTGCGGCCAGGGCCCGAAGCGGACCACCTCGTCCCACGCCACCGTCTCCTCGCGGCCCATCGAGCGCAGCGTGAAGCCGTGGCGGTCGAGGACCAGGCCGTCGCGGGTGGAGAGCAGGTTCCAGATGCCGGCGACCAGCACGAGGGTGCCCACCACGACGCCGCCCGTGCCGACCACCGGAGAGCTGTCGAGCAGCAGGATGCCGAGGAGGACGAACAGCGCGCCGAGGCCGATCAGCATGAGGGCGCGCGAGCGGGACGGGTGCAGGGTCAGCTGGTCCTCCACGGGGCGGACCCTACCGGCTGGGCCGGGGTCGGCAGAGGGCCACGTGGGCACGTCTGCCGACCCGGTACGGGGGTGCGGACGCGGGTCAGGCGCCGTGGGTCGGGTAGTCGGTGTACCCGCGCTCGTCGCCCATGTAGTAGGTCTCCACGTCGGGCGTGGCGATCGGGGCGCCGGTGCGCAGCCGCTCGACCAGGTCGGGGTTCGCGATGAAGGCGCGGCCGAAGGAGATGAGGTCGGCGCCGTTGTCGAGCCACTTCTGCGCGTCCTCGAGGTTCGCCTGCTGCGGACGGCCGGGGTGGACAGGGTTGACCAGGAGGGTGCCGTCCCAGGCCTTGCGGAGGTCGAGCAGGAGGCCGTCGTCCGCCGTGGCCTCGAGGTGGACGTAGGCGAGGTCGAGCGCGCCGAGCTGCTCGAGGAGGGCGAGGTAGAGCTCGCGGGTCTCGGTCTCCTCGACGCCCCAGATGCCCGCGTCCGGCGAGAGCCGGATCCCGACGCGGTGCCCGCCGATCCTCTCGACGGCACCGGCGGTGGCCTCGACCGCGAAGCGGACGCGGTTCTCGATGCTGCCGCCGTAGAGGTCGGTGCGCAGGTTGGCGTTGGAGGAGAGGAACTGGCCGATGAGGTAGCCGTTGGCGCCGTGCAGCTCGACGCCGTCGAGGCCGGCCTCGACCGCCCGGGCGGCGGCCTCGCCGTAGGCGGCGGCCTGCTCGGGGACCTCGGCGGTCTCCAGGGCGCGGGGCACCTCGAGCGGGGCCGGGCCGGTGGGGGTGAACGTGGTGCCGGGGCCGGCCACGGCCGAGGGCCCGACCGGCTGGAGGCCGTGGATGGAGGAGTGGGTGATGCGTCCACCGTGCATGAGCTGGGCGAAGACGCGACCGCCCTCGGTGTGGACGGCGTCGGCGACCTGGCGCCAGGAGTCCGCCTGAGCGTCGGTGGCCAGCCCGGGGATCATCGGGTTGGACTGGCCGACGGCGTTGGGGAAGACGCCGTCGGTGACGATGAGGCCGGCGGTGGCGCGCTGGGCGAAGTAGGTCGCCATCTGCGGGGTGGCGAGACCGTCGACCGTGGCGCGCACCCGGGACATCGGCGCCATCACGACGCGGTTGGGCAGGGTCAGGCCGGCGAGGTCGTAGGACTCGAAGAGCTGTGTCATGCTGGCCACGCTAGAACCTGACATTGACGTCAAGGTCAAGTCCTGGACCCGGGATGAGAGGGAGAGCACGTGCGGATCGGCGAGCTGGCCAGGCGGACGGGCGTGAGCGCCCGCTCGGTGCGCTACTACGAGGAGCAGGGCCTGCTCTCGGCCGACCGCAGCTCCGGCGGACAGCGGCAGTACACCGAGTACGAGGTGGAGCGGGTCGTCTTCATCCAGCGCATGTACGCCGCCGGGCTCTCCAGCCGGACGATCGCCCAGGTCATGCCGTGCGTGGAGAGCCCCGGGGTGGAGAACTCCGACGCCGCCCTCGCGACCCTGCGCGAGGAGCGGGACAAGCTGGACGTCCACATCGGCGAGCTGCTGCGGACCCGGGACGCCCTCGACCGGCTCATCGAGATCTCGGAGGGCTACCGGGAGCAGCTGGTCACCGGCGTCCCCTACGACGAGGCAGGCTGACACCCCTCCCCCGAGTCGGCAGCAACGTTCACGCCCGCGTCAGCCGGCGGAGGCCTCGGCGGGGACCAGCAGCGGCGAGCGCCCGGCGAGCCGGGTGACGACGACGGCGGTGACGACGCTGGTCAGCGCGATGCCCGCGAGCACGACGAGCTGGAAGCGGGCGGCGTCCGCGGGGCTCGCGCCACCGAAGAGGGCGCCCACGAAGGCGCCGGGGAGCGTGACGAGGCCGGTGGCCCGGGTCTAGTCGAGGGTCGGGAGCAGGGACTCCCGCACCGACTCCCGGCCGATGGCCGCGTGGGCCTGGGACGGGGCCGCGCCCAGCGCGAGCCAGCCCTCCACCTCGCCGGCCCGCACCCGGGCCGCTCGGAGGAAGCTGCGCCCCGACAGGGTGGCGGCGGTCATCGCGTTGCCGACGAGGATGCCGGCCACCGCGATCACGTAGCGCACGCCGTGCGGCACCAGGCCGGTGACCGGGCTGAGCACCAGCACCGCCCCCACGGCCACCGTGGCCCCCGCGAGCACGCCCGCGGCCGCCGTGCGGCGGCCGTGGTGCAGGGCGCGCAGCCGCCCCGCCGACGTCCACGAGGCCGTGCTGAGCATCAGCGCGACGAAGGCGACCACCGTCCACGGGTTCGCCAGGACGCCGGCCAGCAGCAGTGCCACCGCCGTCAGCTGGACGCCGGCGCGCAGCAGCGCCCGCACGGGCAGCCAGCCCAGGCCGACCCCGGCCCAGGCGGAGACGCCGACCGTCGCCAGGGCGAGCACCGCCAGGCCCGCGACGAACGGGAGCCAGTCGGTCAGCGCGGCGGTCACGAGCCCATCCTGCCCCGGGGGGGCGCCCGCCGGTGGTCGGGTGCGGGGGTCTCGTGGCTCGTCGCCGGCGCTCCTCGCACCTCGACCACCGGAAGGGCCGCAGGTGCGCCTCGCGCCTCGACCACCGGTCAGGCGGGGACGGCCTCCACGACGGGCTCGGCCGCGGGGGCGTCCTGGGCGGCCTTGACCTCGGCCTGCTTGCGCGCCATCTGGTCGAGACGGCGCTGCGCGAGGCGGCGCATCTTCGGGCCCTTGGTGGTCATCGCGTAGAGCAGCTTGGTCTGGTCGACCAGGTTGGAGCGGTTGGTCGTCTCCAGCCAGTGGTTCGGCAGGGAGAGGCGGACGACCTTGTGCCAGGCCGAGCCGACCTGCTGCGGCAGCGGCGCGGTGTGGTAGTTCAGCTCGTACTTGTCGAAGAGTGCCTTCACGCGCGGGGCGATCTCGGCGTACCGGCTGCTGGGCAGGTCGGGGAAGAGGTGGTGCTCGATCTGGTGGCTCAGGTTGCCGGTCATGATGTGCATGGCCTTGGAGCCGGAGATGTTGGCCGAGCCGATCATCTGGCGCACGTACCACTCGCCGCGGGTCTCGTTCTCGGGGATCTTGTTGAGCTCGAAGGTCTCGACGCCCTCGGGGAAGTGGCCGCACATGATGACCGAGTGCGACCACACGTTGCGCACGAGGTTGGCGGTGAAGTTCGCGGCCAGCGCCGGGAGGGCGGAGCCGAACGGCAGGGCGATCAGCGGGTTGACCACGTAGTCCTTGGTGGCCTGCTTGCGGATCTTCTTGACCGTGGCCTTGGCGCGCTCCTTGAAGCCGGGGGCGCGGCGCTCCTCGGGCAGGCGCAGGTTGCGGCCGAGCTCGAGGTCGTAGGCGGCGATGCCGTACTCGAAGAAGCAGGCGTTGATGAAGTTCCAGGCCGGCTGGGCCAGGTACATCGGGACCCACTTCTGCTCCTCGTCCACGCGCATGATGCCGTAGCCGAGGTCGTTGTCCTTGCCGATGATGTTCGTGTACGTGTGGTGCACCTCGTTGTGGCTGTGCTTCCAGCCGTCGGAGGTCGAGGCGTTGTCCCACTCCCAGGCGGAGGAGTGGATCTTCGGGTCACGCATCCAGTCCCACTGGCCGTGCATGACGTTGTGGCCGATCTCCATGTTCTCGAGGATCTTGGCCACGGAGAGACCAGCGGTGCCGAGCACCCACAGCGGCGGCAGCGCCGAGCCCAGCAGGATGGCGCGCGAGCCGAGCTCGAGGTTGCGCTGCACCTTCACCACGCGGCGGATGTACTTCGCGTCGCGCTCGCCGCGCTGGTCGATGATGTCCTGGCGGATCGCGTCGAGCTCGAGGCCGATCTGCTCGATGTCCTCCGGGCTCAGGTGGGCGACCGGGTTGACGTCCTTGTTGGTGATGCTGGTCATCGCTGTGCTCCCTCGTGTGGTGGGGCGGTCTGGCGGGCTGGGGGTTCGTGGGACGCGGGTGCGCGTCAGTGCGTGAACGTGCAGGGGCCGGCGGCGCTGGTGACACAGGTCTGCACCTTGACGCCGTCGGGGTGGGTCTCGCCGGGCACGGCGTGCGTGAGCTCGCCGTTGCGCAGGTCGCGCACGGTGCCCTCCTTGAGCGGGAGCACGCAGGACATGCAGATGCCCATGCGGCAGCCGCTGGGCATGAGGACGCCGGCGGCCTCGCTCGCGTCGAGGATCGTGCTGTCGCCCTCCACCTCGACGGCCGTGCCGGTCTCGGTGAAGGTGACCGTGCCGCCCTCGCCCGGCTCGGCGAGCAGGACGGGCCGGAACCGCTCGACGAACAGCTCCAGGCCGCGCTCGGCGTGGTGCTCCTCGAGGCTGTCCAGCAGTCCGACGGGGCCGCACGCGTAGGTGGGGCGCTCGTCGAGGTCGGGCACCAGCTCGTCGAGCTCGGCGACGTCGAGGCGGCCGCGGGAGTCGGTGTGCAGCTCGACGAGGCGGATCAGGCCGGCCTCGGCGTAGCCGCGGATCTCGCGACCGAAGATCACCTCCGCGCGGGCGAGCGCGGAGTGGATCAGCACGATGTCGACGTCAGGCTTCTCCGCCTTGTGGAACAGGTTGCGGAGCATGCCGATGACCGGGGTGATGCCGGAGCCGGCGGTCACCAGCAGCAGCTTGGCGGGCATCGGGTCGGGCATGACGAACTCGCCCTCGGCGGTGCCGAGGTGCACCAGCGTGCCCGGCTTCACCCGACGCACGAGGTGCGTGGAGACCGCGCCGCCCGGCACGAGCTTCACCGTGATGGAGATGAGGCCGTCGGGGCGCGGGCCGTGGGTCAGCGAGTACGAGCGCCACAGACGGACGCCGTCGACGTCGACGCCGAGGCGCACGAACTGGCCGGGCACGTGGCCGGTCCAGCCGCGGCCGGGCTTGATCAGCACCGTGGCCGAGCGCGGGGTCTCCGGCGTCACCCGCACGACGCGACCGCGCAGCTCCGACCCACCGCGCAGGGGGTGGAAGTGGTCGAGGACGTCGTCGAGCGAGAGCGGGGTAACGGCCGCGTCGGCGAAGTCGCGGACCTTGGGGGCCACCTTCTCCCGCAGCGTCCGGCGCAGTCCGCCGCCCGTGGAGGCGGGGCGGCCGGCGCCCGACATGGCAGTGCTCGTCATGCGTCCCATCGTGACGCTTCGAGAGCGCTAAAGTCCTGTGCGTCGAACGTGAACCTACGCGCCAGTTTTGTTCGCTCGAGACAGTAGTTCCCGGTGTCGGAGATTCTCAGGCGGAACCTGAGGCGTCCGGGAGGAAGAAGGGATGAAGATGGCCCGACGACTGCCCCGTCGCACCGCCGGTCACGGCGTGCGGCTGCCCGCCGAGGCGGTGGCCCTGATGCGGGCCGAGCTGCCCGCGGTCGCCGACCACGTGGTCACCACGATCACCCGCGAGGTGCCCTCCTACGCCGAGACGTTCTCGGGCCGGATGGGCGAGAACATCCGCAACGCCGTGCAGCTCGCGCTCGGCGGCTTCCTCTCGCTGGCCTCGGGCAGGCGCGGCATCGACCCGCGCACCCCCACCGGCCCCGCGGTCGAGGGGGCCTACCAGCTCGGCCGCGGCGAGGCCCGCTCCGGCCGCACCACCGACGCCCTCCTCTCCGCCTACCGCATCGGCGCGCGCGAGTCGTGGCTGCGACTCTCCTCGCTGGCCGTCGAGGGCGGCATGGACGCCGAGGCGGTCGGCCGGTTCGCCGGGCTCGTGTTCGCCTACATCGACGAGCTCTCCGCCGCGTCCGTGGCCGGGCACACCGACGAGCTGGCCACGACCGGCCGGGTGCGGCAGCGGCTGCTGGAGCGCCTCGCCTCGCAGCTGCTGGCCGGCGCCCCCGCCGAGCGGGTGCTGGAGGCCGCCACCAAGGCGGAGTGGGCCGCCCCGTCCACCCTCACCGCGGTGCTGGTGACGCAGGCGCAGGTGCGCCCGGTGCTGGGGCGGCTGCCCGGCGCCACCATCGTGGTGCCCGAGGCCCCCGGGCGCGAGGACGACGGCCTCCTGCTCGTCCCGGACCTCACCGGGCCCCCGCGGGCCCGCTTCCTCGCCGCCGTCGACGGCCGGGACGTGACGGCCGGCCCGGCGCGCGACTGGCTCGACGTCCGTGCCTCCTACGACCGCGCCCTGCGCGCCCGCGCCGCGGGCCTGGGCCCCGACGCGGACGCGTTCCTCCCCCAGCTCGTGCTCGACGCCGACCCCGAGGCCCGCGCCGACCTGCGCGCCCAGGTGCTCGCCCCGCTGGCCGACCTGCGCCCCGCGACCGCCGAGAAGCTCACCGAGACGCTGCGTGCCTGGCTGCTGCACCACGGCCGGCGCGAGGAGGTGGCCGAGGCGCTGTTCGTGCACCCGCAGACCGTCCGCTACCGGATGGGCCAGCTGCGCGAGCTGTTCGGGGACTCCCTCGACGACCCCGACACCGTCCTCGCGCTCACCGTCGCGCTGGCGTGAGGCCAGGGACGTCATACGGAGCGGACGCAGTCCCCCTCAGATGGATGACGTCCGCACCGCTCGTCACGGCAGGAGGGCGGCGTCCTCGGGCGGCGCGAGGGTGAGCACGGCGTCGGTGATGACGGGCTCGGTCTCGATGTCGTGCTCGACGCGGCGCAGGCGACGGGCCAGGGAGGGCTCGGTGTCGTCGCCGACCAGGTCGACGGCTGCGACGACGAACAGCCGCTGCGGGCCGACGTACTCGACGTGCAGGTAGGTGATGCGGTCGATCTCGGGATGCTCCAGCAGCCGGGCCAGCACGCGGGAGCGCATCGCCGGGGCGATGCCCTCGCCGAGCAGGTACTCCATGTTGCGCCGGATGAGGAAGATCGCGACGACGGCGAGCAGCAGGCCGATGCCGATCGAGCCGATGGCGTCCCAGCGGGCGTCGCCGGTGGCCTGGTGCAGGGCGATGCCGGCAGCGGCGAGGACGATGCCGACGAGCGCGGAGGAGTCCTCGAGGACGACGGCGCGCAGGGTCGGGTTGGAGGTGTCCGAGACGTAGCGCAGCGGGTGCAGCCCCCACCGCTTGGAGTGGCCCCGCACCTGCCGCGCGGCCTGCACGAACGACGTCCCCTCCAGCACGAACGCCACGGCGAGCACGACGTAGGAGAGGGTGAACCCGCCCTCGTCACCGCTGCCGCCCTCGATCAGCTGGCTGACGCCGGTCCAGATCGAGACCAGCGAGCCGACGGTGAACAGGCCGAAGGCGGCCACCAGCGACCAGATGTAGGTGGCGCGGCCGTAGCCGCGGGGGTGCTCCTCGTCGCGTGGCTTGGCGCCCGCCTTCTCGGCGACCAGCAGGAACACCTCGTTGCCGGTGTCCGACCAGGAGTGCGCGGCCTCGGCGAGCATCGACGCCGAGCCGCTGATGACGGCGGCGACCGTCTTGGCGATCGCCAGCAGGCCGTTGGCCGTCAGGGCGACGACCACGGTCAGCAGCGAGGAGCCGCCGCCGGCCTCGTCCATGTCGGCGGAGGCCTGCGGGTCCAGGTCCTCGGCCTCCACGATCGTCGTGCCCGCCGGGCCCGGCCCGGACTGGTTGTCGAAGTCACCCATGACTCTCGTCTACCCCGTGCTGCCGACGGGCACGCCCACCCCCGCAGGTAGGCGCGGTCACAGTGCCGGCGCACAGCCGAGGCCGCGGAGGAGCACAGGTGCGCACCCGGCCGGTAGCGTCGAGGCATGACCTCGAGCCGCGTCCGTACCCCCGCCCGGCGCCTGGGCGGCGTGAGCGCGGCCCTCGTCCTCCCCGCTCTGGTCCTCGCCACCCTGGGCCTCGCCGCCTGCAGCGAGGACGACGGCGGGGCCACCGCGTCCTCCGCCGAGGCGACCCGCGCCGCCGACCCGCAGGGCCCGGTCTACGTCGCCCTCGGCGACTCCTACACCGCCGCCCCGTTCGTGCCCACCACGGACCCGAACGACGGCTGCCTGCGCTCGGACGGCAACTACCCGAGCCTGGTGGCCCAGGCCCTCGACGCCGACCTCACCGACGTCTCCTGCTCCGGCGCCACCACCACCTCGCTGGTCGGCGTGCAGACCACGATGGACGGCACCAACCAGCCCGCCCAGTTCGACGCGCTCGGCGAGGACACCGAGCTGGTGACCCTCTCCATCGGCGGCAACGACGAGGACCTCTTCAGCAAGCTGCTCGGGGGCTGCGTGCAGCTGGCCATGACCGACCGCAGCGGCCAGCCCTGCACCGACGCCACCAGCCCGCGCGAGGTGCGCAGCACGCTGAGCACGATCCGCAGCCACGTCCGCGCCGCGCTCGAGGGAATCGCCGGCCGCGCGCCGAACGCCACGGTCCTCTCCGTCGGCTACCCGCAGATCGTGCCCGCGGAGGGCTCCTGCCAGGACCTGCTCCCGATCGCGGACGGCGACCTCGACCTCGCCCGCGAGATCAACGAGGGCCTCGCGGACGCGGTCCGCGACGCGGCCGACCGGGCCGGCGTGACCTACGTCGACGTGTGGTCGCTGAGCGAGGGCCACGACATCTGCGCCGACGACCCGTGGATCGCGGGCGCGCAGACCGACACCTCCCAGGCGCTCGCCTTCCACCCCTACGCCGCCGAGCAGGAGGCCGTGGCCGAGGCGATCGTCAGCACCCTCGACGCGGGCTGAGCCGCCGTTCGGCCTCGGTCTCTCAGAGCGTCGAGTGGGCGAGCTTCCCGTCGATCCACGTGGCAGCGACGGTCATGTCGCGCAGCCGCTCGGCGTGCAGCACGGCGGCCTCGGCCGGGTCCGCGGCCTGCACGGCGGCCAGCGGGTCCGCGTCCAGCAGGACGAGGTCGGCGAGCGAGCCGACCCCCACCGTGGGCGCGCCGTCCACGGAGGCGGCCAGCACCTCCTGCGGGGTCAGCGCCTGCTCGCCGTGCCACGCGTCGCGATCGTCGGCGGAGCGGTGGACGGCGGCGGCCATGGCCAGCCACGGGTCCAGCCGGGAGACGGGCGCGTCGGAGCCCATGGCGAGCTCCACGCCGTCGTCCAGCATCCAGCGGAACGCGAAGCAGCGCTCGGAGCGCTCGCCCCAGATCGCCTCGGTGAGGTCGCGGTCGTCGAGCAGGTGGGCGGGCTGGATCGACGCCCGCAGGCCCAGCCGGGCCATCTCGGCGACGTCGGCACGGTTGACCATCTGCGCGTGCTCGATGGACCCGCGGGCCCCGACGTCGCGGTACGCGCCGAGCGCCTCGGCCACGGCGGCGTCCCCGATGGCGTGCGTGGCGATCTCGAGGCCGGAGGCGTGGGCGGTGCGCAGCAGGTCGCGCAGCTCGGCGCCCGAGAGGTTGGGCTGGCCGGCGGGGTACTCGAGCCGGTGCGCGTCGCCGTAGGGCTCGCAGCACCAGGCGGTGCGCGTGTTGAGCGACCCGTCGCTGATGATCTTCAGCGGGCCCATGGTGAGCCGGTGCGCGTCGGGCAGCTGCGGCACGACCGGGTCGCCGGTGCGCAGGCCACGGGCCAGGACGTCGTCCAGGTTCTCGGCGTAGGTGCTCATCCGGATCCGTAGGACGTCGGCGCCGGCGACCCAGCGCTCGGCCCACTCGGCCGCGCCGCCGGAGAACTCGAAGTCGGTGAGGCCGACGATGCCGGCCGCGGCCGCGGCGTCCATCGTGCGGCGGTAGGCCTCGGGGCTGGTGCCGTCGTTCCCGACCAGCGTGGAGAGCCGGGCGTAGGCGCCGAACCACTCGGCCTCGCGCACCACCGAGTCGCGCACCGGCAGCGCCAGGTGCAGCAGCGCCACGGTGTTGAGCCAGGCGTGGTGGGCGTCGCCGGAGATGAGGACGACGGGGGTGTCGCCGGAGACCGCGTCGAGCTCGGTCACGGTGACGTCGCGGTGCCAGCCGGCGGAGCGGTGGCCGAAGCCGATGACGGGCAGGTCGGGGTACTCGGCGACGCGCTCGGCCACGAGGCGGGTGGCGTCCTCCGGCGAGCGGGCGCCGGCGAGGTCGAGGCGGCCGGAGGAGAGCGTCCACTGGGCCAGGTGCACGTGCGCGTCCCACAGGCCGGGCGTGAGCCAGCGTCCGGCGGCGTCGACGACCTCCGCGCCGTCGGCGGCCAGCCCGGCGCCGACCTCGACCACGCGTCCGCCGCGCACGAGGACGTCGACCGGCTCCGGCCCGGGGCCGTCCCCGGGCCGCAGGGGCACCACGCGTGCACTGCGCAGGAGGAAGTCGCTCATGGGCCGACGATGGCACGCACCCCCCGCGCGGGCGAAGCCGGGCCCGCCCGCGCGCACCCGTGTCCTACGGTGGGCGCGTGCGTGCACGGGTGCTCGGGATCGGTGTCGCCGCGGTGCTGCTGTGCGCCGCGGCGGGTGCCGGCGTGGGCGCGCTCACCCTCGAGCAGGACGACGGCGACGCCCCCACCTCGCTGGGCACCGCGTCCCCGGTGCCGGCGGCCAAGCCGGCGTTCCCGCGCGACCGGACGGTCCGGGTCGTGGAGGACCCCGACTACCCGGCGCTGGAGACCGACCTGCCGCTGGAGCGGGCCGCGGTCGGCACCACCGACTTCCCGGTCAGCCTCACCGTGCCGCAGGGGTGGGTCCGCTCGGACTCCACGATCGGCGCCGTGCAGTTCTACCCGTACTCGTTCCCCGAGTCGGCGAACACCTACTTCATCCGCATCCGGCTGATCGGCAACCAGAACATCAGCCCCCGGGCCGCGGGCGACGCGCGCGTCGAGGCCCTCCAGGGCGCCACCGACGTGCTCGACTTCCAGCTCGAGTCGCGCACCTACGACTCCGTCACGGCCTCCTACGTGGCCGGCGAGCACCGCCGCGTGGAGCTCGACCGCTACGTCGCCCGCCCCGGGGAGACCGCCGCGTTCGTGTGGGTCGGCGTCGTCGGCCGCGAGGCGGACCGCGACGGACTGACCCAGCTGCTCGACCGGCTCACCAGGTCGCTCCGCTTCGGCTGAGGCTCACATGCCGTGGGTGGCGATCCCGTCGAGCACCTGGTTGGCGGTCGCCGTCGTCGCGGACCGCACCTGCACCCACAGCAGCCGGTCGGCGGTCACGCGGACGACCCGCTCGACCGTCACCCCGCCGGGACAGCCCGCGTGCACCACGGTGCGGGCGGGCTCGGCGCCGTCGTCGGTGTAGCGGGCCTGCACCCGCGCGCACTCGGGGTGGCCGGGCATCCGGTCCGGCAGGCCGTTGCCGCTCATGATCCCCAGGAACACGCCCTCGCCGGCGCCCGTGGCCACGGCGCTCGCGGAGTTCCACGCAGCCCCGGTGCCGACGGCCAGCGCGGGGTAGGTGCCGTCGTCCGCGGGGGAGCTCCACGCCTCGTCCGCGACCGTGGTGGCCCAGGCCGCGGGCACGGTCACCGAGAGGGTGCCCGAGGCGTCGTAGACCTCCTGCTCCGCCGGTGGCGTGGGCGCGAGCGCGGCGTGCGCGCCGAGCCCGGCGCCGACGGCGGCCACCGCGCACGCCACCAGCAGCGCGAGCACCCCGGCCGCGCGGCGCCCGCGGGAGGCACGCGGCGGGGTGCCGACCGGCGGCAGGTCGCCCGCGGGCGCGAAGACCGAGGGGCGGGCACCGGGCTGGGTCAGCTCGGGGTCGATCGGCAGCCACGGCCGGGTCACGGTGGCGTCCTCGGCCGGGTGGCCGGCCGCACCGAGGGCGGCCTCGAGCGCGTCGACGAAGGCGAGCACGTCGGGCCAGCGGTCGTCGGCGGCGGGGCTGAGGGCACGGCGGACGACGGCGTCCACCTCCGGCTCCAGCAGCGGGCTGAGCTCGTGCGCCGGCGGCGGGGGCGTCGGGTCGGCCGCCTGCCGCAGGTCGGTGTGCCGGAACGCCGGCCGACCGGCCAGCAGGAGGTAGGCCAGCGCCCCCAGCGAGTACTGGTCCGCGCGCCCGTCGACGGTCTCGCCGCGCGCCTGCTCGGGCGCGGTGTAGGTGGGCGTGCCGCCGACCAGCGTGAGTCGGCTGGAGACGTCCAGCGCCTTGCCGAGCCCCAGGTCGGCCAGCATCGCGACGACCGTGCCCTCGCGGGTGCGGAACAGGACGTTGGCGGGCTTCACGTCCCGGTGCACCAGGTCGCGCTCGTGCAGCGCGGCGAGGCCCGCGGCCACCTGCCGCAGCACCTCCAGCGACTGGGCGGCGGTGAGGCCGGTGACGTCGAGCCGGTCGGCCAGGGTGCCCTGGTCGGCGTAGGCCATGACGAGGAACGGGCGGCCGTCCTCCAGCTCGCCGGCGTCGTAGACGGGCACCACGTGGGGCGACTCCACCCGCCGCATCCACCGGCCCTCCTCGGTGAACCGGCGGCGCGTCGTGGGCTCGCCCGCCCAGTTCTCGGCCAGCACCTTCACCGCCACCGGCGAGTCAAGCTGCTCGTCGTAGGCCAGCCACACCGTCGCGAACGCCCCCGCGCCCAGCCGGCGGCGCACGGCGTACCGCCCCAGCCGCGCCGGGCCCGGCTGCGGTGCGGACGGCGGACCCGACGTGGCTGCGCCGGACGCTGCGCCGGACGCTGCGCCGGACGGGGCCCGGCCGGGCCGGGTCTCGTCGGGGTCGGAGGTGGGCACGGCGACATCCTCACCAACGGGCGGGCGTCAGGTCCACCCTGGTGGGCGCGCGAGCGGGTACGACCCGGGCGGCCCCGGGCGGCCCCGGGCGGCCGATGCGAGGATCCAGGCAACGATCCGGCCGCAGATGGGGCCGGAGGGGTGTCAGGGGGTCGTGGTCAGGGCCGGTCGCGGGGTAGGAAGACGCTGTGAGCCATCCGCACACCGAACCGCCGACACCCGACCAGGTCGACGACCTGGCGCGCCGTGCCGCCGCGGGCGAGCGCGAGGCGATGGAGCAGCTGCTCGCCGCCGTCCGCCCCCGCGCCCTGGCGGTGTGCCGCGGCGTCCTGCCGCACCCCGCGGACGCCGAGGACGCCTGCCAGGACGCGCTGCTCAACGTGGCCACCAAGGTGGGCACCTGGCACGGCCGCGGCCGGTTCACCACGTGGATGCACACGGTGTGCGTCAACAGCGCCCGCTCCACCTACCGGCGGCTCTCGCGCCAGGCCTCCCCCGTGGACGTCGCCTCCCACCCGCGCGCCGACCGCCCCGACCCGCGCACCACCTCGGTCGTCGCCGGCACCCGGCTCGACCTGCTGGAGGCGATGGAGGTCCTCGAGCGCGACCACCCGCAGCTGGTGCAGCCACTGCTCCTGCGCGACGTCTACGAGCTGCCCTACGACGAGATCGCGACCCTGCTCGACCTGCCGCTGGGCACGGTCAAGGCGCAGATCCACACCGGCCGGCGCCTGACCCGACCGCTGCTGCGCGACCTCACCGTCGAGCCCCGGTGAGGCGCCTTCTGGTCGCCGGGTCCGTCCTGGCGCTGCTCCCCCTGTCCGCCTGCTCCCCCACCTCCGGGGGCGCGGACGACGGCGTGCGACTGCTCGGGGAGACCGGCACGGTGCGCGTGGCCGGCGCCGTCGGTGACGGCGGCGACCTGCCCGACGCCGACGACCCGGCCTACGACGCCGCGCTCAGCACCCCGCGCACCGACCCCGTCTACCCCGTCGTCGGCGACCCCGGGCTGGACGCGCTGCACTACGACCTCGACCTCGGCTGGGACCCGGACGCGCGGCTGCTCACCGGCCACGAGACGCTCGTGCTGCGGGCCACCGGGGACGCCGACCGGCTCGTGCTGGACCTCTCCGACGCCCTCACCGTCACCGCCGCGGCCCTGGACGGCACGCCGCTGCCCGAGGACGCCGTGCAGCACGCCGACGACGACCTCGTGCTGGCGGTCGACGTCGTGGCCGACCAGCGCTACGTCCTCGAGCTCGACTACGAGGGCACGCCCCTGCCCGTGGCCGCCCCGACCACCCGCAGCGACTTCTCCACCAACGGCTGGACCACCGGCGAGGACGGCTCGACCTGGACCATGCAGGAGCCCTACGGCGCGCTGACCTGGTACGCCGTGGACGACCAGCCGGCCGACAAGGCGTTCTACGACATCTCGGTGGCGGTGCCGGACGGCTGGACCTCGGTCGCCAACGGCACCGTGGCCGACGACGTGGTCGCCGCCGGCGTCCGCACCACCGACTGGCACCTCGACGCCCCCGCGGCCTCCTACCTCGTCACCGTCGCCACCGGCGACCACGTGCGCACGGACCTCTCCGCCGGCGACGTGCCCGTCACGACCTGGGTGCCGACCTCGTCCTCACGCGGCGTGGCGGTGGCCGCGGCGCCGGGCGCGCTGCGCTGGGTGGAGGGCCGTCTGGGCCGGTACCCGTTCGACTCGCTCGGCGTGCTCGTCGTCGACAGCGAGTCGGGCATGGAGACCCAGACCATGCTGACGCTGGGCGACACCGAGTACGCCACCTCGCCCGCCGTGCTCGTGCACGAGATCGTGCACCAGTGGTACGGCGACCTCGTCACCCCCACCGACTGGCGCGACCTGTGGATGAACGAGGGCATGGCGATGTACCTCCAGGCCATCTACCAGGCCGAGAACAGCGACTACACGCTCGAGCAGCTCATGGCCTACTGGTACGACCAGGACGCGGCGCTGCGCCGCTCCTACGGCCCGCCGGCCCAGGCGCGGCCGGAGTCGTTCGGCGAGAGCAACGTCTACCTCTCCCCGGCCGTGATGTGGCACCTGCTGCGCGGCCGGATCGGCGACCGGACGTTCTGGCGGCTCGTGCGCGCCTGGCCGCGCACGCACGCCGACGGCAACGCCGGCACCGACGCGATGGTGCGGTGGTGGTCGCGGCGCAGCGGCGTGCCGACGTCCTTCTTCGACGCGTGGCTGCGCGGCGAGCGCACCCCGCCCTACGCCTGAGGCGACCCGACCACCGAAGCGCCCCAGGATCAGAACATCAGCGCGAGCGCCGGGTCCTCCAGCACGGCCGCGACGTCGGCGAGGAACCGCGAGCCGGTCTCGCCGTCCACGTGCCGGTGGTCGAAGGAGATCGCCAGCGTCGTGACGTGACGCGGCTCGATCCGCTCCTCGGCGCCGGTGCCGACGACCCACGGGCGCCGCTCGATGGCGCCGACCGCGAGGATGCCGGACTCGCCGGGGTTGAGGATCGGCGTGCCGGCGTCCATGCCGAAGACGCCCACGTTGGTGATCGTGAACGACCCGCCGGCCATGTCCGCGGGGCTGGTGCGGCCCTCGCGGGCTGTGGCGGTGAGCGCACCCAGGGCGACCGCGAGGTCACGCAGGCCGAGGGCGTCCGCGTCCTTGATGTTCGGCACCACGAGCCCGCGCGGGGTGGCCGCGGCGATGCCGAGGTTCACGTAGTGCTTGAGGACGACCTCGCCGGCCGTCTCGTCCCACGTGGAGTTCAGCAGCGGCTGCCGCCCCAGGGCGAGCAGCACGGCCTTGGCGACGACCAGCAGCGGCGTCACCTTCACGTCCCGCAGCTCGCGGTGGCCCCTGAGCCGCTCGACCAGCTCCATGGTCCGGGTGACGTCGAGGGTCTTCCACACGGTCACGTGCGGGGCGGAGAAGGCCGAGTCGACCATCGCCTGCCCCATCGCCCTGCGCACGCCCTTGATCGGCTCGCGGGTCTCCCGCTCGCCGGGGGCGCGGGAGGGACGGGCGGTGGGTGCGGGGGTCGAGGACGGCGCGGCGGTCTCGTGGCTCGTCGCCGACGCGTCCGAGGTCGCGGCCAGCACGTCGTCCCGGGTCACGGTGCCACCGTCACCGGTGGGGACGACGGCCTGGAGGTCGACCCCGAGGTCCTTGGCGAGCTTGCGGACGGGCGGCTTGGCCAGCGCGCGGACGTCCGTCGGCGCCTCCACGGCCGGGGTGCCGGTCGCCTTGCGCTTGCGACGCGTGCTGCCACCCTCCGCCTTGGCGCGGCCGACCAGGGACTCCCCCTCCCCGCCACCGGTCGCACCGGGGTTGGAGGGGTCGATCTCGGGCTGGGCCGGGGCGGGCGCCGGGGTCGGGGCGGGCGCCGGGGCCGCCTCGCCGATCCGGATGATCGGGGTGCCGACGACGACCGTCTCACCCTCCTCGACCATCAGCGCGGTCACCTCGCCGGCGTACGGCGAGGGCAGCTCGACCACGGACTTCGCGGTCTCGATCTCGACGACCACGTCGTTGACCTTGACGGTGTCGCCGACCTTGACCCGCCAGGCGACGATGTCGGCCTCGGTCAGGCCCTCGCCGACGTCGGGCAGCTTGTACTCGGGCATGGGTTCCTCTCCCGGGTGGGTCAGAAGGCGAGCGAGCGGTCGACCGCGTCGAGCAGCCGGTCCAGGTCGGGGAGGAAGGCCTCCTCGATCCGGGCCGCAGGGTAGGGCACGTCGAAGCCGCCGACGCGCAGCACCGGGGCCTCGAGGGAGTAGAAGCACTCCTCGGTGACGCGGGCGGCCACCTCGGTGCCGACGCCCAGGGTCGTGTGCGCCTCGTGGACGACGACCAGGCGCCCCGTCCGCCGGACGGACTCGACGACGGGGTCGAGGTCCAGCGGCGAGAGCGTGCGCAGGTCGATCACCTCGAGCGAGGTGCCGTCCTCGGCGGCGGCGTCGGCCGCCCGCAGCGCGGTGCGCACGGTGGGGCCGTAGGCGGCGACGGTGACGTCCGTGCCCGGGCGCACCACGCGGGAGGAGAACAGCGGCGCGGGCTCGGCAGCCAGGTCCACGTCCGCCTTCTCGGAGTGGTACTGCCGCTTGGGCTCCAGGAAGACGACCGGGTCGTCGGAGGCGATGGCCTGCTGGATCATCGCGTAGCCGTCGGCCGGGTTCGAGCAGGCCACGACCTTGAGGCCGGGGGTGTGCACGAACTGCGCCTCGGGCGACTCGCTGTGGTGCTCGACCGCACCGATGCCGCCGCCGAAGGGGATGCGGATGACGATCGGCATCGCGGTCCGGCCGTCGGTGCGGGCCCGGATCTTGGCGACCTGGCTGACGATCTGGTCGTAGGCCGGGTAGACGAAGCCGTCGAACTGGATCTCGACCACGGGGCGGTAGCCGCGCATCGCCAGGCCCACCGCGGTGCCGACGATGCCGGACTCCGCCAGCGGGGTGTCGATGACGCGGTCGTCGCCGAAGTCCTTCTGGAGGCCGTCGGTGATGCGGAAGACGCCACCGAGGCGGCCGACGTCCTCGCCCATGACGAGGACCTTGTCGTCGTTCTCCATGGCCTTGCGCAGGCCCAGGTTCAGGCCCTTGGCCAGCGTGATCCGCTGCGTGCTGCTCGGCGTGCTCACTGGTCCTCCTCGAAGCCGGCCAGGTAGGCCGCGTAGCCGTCGCGCTGGGCGGCGAGCTCCGGGGTCTGCTCGGCGTAGACGTGGTCGAACATCGACAGCGGGTCGGGGTCGGTGCGGGTGCGGCAGCCCTCGCGCATCCGCTCGCCCAGGGCGTCGGCCTCGGCGGCGAGCTCGTCGAGCCAGGCCTGCTCGACGAGACCGTTGCGGCGCAGGTACGCCTCCAGCCGCAGGATCGGGTCCTTCAGCTTCCACGACTCCACGTCGGCCGAGAGCCGGTAGCGGGTCGGGTCGTCGGTGGTGGTGTGGGCGCCCATCCGGTAGGTGAACGCCTCGATCAGCACCGGCCCCTGGCCCTCGCGCGCCCGCTGCAGCGCCGCGGTGGTGACCGCGTGCATCGCGAGCACGTCGTTGCCGTCGACGCGGATGCCGGGCAGCCCGAAGCCCCACGCGCGCTGGTAGAGCGGCACGCGGCTCTGCCGCTCGGTGGGCTCGGAGATGGCCCACTGGTTGTTGGTGCAGAGGAAGACCACCGGCGCCTGGTAGGACGAGGCGAAGACCAGTGCCTCGTTGACGTCGCCCTGGCTGGAGGCACCGTCGCCGAAGTGCGCCACCACGGCGGCGTCGCGGCTCGGGTCGCCCGTGCCGACCACCCCGTCGCGCTGCAGACCCATCGCGTAGCCCACCGCGTGCAGGGTCTGCGCGCCGATGATGATCGTGTAGAGGCCCATCCGCGTGGCCTCGGTGTCCCACGTCCCGTGGTCGGTGCCCCGGAACATGCCGAGCAGCTCGACGGGGTCGACGCCCATGCACCAGGCGACGCCGTGCTCGCGGTAGGTCGGGAAGACGAAGTCCTGGCTGCGCACCGAGCGGGCCGCGCCCACCTGGGCGGCCTCCTGGCCCAGCGACTGCGCCCACAGCCCCAGCTCGCCGTGACGCTGGAGCGCCGTGGCCTCGGTGTCGAGGCGGCGGGTCAGCACCATGTCGCGGTAGAGACCGCGCAGCTGCTCGGGCGTGAGGTCGACGTCGAAGTCGGGGTGCTGGACGCGCTCCCCCTCGGGCGTCAACAGCTGCACGGGGTCCTGGGACCCCTGGGCGTAGGCCCGGGCGAACACGTCACCGGGGTCCTTGCCTGCTCTCGTGCCACCACCGGGGTGGGTCGGGATGCTCTGTTCGCTGGACTGCACGCTGGGCACCGTCAACTCCTCTCGCCCGGGCGGGTTCTCCACCGGGTCGTTCGCCACCGTGTGCTCCCGGGAGGTGCGGGGCGCGGGGGTGGTGCGCCTCATCCTGCCGGATCCGGCGCCCCACTGATGGAGTGTGACGCCGACCACATCGGTGCATCCACGCTACAACGCACCCCCGACGGACGCATCCGCCGGGTGGTGCCCCGGGCGCGTCCACCCTCCTACGGTCGGGACATGACCGTGCAGTCCTCGATCGTCGTCGACACCGCCCCGTCCGTGGTGTTCTCGATCGTCGCCGACCCCCGCCAGCACGCCCGCATCGACGGCTCGGGCACCGTCGTGGCCGGCGCCGACACCAGTGAGGCACCGCAGCGGCTCGCGCTGGGCGACACGTTCGGCATGCGCATGCGCCTCGGCGTGCCCTACGCGACGAGGAACACGGTCGTCGAGCACACCGAGGACCGGCTCATCGCCTGGCGGCACGTCGGCAAGCACCGGTGGCGCTACGAGATCGAGCCGCTGGACCTCGCCGACGGCGTGTCGCGCTGCCGCGTCACCGAGACGTGGGACGACTCCGGCTACGGCCCGGTCGGCCGCCGCGTCCTGGCCCTGCTGGGCTACCCGGCGCGCAACCAGCGCGCCATCGAGGCCACCCTGCTGCGGCTCAAGGACGCCGCCGAGCGCGACGCCGGCCTGGGCGAGGAGGACGCATGATCCGCACCGGCACGCGCGTCACCTGGTCGTGGGGCGCCGGCACCGGCTCCGGCACGGTCACCGAGGTGCACCACGAGACCGTCACCCGCACGATCAAGGGCGAGGAGATCACCCGCCACGGCAGCGACGACGAGCCCGCCTACGTCATCGACTCCGACTCCGGCGACGCCGTGGTGAAGCTGGCCGGCGAGGTCGAGCGCGCCGACTGACGGCGCGCCCGCTCCCCGTCCTCGAGCGCCGACCTCAGGCGGACGCCGGCGTGGCGACCGCGTCGGTCCACCACTGCGGCGTGAGGGCGGCGTAGACGTCCACGAAGGCGTCCACGTCGAGCTCGTCGGTGGCGATCCAGGTGGCGATCAGGCCCACCGTGCCGTCCGCGAGGAACCGGGCCGCCGCCTCGGCGGTGAGCTCGGCGTCGACGCCGGGCACGTCGAGCACGACGCGCGCACGGCCGGCCGAGCGCAGCTGACGGGTGGAGCCCATGAAGTGGCTGGCCAGCATGGCGTGCAGCGAGCTGGGTCCGGCGTCCGAGGCGAGACCCTGGCGGTAGACGCCGAGGTGGCTCTTGACGTGCTCGAGCACCATCCGGGTGCCCTCGTGGATCGCCACCGGCAGGTCCTCGGCGGGCGAGAGGAGGCGCACGCGCACCTCGTCCAGCTCGCGCACGAGCGCCTGCTCGAGCAGCGCGAACGGCGACGAGGCGTGCTCGTAGAAGGTGGTGCGGTGCACGCCGGCCTCCGCCGCCACCTCGGTCACGCTGAGCGTGGCCACGGGCCGCTCCTGCGCCAGCGTCAGCACCGCCCGGTGCAGCCGCTCGCGGCTGCGTCGCTGTCGTGCGTCCATGTCTTCGCCCCTCACCAGCGCCACCGACCTGCGGTGGCGCACCTCACAGCAACCTGCCAGGGAAGTTACGCCCCACCCTCGGAACAAGTCACGTGCGCGTGAGGTTACAGTGTCGAGTACGCCAACAACTGTCGAATAAGATCAGGCCCGACATCGCTGCCGGACCGGAGGAGTAGAAATGGCCACCTACGACGTCGCCGACCGTTCCGCCATCGTCACCGGGGCCGGCAACGGCATCGGGCGCGCAGTCGCCCTGACCCTGGCCGCCAACGGCGCCTCCGTCCTCGTCTGGGACCTCGTGGAGGACGCCGCCGAGAAGGTCGTCGCCGAGATCGAGGAGGCCGGCGGCACCGCCCAGGCCTTCATCGGCGACGCCTCGGACGCCGAGACCCACGCGAAGGCCATCGAGGCCGCCAACGCGATGGCCCCGCTGAGGATCGCCGTGAACAACGCCGGCATCGGCGGCGCCGCGGCCCCGGCCGGCGAGTACCCGCTGGACTCCTGGCGCAAGGTCATCGACATCAACCTCAACGGCGTCTTCTACGGCGTCGCCGCGCAGGTCGAGGCCATGAAGACCAACGGTGGCGGCTCGATCGTCAACATGGCCTCCGTCCTCGGCTCCGTCGGCATCCCGAACTCCGGCGCCTACGTGACCGCCAAGCACGGCCTCCTCGGCATGACCAAGAACGCCGCGCTCGAGTACGCCAAGGACGGCGTCCGCGTCACCGCCGTCGGCCCCGGCTTCATCAAGACCCCGCTGCTCGAGGCCAACCTGGACGCCGACGCGCAGGAGTTCCTCGCCTCCAAGCACGCCTTCGGCCGCATGGGCTCCCCGGACGAGGTCGCCGGCCTGGTCGCGTTCCTCGCCTCCGACGCCGCGTCCTTCATCACCGGCTCCTACCACCTCGTCGACGGTGGCTACGCCGCCCAGTGACGACCCCGGCCGTCTCGCCCGCGTGACGGCACGCCGCGCCCCCGACGCGGCCCCCTGATCTCGACCCGTCCATGGCGATCCCGTGGGCGGGTCGGGCCGTTCCGGAGACGGACGGCCTGAGGTCAGGCGAGCGACTCCCGCCCGTGCGGGGTCTGCCAGACGGCGGCGTCCGGGCCCTTCGGGACGATCCCGGTGGGGTTGATGTCGCTGTGGACGACGTAGTAGTGCGCCTTGATCTGGTCGAAGTCGACGGTCTCGCCGAACCCGGGGGTCTGGAACAGGTCGCGGGCGTAGCCCCAGAGGTTCGGCATCTCGGTCAGCTTGTTGCGGTTGCACTTGAAGTGGCCGTGGTAGACCGCGTCGAAGCGCACCAGCGTGGTGAACAACCGGACGTCGGCCTCCGTGATCGCCGAGCCCATGAGGTAGCGGCGGGTGGCGAGGCGCTCCTCCAGCCAGTCCAGGGCGGTGAACAGCCGGTCGTAGGCGTCCTCGTAGGCCTCCTGGGAGCCGGCGAAGCCGCAGCGGTACACGCCGTTGTTCACCTCGGTGAAGACGCGCTTGTTGACCGCGTCCATCTCCTCGCGCAGGTCCGCCGGCCACAGGTCGGGGGCGTCGGGCGCGTGGTGCTCCTTCCACTCGTGGAAGAAGTCGTGGGTGATCCACGGGAAGTCGTTGGTGACGATCTCGCCCGTGCGCTCGTCCACGATCGTGGGCACCGTGATGCCGCGCGGGTAGCCGGGGAAGCGCTTCTCGTAGGCGTCCTTGAGGAAGTGGATGCCGAGCACCGGGTCCACGCCACCCTCGTCGAGGTCGAATGTCCACGACCGCTGGTCGTGGGTGGGGCCGGGCAGGCCGATCGAGATGACGTCCTGGAGGCCGAGCAGCTCGCGCACGATGATCGCGCGGTTGGCCCACGGGCAGGCGCGGGCCGCGACCAGGCGGTAGCGGCCCGGCTCCACCGGCCACAGCTCCCCGTTCACGGGGCCGTGCTCGGGCGTGCGGGCACCGGCGGTGATCCGGTCCGGGACGTAGGTCATGTCCCGGTCGAAGCCCTTGCCCTTCTCGACGTAGCTGGGGGTGTGGTCGGAGGTCGTCATGGCACGAGGGTAGTTGAAACTCGTACCATGACGGTCACCCGACCGGTCGGGTGCCCGTCACGTCCGAGGACGAGGCCCGCACCAGGCCGTCGACGAACTCGAGCTTGTCGAGGACCGGCGCCGGGATGACGAACGGGTACAGGTCCTCCTTGCCCATCGACCGGTTGACCATGTTCAGCGCCGTCGAGAGCGGGATCCAGGTGTGCTGGACGACGTCGCGGAACCCCGGCTCGATGCCGACCGGCCCGGCCAGGCCGTAGGCCCGCGCGGTCTCGATCGTGTCGACGATGTGCAGGTAGTGCGCCCAGGTCTCGGCGAAGTCCTCGAACGGGTGCATGGTCGCGTACGTGGAGATGTAGTTCTCCGCCCAGTCGGCCGGCGCACCCTGCTCGTAGTGCCGGTCGATCGCGTCCTGGTAGCTCGCCGTGTCGTCGCCGAAGAGCTCCACGTAGCGCGCGTGCGTCTCGTCGTCGCGCACCAGCTGCCACTGGTAGTAGTGGCCGATCTCGTGGCGGAAGTGGCCGAGCATCGTGCGGTACGGCTCGCCCATCTGGTCGCGCACCTTCTCGCGGTAGGCGGTGTCGGACTCGGCCAGGTCGATGGTGATGACGCCGTCGGCGTGCCCGATCACCACGTTCTCCTCCACCGAGGAGAGCAGGTCGAAGGCCAGGCCGTCCGCCTCGTCCGCGTTCGTCCCGGCGGCGTCCTCGCCCTCCTTGCCGACGATCGGCAGGCCGAGGTCCTCCAGCTCGGTGATGAGCGCCCGCTTGGCCTGCTCGGCCACCGGGAAGTTCGAGAGGCCCTCGAGGTCGCCGTCGTTCGGGCGGGTGCGCGTGAGGTGGCAGGAGAAGCACCAGCCGCCCTCGTCGCGGGTCAGCCAGGTGCAGCCGGAGAGGTTGAGGTTCGCGCAGACGTACCAGGTGGTGCCGGCCGCGTCGGTGTAGCTGTTCTTCTCGTCCACCGGCACGATGTCGCGCTCGGCGCGCGACCAGCCCAGGTTGGTGCCGCAGGACACGCAGACGGAGTTCTCGAAGTAGAGCGGGTTCGCACAGACCCGGCAGCGGTACGCCTTCACGCACGCATGATGCCCGCTCGCCGGCCCGCGGGCTCTCACCCGTCCAGCGGGGTCCCCCCGGGCAGGGCGCCGACGACCTCGACGAGGTTGCCCTCCTCGTCCATCGGCGCCACGTCCACCGAGACCCGCAGCGTCGAGCGCTTCGCCTCGGTGAAGATGACGCCCTTGACCGGCGGCACGTCGGCGTAGTCGCGGCCCCAGGCCACGGTCACGTACCGCTCCCCGGCCCACTGGTCGTTGGTCGGGTCCAGCGCCAGCCAGTGCCCCTCCGGCTCCTGGGCGGCCAGGACGTCGGCGGGGCCGGCCTCCTCGCCCGGGGCCGGCACGGTCGGGACCGCCGGCAGCCACACCGCCGCCCAGGCGTGCGAGGCGTCCGCGCCGACGATGCGGGGCTTGCCCGGGGGCGGGTCCGTGGCCAGGTAGCCCGAGACGTACCGCACGGCCAGGCCGTGGCTGCGCAGGCAGGACAGCATCAGGTGCGCGAAGTCCTGGCACACGCCCGCCCGGCTGCTGAAGATGTCGGGGATGGTCGAGGTGACCGTGGTGGCCGTCTTGTCGTAGGAGAAGTCGGCGTGCACCCGGCGCATGAGGTCGGTGACCGCCTCCCCCAGCGGCCGCCCGGGCGTGAGGGACTCCGCGCCGTAGGCCCGCGCCTGCTCCGTCTGCGCGACCAGCGCCGAGGGCAGCGCGAAGTCCGTGGCGTGCCGCGCCCCCGGCAGGTCGGGGTGCAGCAGCGGCCGGGCCCGCTCCCACGGCTGGGACAGCGCGGCCTCGGGGTGCTCCGGCTCGGCCGTGCGCACCGTCGAGACCGCCTCCACCTCGAGCTTGCGGTGCGGCTCGGTGACCTGGAAGTAGGTGACGGTGTTGCCCAGGTAGTCCCCGCGCGTGGTCAGGTCGGAGGGGGCGGGGCTGACCATCACCTCGGTCGTCTCGATCTCCTGGCCCGGCAGGGCGCGCGGCGTCACGTAGGCGAGGCCGTAGGAGTCGGTGACGGGCTCGTCGTAGGTGTAGGTGGTGCGGTGGGTGACGCGGTACCTCATGCGTCCCCCTCGCGCCTCGCGCCACCGCGCGGCACTCGCGGCGGGATGCCCGGCGGGCGCTCCATGTCGTCGGTGATGACGGGGATGGTGCCGGTGACCGGCTCGGCCGGCAGCGCGTCGAGCACGGTGAGGCTGTTGAGCGGCCGCGGCGGCGGGCCGGAGGAGAGGTGGTGCTCGGCGATGGCGTCGCCCAGCGTGGAGAGCCGCTCCAGCGTCTCCTCGAGGAACGTGGTGAGCAGCGGACGGTCGGTGCCACCGATGGCCACCAGCGACGACACCTCCTGCGCCTCCACCTCGCTGAGCAGGTGCTCCAGGAGCCGCTCGGGACGGGTCGAGCCGGTCGAGCCCGCCAGTCGGCCCAGGTGCGTGCGCAGCTCGGTGAGGCAGTGCAGCAGCGAGCGCGGGTTGTCGGGGTCCAGCAGGAGCAGGTCCAGGACGCCGGCGGGGCGGACGTAGCCGCGGAACCGCCGCCGGTGCGTCACGCCCGACTCGGCCGCGTCGAGCACCGCGGCCAGCACGGCCCGGTCCACGTCGAGGCCCCGGCGCTCGGTGGTGGTGGCGACGAGCAGGTGGCACAGCTGGATCGCCCGCTCGAGCCAGCGCCCGGCCGAGAGCAGCCGCCAGCCGTCGTCCTGCATCATGTTCGCGCTGCTGCCCTGCAGCGACAGCAGCCCCGTGAGGTGGCGGCCCGCGGCCTCGGCGATCTGGTGGCTGGCCGGGCTGAGCTCGAGCAGGGTGACGGCGCGGTCGATGACGCCCAGCGCGCGCCAGGTGTCGACGGAGAGCTGGTCACGGATGCCGGCCAGCGCGTCGCGCAGCGCCGCCACGCTGTGCCCGACGCCGCCGACGCGGTCCTCGTCGAGCAGCAGCGAGCGGAACTCCGCGTCGAGGTTCTCGTGCCGGCGCCCGGCCAGCCGGGCCTGCGCGCCGAGCAGCACCTCGAGGCTGGTGCCGCCCGCGGTGCGTGGGCGGCTGCGGAAGTCCTCGGCCGTGCCGTGGGTGACCAGCAGCAGCCGCAGCATGCCCTCGGCCCGCTCGGCGTAGCGGCCGGTCCAGTACAGGTCCTCGAGGACGCGCGGCGCGGCGACCGGGGCGGCGCGCCCGGGCGTCGCGGCGAGGACGCCGGAGAGCCCCTGGTCCGCGTCGGCCGGGTCGGCCTTGAGCACCCAGACGTCCTTGCTGGAGGACGAGCGGGTGCCGATGTCGTCCAGCACGTTCGCCATGCCGCCGACCAGCGGCCGGTAGGCCGTGCCGTAGCGCACGGTGAAGGTGCGCAGCGTGACCGGGCGCGGCCGGGCCGCGCCCGCGCGCCACGACGGCACCTGGGAGAAGACCGGGTCGCGTCGGCCCACGTAGTGGTGGGGGCGGGCGAGCACCCGCTCGACCAGCTCGCCGCGCGGCAGGCCGGTCAGGCCGTCCTCGGGGCCGTCGACGGCGACCACGCGGACGTCGGGGTCCCGCTCGACCAGGTCCAGGGTCGCCTCGAGGCCGGCCGGGTCGCCGCACCACCAGGAGTCCACGGACGGCAGCAGCAGCGACTCGCCCAGCAGCAGCTCGCACACGGCGGGCAGGTAGGGCAGCAGCGCGGGGCTCTCCAGCACGCCGGCGCCGATCGGGTTCACGATCCGCACCCGGCCGCGACGCGCCGCCTCGGTGAGCCCGGCGACGCCGAGCTGGGACTCCCCGCGCAGCTCCAGCGGGTCCGACCAGGAGGCGTCGACGCGTCGCACGACCACGTCCACGCGCTCCATGCGTCCGCGGTTCTGGCGCAGGTACACCCACCCGTCGCGGACGACGAGGTCGCTGCCCTCGACCAGCGGGAAGCCGAGGGTGGAGGCGAGGAACGCCTGGTCGTAGGCGGTCTCGGAGTGCGTGCCGGGGGTGAGGACGACGACGCGCGGGTCGGCGACCTCGCCGGGCGCGGCCTGCATGAGCGCGCTGCGCAGCGCCCAGAAGTAGGGCTCCATGCGGTGCAGCCCGGCCTCGCGGTACATCTCCGGGAGCACGCGGGAGAGCACGCGCCGGTTCTCCATCGCGTAGCCGATGCCGGAGGGCGCCTGGGTCTTGTCGCCGACGGCGCGCCAGGTGCCGTCGTGGTCGCGGCCGATGTCGGTGGCCGAGAAGACCAGCGGGTGGCTGTCCGGCATCCGGGCGCCGGCCATGGCGCGGACGAAGCCCGGGTGGCCGAGCACCACGGCGGCCGGCACGACCCGCTCGGTGAGCACCCGCTGCGGGCCGTAGAGGTCCACGAGCAGGGCGTTGAGCAGCTCGGCGCGCTGGGCGAGGCCCACCTCGAGGGGCGCCCAGGTGCCGGCGTCCACGACGAGGGGCACCGGGTCCAGCCGCCACGGGCCGGGCCGCTCGCCGGGGCGGGCGTAGGTGACGCCCTCGTCGGCGAGCATGCGGACGATGTCCCCGTCGACCCGGTACAGGTCGTGCGGGGTCAGCCCCACGGCCAGCTCGGCCAGCGGCTTCCAGGCAGGCCGCAGCGACCCGTCCGGGCCCACCACCTCGTCGAAGCGGCGGGGCCGGTCCTCGTCCAGAGGCGGCTGCGTCACCGCAGCGGCGTAGTCGCGCAGCACCGTCACGGGGACATTCTCACCTGCCGCTCACGGATTCCCCGCACTCCGGACACCGCGTCCCGCCCGTCGTGCGCTCAGGTCCGCAGCGGGCCGGGCGCCCGCCGCAGGTCGAGCGTGTGCGGGGTCTCCGCGGACGCGGCACGCCGGCCGGTCTCGCGCATGCCGGCGACGTCCAGGAGGCCGGGCGTGTGGCCGCGCGGCTCGAACCGGGTCAGGCGCCGCGACTCGGCCTCGTTGGCGTTGACCGGGGGCACGTCGTAGCTGCGGCCGCCGGGGTGGCTGACGTGGTAGGTCGCGCCGCCGAGGCTGACCTGGTTCACCGTGTCCACCACGTCCACGTGCAGTGGCGCGTGCACGCCGATGGAGGGGTGCAGCGCCGACCACGGCTGCCACGCCCGGTAGCGGACGCCGGCGTAGTACTCGCCCGGTCGGCCGGTCGGCGCCAGCGGCACCGGGACGCCGTTGACCGTGACCATCTGTCGGCCCGGGTCGAAGTCGCGGACCGTGACCTGCATCCGCTCCACCGAGGAGTCGACGTAGCGGCTCGTGCCGCCCGCGGTGGCCTCCTCGCCCAGCACCATCCAGGGCTCGATCGCCTGGCGCAGCTCGAGCTCGACGGCGGTACCGCCCTGCTCGGGGCGCATGCCGGGCGTGGTGGGCACCCGGACGACGCCGATCCGCGGGAACCGGAACTCGGTGAACGGGTCCAGCCAGGACTCCTCGAACGCGATCCCGGCGCCGCGCAGGTCGGCCGCGACCTCCGCGATGTCGGCGATGGTGCCCTGCGGCAGCAGGAACCGCTCGTGCAGGCCCGTGCCCCAGCGCACCAGCGGGTCGTGGTTCGGCCGCTCCCAGAACATCGCGACGAGGCTGCGCACCAGCAGCGCCTGCACCAGCGCCATCTGCGGGTGCGGCGGCATCTCGAAGCCGCGCAGCTCCAGCAGGCCGAGGCGGCCGCGGGAGGAGTCGGGGCTGTACATCTTGTCGATGCAGAACTCGGCGCGGTGGGTGTTGCCGGTGAGGTCGACGAGCAGGTGCCGCAGCGCCCGGTCGACCAGCCACGGACGCGGCTCCAGGCCCTGCCAGGCCAGGCTGTCGGTGATCCGGGCGATCTCCGCGAAGGCGATCTCCATCTCGTAGACGGCCTCGGGGCGTGCCTCGTCGAACCGCGGCGCCTGGCTGGTGGGGCCGATGAAGCGTCCGCTGAACAGGTAGGACAGCGACGGGTGGCGCTGCCAGTAGCGCAGCAGGCTGACCAGCAGGTCGGGGCGGCGCAGCATCGGGGAGTCGACCGGCTGGTGGCCGCCCAGGGTGATGTGGTTGCCTCCGCCGGTGCCGGTGTGCAGCCCGTCGAGGTCGAACTTCTCGGTCGTCAGGCGGCTGCGTCGGGCCTGGTCGTAGAGCGTCTCGGTGAGGTCGCGCAGGTCGGTCCAGGAGCGGGTCGGCTGCACGTTGACCTCGATGACGCCGGGGTCGGGCGTGACCGTGAGCGAGGTGAGGCGGGCGTCCGGCGGCGGGCCGTAGCCCTCGAGCACGACGGGCTGCTCCAGCCGCCGGGCGGCCACCTCGATGATCTTCAGCAGGTCGGTGTAGTCCTCCAGGCGCGCGGTGGGCGGCAGGAAGACGTGCACGTGGCCGTCGCGGGCCTCGAAGGCGACCGCGGTGGTGGGCGCGCCGTCCGGGGCGCAGATGTCGACCTTCGGCACGCTCGGCTCGAGCGGCTCGCCGGCCTCCAGGTAGGAGGGCTGGTCGTCGGGGTCGGGGTCGACCCACGAGATCGAGTCCAGCGGCAGGCGCAGGCCCACGGCGCTGGTGCCCGGGCTCAGCACCAGCCGCCCACGGCGCAGCCGCCACTGCGGGGACGTCCACTCCTCGCCGGTGGTCAGCGGCAGCACCCAGCCGGTGGGCTCGGTGACCGCCTCGTCCAGGCGCTGGATCAGCTCCAGGCCGGCCGCGTCCATCCGGTCGACCATCGAGACCGGCTCGGCCTCGCCGTGCTCGGCCTCCGGGGAGGGCGTCTGCGTGCCGGCGCGTGGGTCGGTCGGGTCGGAGGGGTCGCGGAGCGTCTCGGCCCCCGGCTCACCGTCGGAGTCGCGCACCGGGTCGGCCTCGACGCCGTGCGGCTCGAGGTTCTTCGGCTTGTCGGCCACCACCGGACCGACGTCGACGGGGCCGGCCTCGTCGAGCGCCGCCTCCGCCTCGAGCGCGGCCACGTGCGCGGGGTCGAGCAGGTCCAGCTCCGGCTTCTCGCCGTGCGGGCGCGCCACCGACTCGGCCAGCGAGAGGAACGGGTCCTCGTAGGCCGGCCGCAGCTGCTCGGCGGGCAGGCCGAGCGAGCGGGTCACGCGGTAGGCCAGCTTCTCGGCGCGCTCGTGGGCGTCCTCGTAGGCCTGCTCGTCGTCCCACGGCTCGGCCAGCAGGGCCGGGTCGGACCACAGCGGCACGCCGTCCGAGCGCCACTGCAGGGCGATGTTCCAGCGGGGCAGCGGCTCGCCCGGGTACCACTTGCCCTGCCCGCGGTGCACCACGCCGCCGTCCGCGTAGACGGCGCGCAGCCGCTCGGCCAGCTCGCGGGCGAGCGCGCGCTTGTGCGGGCCGTCGGCGTCGGTGTTCCACTCGTCGGAGGTCTGGTCGTCGAGCGCCACGAAGGTGGGCTCGCCGCCCATCGTCAGGCGCACGTCGCCCGCCTCGAGCCGGGCGTCGACGCCCTGGGCCACCGCGTCGACGCGGCTCCACGCCTCGTCCGTGTAGGGCTTGGTGACCCGCGGGTCCTCGTGCACCCGGGTGACCGTGTTGGAGAAGGAGAACTCCACCTCGGTCTTGTCGGTGGCGCCCTCGATCGGGGCGGACGAGGAGGGGTGCGGGGTCGCCGAGAGCGGGATGTGGCCCTCGCCGGCGAAGAGGGCGGACGTCGGGTCCAGGCCGATCCAGCCGGCGCCCGGGACGAACACCTCGGTCCAGGCGTGCAGGTCGGTGAAGTCGGCCTCGGGGCCGCTGGGCCCGTCCAGGCTCTCCTGGTCGGCGCTCAGCTGCACCAGGTACCCGGAGACGAAGCGGGCGGCGAGGCCGTACTGGCGCAGCAGGCTCACGAGCATCCAGGCGGAGTCGCGGCAGGAGCCGATCTTGGACTCGAGCGTGTGGTCCGGGGTCTGGACGCCGGGCTCCATCCGCACCGAGTAGCCGATCTCGGCCTGCACGGCGGCGTTGAGGTTGGCCAGGAAGTCGACGGTGCGCACGTCCATCGGCAGGCCGAGCTTCTCGCGCCAGGCGTCGACCTCGCCGGCGTCCTCGACGTCGCGCATGTACGGCGCCAGGTCGGCCCGGAGCTCCTCGGCGTAGGTGAACGGGAAGGTCTCCGCGTACTCCTCGACGAAGAAGTCGAAGGGGTTGATCGTGATCATGTCGGCCACGAGCCCGACGGTGATGTCGAGGGTCTTGACCTTCTCGGGGAAGACCAGGCGCGCCAGCCAGTTGCCGAAGGCGTCCTGCTGCCAGTTGATGAAGTGGCCGGCCGGCTCGACCTTCAACGTGTAGGAGTCGATCGGCGTCCGCGTGTGCGGGGCAGGCCGCAGCCGCACCACGTGCGGACCGACGTTGATCGGGCGGTCGAAGTCGTAGGTGGTGCGGTGCTCCAGGGCGACCTTGATCGACATGACGCCAAGAGTGCCAAGGAGTCGTTACGGATGCGTCTCCATCTCGGCGTACGGCGCGCCGATTCCGCCGAGTCGGCAGTAACTTGCTGCCGACTCGACAGGTGTCAGGACCGAGCCGGCAGGAGCACCCCACCGGGGCCGGTCACACGAAGGTGGCGGCGACCTCGAGCAGCCGGTCGTTCGCCTCGGTCTCGCCGACCGACACGCGGCAGCCCTCGCCCGCGAACGGACGCACCACGATGCCGGCTTCGTCGCAGGCCAGTGCGAAGTCCGCGGTGCGCTCGCCCAGCGCGAACCAGAGGAAGTTGCCCTGCGCGTCGGGCAGGTCCCAGCCCTGCGCGGCGAGCGCGGCCTGCAGCCGGTCGCGCTCGGCGACCAGCGCGTCGACCCGCTCGAGCAGCGCGTCCGCGGCCTCGAGGGAGGCCACCGCGGCGACCTGGGCGACCGAGGAGACGCCGAAGGGCAGGGAGACCTGGCGCAGGGCGGTGGCGATCGGCTCGGGCGCCACGGCGTAGCCCACGCGGAAGCCGGCCAGTCCGTAGGCCTTGGAGAAGGTGCGGAACAGCACCACGTTCTCGTGCCGGGCGTAGGTGGCGATGCCGTCGACCGCGTCGGCGTTGCGCACGAACTCCAGGTAGGCCTCGTCCACCACCACGACGACGTGGGCGGGGACGCGGCCCAGGAACGCGTCCAGCTCCGTCTGGGTCAGCGCCGGACCGGTCGGGTTGTTGGGGGTACAGACCATGACGACCTTGGTGCGGTCGGTGATGGCGTCGAGCATGGCGTCGAGGTCGTGGCGACCGTCGGCCAGCACCGGCACCTGCACCGAGGTCGCGCCGCACGTGGAGACCGCGATCGGGTAGGCCTCGAAGCTGCGCCAGGCGTAGACGACCTCGTCGCCGGGCTCGCAGAACGCCGTGAGCAGCTGGTAGATCAGCGCGACCGAGCCGGTGCCGGCCGCGAGGTGCGACTCCGGCACGCCCAGCTTCTGCGCGAGCCCGGAGTAGAGCAGGCCGTTGCCCATGTCGGGGTAGCGGTTCATGGTGTCGACCGCCGCGTGCGCCGCGGTGACCACGCCCGGCAGCGGCGGGTACGGGTTCTCGTTGCTCGAGAGCTTGTACGTCACCAGGTCCTCGCGCGCCACGGGCGGCTTGCCCGGCTTGTAGGCCGGCACGTGGGCGAGGTGGGCGCGGGGCTGCGGTGCGGTCATGCCCCGCAGACTAGTGAGCGGCGGGCCCTTCGGCGGAGCCCGGGCGCTCGCGCCAGGGGCGCAGCACGAGGGCCACGAGGACGCCGGCGGCCAGGCCGAGCGCCGCACCGGCCGCGTTGTCCACGACGTCGGTGACGTCGCACGCGCGGTTGAGGCTGGCCACCTCGAGCTGCAGCCACTCGATGAGCACCGAGTAGCCGGTCAGCACCACCAGGCCGAGCGGCACCAGCCACCGGCCGGCGCGCCAGCGCGCCGTCGCGACCGCCCACAGCAGCCCGGCCGGCACGAAGATCGCCGCGTTCAGCAGCCGCTGCCCACCGGAGAAGATCCAGAACCCGTCGGGGGCAGGGCCGCCGTAGTCCCACGAGCAGGTGCCCAGCCGGTCCTCGGCGTAGACGACGCCCGTGTCGGGGCTGGTCGGCAGCAGCGTCACGAAGCCGATGACCGCCAGCGACCACACCAGCAGCGCCACCGACCAGGCGAGCACCCGGCCGCGGGAGCGCAGGCCGCGCTGGAGCCCGAGGCAGAGCAGGCCCGTGAGCGCGATGCCCACCAGCATCACGGGGATGCCGCCCACGGGGAACTCGTTGCCGAACACGGACCAGACCCTAGGCAAAGGAGCCTGGCCGGGCCCTCATCCTCGGCTGTGCGCGCCTGTGAGGTGCCCCGCCGGCGTCCCGGCGGTGAAAGCTGCTGCCGACTCGGCGGGGTCAGGCGACGCCCTCGACGGCGCCGGGGAGGACGACCTCGCCCCCGGGCACGCGGGGCAGGTCGCGGCCGACGGTGACGTCGAGGGGGTTGGTGAGGCAGCGGATCGAGCCGCCGCCCTTGTGGAACTCGGTGACGTCGACGACGACCACCTCGAAGCCGCGACCCTCCAGCTCCTGGCGCAGGCGGGCCGGGCAGGCGGGCATCACGACGGTGCGGCCCACGACCACGGAGTTGGCGGCGAAGGTGCTCAGCGCCTCGGCCTCGGTCAGCACCACGGGGTCCGGGACGAGGTCGAGCAGCGCGTCGGCCGAGGGGCCGTCGAGCGCGGCCGGGCAGACCAGCGCGGTGCGCTCGTCGAGCGGGCAGAACGCCAGGTCGAGGTGGTACATGCCGGGGTGGGTGATCCGCAGCCCGCGCACCCGCACGTCGAGGGTGCGGGCCAGCTGGGCCAGGGCCGCCTCCTCGGTGCGCGGGCCGTAGCCCACGACGAGCGCGTCACCGAACGCGAACGCGTCGCCGGCCTCGAGGTGCGGGCCGGTGCTACCGGCGCCGACGAAGGAGGTCTCGCGACCGGCCGCGGCGAAGAACGGCTCGGCCGAGCGGGTCTCGTGCCGGCGCTCGGGGTAGCGCATGTGGCTCATCACCATGCGCTCGCGCCCGGACGGGTCGACGAAGGCCAGCCCCAGGTTCATCGCGTAGACCATGTCCGGGGAGTCCTCGCGCTGGTCGAGGACGTCGACCCGGGCGCCGAGCCCGCGGAGCACGGCGACCATCCGCTCCCACTGCTCCAGCGCGAGGGCCGGGTCGGGCTGGTCGTCGAGGTGCATGAAGGGGTTGATCGCGTACTCGACGCGGAAGTGGTCCGGGCGGACGGCGGCGTAGTGCCGTCCCCAGGCCAGGTCGGCGCCCCGGCGCTCGGCCAGGTCGGAGGTCTCGGGCGACGGCACGGCGTGGAGGTCGGTGGGGTGCGTCAGGGTCACGACTGTCCTCCTGGGGAGCGCGGGCCGACCGGGATCGCCGGGCGGCATGGTCTTCATCGTCAGATTGTCAGACAATCTGACAGAAGTGAGTGTGGGGCAGGACCCTGGTCCCTGCCAAGTCCGCCGCGCCGTGCCCGGGCCTGCGCCCGCACCGGGGAGAGGGGAGAATGTCCGCCGTGCCCGAGCAGTTCGCCACGCTCCGCCTGGAGCACTCCTCCACCGTCGACCGTGTGGTCGCCGAGCTGCGGCGCGCCATCTTCGAGGGCGAGCTGGAGTCGGGCACCACGCTGCGCGAGGTCGCGCTGGCCGGGTCGCTGGGCGTCTCGCGGCCGACGGTGCGCGAGGCCCTGACCCAGCTGGTGGCCGAGGGGCTGGCGACCCGTGAGCCGCACCGCGGCGTCAGCGTCACCACGCCGGCCGCCGACTCCATCCGCGACGTCTGCCGGGCCCGCTGGGTGCTCGAGGGCGCGGGCGTGCGCCGGTGGGACATGGCCACCGACGCCCAGCGTGGAGCCGTGCGCGCCAGCCTCGAGGCCTACACGCGCGCGGTCTCGGGCGGCGCCTCCTACCAGGAGCTGAACGAGCGGCACCTGACCTTCCACCTGTCGCTGGTGGGCCTCACCGGCTCCCCGCGGCTCCAGGCGATGGCCGAGGCGCTGGTGGTGGAGCTGAAGCTGGCGCTCGCGCAGGTCGAGCGCATCCGACGCAACGCCCACGACGAGGCCGAGAACCACACGGCGCTCGTGGTGCTGCTGGAGACCGGGGACGTGCGCGGGGCCTACGCGTTCCTGCGCCAGCACCTCATCGACGCCGAGGACGACATCCTCGACGCGCTCGGCCTGGGCTGAGGCACCCCGCCGGCGCCTCAGACGGTGAAGCGGCTGATCCGGTCGCGCATCCGCTGGGCCACCTCGGTGAGCTCGACGGCCGCCTCCCGCGTCATGGACGCGGCGACGGCGGTGTGCTCGGAGGAGCGGCTCATCGACGACATGCTCTCGGCGATCTCGGTGGCCCCCTCGGAGGCGCCGACGATGTTGCGTCCGATCTCGCCGGTCGTGGCGGTCTGCTCCTCCACGGCGGCGGCGATGGTGGTCTGGTAGTCGGAGATCCGGCTGATCACCGCGACGATGCCGGCGATCGCGCTGACCGCGCCCTCGCTGTCGCCCTGGATCGCCTCGATCCGGCCGGCGATCTCGTCGGTGGCCCGCGAGGTCTCCACCGCGAGCTCCTTGACCTCGTTGGCCACGACCGCGAAGCCCTTGCCCGCGGCGCCGGCCCGTGCGGCCTCGATGGTGGCGTTGAGCGCGAGCAGGTTGGTCTGCTCGGCGATGGCGGTGATCGTCCGGATGACGCTGCCGATCTCGGCGGAGGACTCCCCGAGCCGGGCGACGGTGGCGGTGGTGGCCTGCGCGTCGCTGACGGCGTCGGTGGCCACGCGGGCGGCCTCGGTGGCGGACTCCGCGATCTCGCGGATGCTCACGCTCATCTCCTCGCTGGCGGCGGCGACGGTCTGCACGCTGACCGAGACCTCCTCGGTGGCGGTGGTGACGGAGGCGGCCTGCTGGGCCGACTCCTCCGCGGTGCCGCCGAGCTCGACGGAGACCGACTGCATCTCCTCGGCCGCGGCCGACATGACCACGACGTGGTCCATGACCTCCGCCAGGGAGCTGCGCAGCGCCTCGCGGGAGGCGTCGAAGTCGACGGCCATCCGGCCCACCTCGTCCGCACCGAGGGCACCGGCGGCGACCGTCAGGTCGCCCGCGGCCATGCCCGCCAGGGCGGTCTGGAGCCGGTGGATGGCGCGGACGATCCCGTTGCTGACGACCAGCGCGATGGCGACGCAGAGCACGAGCCCCACCACCAGCGCGACGAGGAAGACGGTGCGGTCGGCGCGGTAGGTGGCCTGCGCCTCGGCGAGCGCCGCCTCGCTGGCCTCGTCCTCCGCGCTCCTGAGCTCGGCGAGCACGTCGCTGATCGCCGTGGCCGCCGGGACCACCTCGGCCTCGTTGACCCGCATCCACTCGGCGTTGTCCTGGGCGGCCACCGCCGGGGCGAGCGCCGTGTCCACCAGCGTCACGTACTCGGTGAGCAGGTCGGGCAGGGTCGCGGCGAGCTCGGCCTCGGCGGGCGCCGGCTCGAGCGCGAGGTACCGCTCGACGTGGTCGGCGAAGTCGGCCTGCAGCGCCTCGTACTCCTCGAGCACCGCGGCGCGTCCGGGCCCGTCACCGACGAGCAGCACGTCGCGGGCGCTCAGCGACAGGCTCTTGCGCAGCACCGACATCTCCAGCAGCGCCTCGGAGGCCAGCTGGTGCTCGTGGATCTCGGCCGCGTCGCCGGCGGCCGTGGCCATGCCGCTCACGCCGAGGGCGGCCACGAAGCCGGCCACGAGGCCGGCCACGCCGACGGGCGTGAGGATCTTCCAGCGCAGGGGCAGCCGGCTCCACGGGCCCGGTGCTGTGCCGACCGCCGCCGGCGTGGGCGACGCGGCGGGTGCCGGGGCGCTCGCGAGGGTCCCGGAGGGCACGGCGGGGGCGGCGGTCACGGGGCGGTCGGGAGCCAGGGTCACGGCGGTACTCCTGCGAGGGGCGCGCCGAGGTGGCGCGGGGACGACGAGCGGGTCCGGGAGCGTCCCGGCCATCCCTCGCATCGGCAGCCGAGATGCGGACTCAAGCGGTTTCGCCAGGGCGCGGCCAGCGGGACTGCTCCCCCGGGAAGGGGGTCGGGGCCGACCACGGACCTGCCATGATCGCCACGTGCGCCTCGTGAGCTGGCTCGTGTCCTACGCCGTCGCCCTGGCCGTCGCTGCCTGGCTGCTCGGCGGCATCTGGTTCATCCCCCGCAACGGGGACTGGACCGAGAAGATCGTCCCGCTGCTGCTCACCGCCCTGATCCTGGGTGCGCTGAGCGCCGTGGTGAAGCCGGTGCTGCAGTTCTTCTCGCTGCCCTTCATCATCCTCACGCTCGGGCTGTTCCTGCTCGTGATCAACGCCGCGATGCTGCTGCTCACCTCGTGGCTGGCTCAGCAGCTGGGCGTCGGCTTCCGGGTCGACGGGTTCTGGTCCGCCGTGTGGGGCGCGATCATCGTCACGGTCGTGACCTGGGTCGTGGACGGCGTCCTGGGGGAGGACTGAGGCGTGCGCACCGCCCCTCTCCCCCCGCCCCGCACCCCCGGCCGCTACGCCGTGGGCGTCGTCTGCCTCGGCAACATCTGCCGCTCGCCCATGGGCGAGGTGGTGCTCCGCGAGCGCGTGGACGAGGCGGGGCTGGCGCGCCACGTACGGGTCGCCTCGTGCGGCACCGGCGGCTGGCACGTCGGGGAGTCCATGGACCACCGCTCCGCCTCCGCGCTGCTCGCCTCCGGCTACGACCCCAGCGGCCACCGCGGGCAGCAGCTGGACGACTCGTGGTTCGCCGAGTACGACCTGCTGCTCGCGATGGACAGCAGCAACCTCGCCGACCTGGGCGGACGCAGCGAGCGCGTCCACCTCTTCCGCGACCACGACCCGGTGCACGTCGGCGCCGACGTGCCCGACCCCTACTACGGCGGTGAGCGCGGCTTCACCGAGGCGCTGGAGACCTGCGAGCGCGTCGCCGCGTGCGTGGTCTCCTCCCTCCAGCGCCTGCCCGGGGTCCGGGGGCGCGCATGACGACGGGAGTCGCGCGCCGCGCCGAGCGGCTCCTGGGGGCCGCCGTCTCCGCCACCTCGCAGGTGGCCGGGGGCGACATCGCGCACGCCACGAAGATCCGTCTCTCCGACGGCCGCACCGCGCTGGTGAAGTCGCTGCCGGGGGCGCCCGCGGACTTCTTCGCCACCGAGGCCGCGGGCCTGCGCTGGCTCGCGGACGCCGGCGGCGTGCCCGTCCCCGAGATCCTGGCCGTGGACGAGGAGTGCCTGATCCTGCGCTGGGTCGAGCCGGGGCGGGCCTCGGCCGAGGCCGCCGCCGCGCTGGGCCGCGGCCTGGCCACGACGCACGCGGCCGGAGCGCCGACGTTCGGTGCCGAGCGCGACGGGTACGCGGGCCGGCTACCCCTGCCGAACCGACCCGCCCCCACCTGGGGCGAGTTCTTCGCCGTCCGGCGGGTGCTGCCCTACCTCAAGCTGGCCCGGGACCGCGGCGCCATCGAGCCCGAGGACGCCACGTCGATCGAGCAGGTCGCGGGGCGGCTGCCCCGCCTCGTCCCGGAGGAGGCGCCGGCGCGGCTGCACGGCGACCTGTGGAACGGCAACGTGCTGTGGGGCCTGCCGGTCGGGGCGCCGCCGGGCGCCGAGACGGTGCCGCACCTGATCGACCCGGCCGCGCACGGCGGCCACCGGGAGACCGACCTGGCGCTGCTGGCGCTCTTCGGGCTGCCGCACCTGCCGCAGGTGCTGGAGGCCTACGAGGAGGCGAGCCCGCTGGCCGAGGGCTGGCGCGACCGGCTCGGCCTGCACCAGCTCTTCCCGCTGCTGGTGCACGCCTGCCTGTTCGGCGGCGGCTACGGGCCGAGGGCCGCGGAGACGGCCCGCCGGTACCTGTGACCGACCGGTCCGGACCGGCCGCACGCCCCGCGGCGCACTCTCAGGGACCGTTCAGCAGCCTCTGACACAGTGGTGTCGTGCCCACTCCCGCAGCCTCCACCGCCGCTGCCGACGCGACGCAGCCGCGGCCCCACGTCCTCGTCGTCGACGACGACCGTGCCGTGCGCGACTCGCTGCGCCGCTCGCTGGAGTTCAACGGCTACGAGGTCACCACCGCCGACGACGGCGCGCAGGCGCTGGCCGCGATCGCGCAGCGCCGCCCCGACGCCGTGGTGATGGACGTGATGATGCCGCGGCTGGACGGCCTGGAGTCGACCCGCGCCCTGCGCAGCGCCGGCAACGACGTGCCGGTGCTCGTGCTCACCGCCCGGGACGCGGTGGGCGAGCGCGTCGAGGGCCTGGACGCCGGCGCGGACGACTACCTGACCAAGCCCTTCGCCCTCGCCGAGCTGCTGGCCCGGCTGCGCGCGCTGCTGCGCCGGGTCGTGCCGGCCGCCGGCGACGACGCCACCGAGCAGCTCTCCTTCGCCGACCTCACGATGGACACCGCCACCCGCGAGGTCCGCCGCGGGACCCGCGCCATCGAGCTCACCCGCACCGAGTTCGCGCTGCTGGAGATGTTCCTGCGGCGCCCGCGCCGGGTGCTGGAGCGCTCGTTCATCCTCGAGGAGGTCTGGGGCTACGACTTCCCGACGACGGCCAACTCCCTCGAGGTCTACGTCGGCTACCTGCGCCGCAAGACCGAGGCCGAGGGCGAGCCCCGCCTCATCCACACGGTCCGCGGCGTCGGGTACGTGCTGAAGGAGTCATGACGGCGACCCTCGGCCCGGACGCCCTCGGTCACCGCTGGCACTACCGGCGCTCGCTGGCCAGCCGGATCACGCTGCTGACCACCTTCGCCGTGGCCGTCTCGGTGGCCGCCGTCGCCGTCGGCGCGTTCGTCACCACCCGGGCCCAGCTCCGCTCCACCTCCGACGAGGCGCTCGTGACCCGCGCGCAGGCGGTGGCCCAGCTCGACCAGGTGGGGGACGCGGCGCAGGGGCTGTCCGCGTTCGCGCTGGCCGCCGGCGAGATCCGGGTGGCCGTCGTGGACGTCACCAGCGGCACCGTGAACGTCATCTCCCCGCAGACCACCGGCACCGGCCTCACGATCGGCGAGCCCGAGATCGCGGTGGCCCAGGGCCTGAGCGAGGGCTCGCTGCGCACCCTCGTCACCGACGACGGCGAGCGCTTCCGGGTCGTGACCGTGCCCGTGCCGGACCAGGCAGGCCAGGCCCTCGTGCTGGCCCAGTCCCTCACCTCGCAGGAGTCGGTGCTCGCCAAGCTCGGCGCGGTGACCCTCGTCCTCGGCGTGGCCGGCGTCCTCGTGGCCGCCCTGGCCGGCTGGGCGGTGGCCGGCAGCGGCCTGCGCCCCGTCCGCACGCTCACCCGGGGCGTGGAGGAGATCGCCCGCACCGAGCGGCTCGAGCCGCTGGCGGTCGAGGGCGACGACGAGGTCGCGCGCCTGGCCACGTCCTTCAACCTGATGCTGGCCTCCCTCTCCTCCTCGCGGGAGCGGCAGAAGCGCCTGGTGGCGGACGCCGGCCACGAGCTGCGCACGCCGCTGACCTCGCTGCGCACCAACATCGAGCTGCTCGCCCAGGCCCGCAGCGACGACATCGTGCTGCCGCCCGAGGCGGTGGCGGAGGTGCTCGACGACGTCCGCGCCCAGGTCGAGGAGCTCTCCACCCTGGTCGGCGACCTGGTCGAGCTCGCCCGCGACGAGGAGATGGGCCACACGGTGGAGGACCTCGACCTCGTCGAGGTGGTCGAGCACGCGCTGGCCCGCGTGCGCCGCCGCGCGCCCGGCGCCGTCTTCGAGACCGACCTGCGCCCCTGGTTCACCCGCGGCGAGCCGGGGACGCTCGAGCGGGCGGTGACGAACCTGCTCGACAACGCGGCCAAGTGGAGCCCGACCGACGGTCGGGTGCAGGTGTCGCTGGTCGAGGGCGTCCTCACCGTCGACGACGAGGGCCCCGGCATCCCGGACGCCGACCTGCCGCACGTCTTCGAGCGCTTCTACCGCGCCGACGAGTCGCGCACGATGCCCGGCTCCGGCCTCGGCCTCTCGATCGTCGCGCAGGCGGCGGAGCGGCACTCCGGCACCGTGGTCGCCGGCCGCTCCCCCCTGGGCGGGGCCCGGATGGTGCTCCAGCTGCCCGGGCAGGACGACGAGCCGGTCCGGACAGGGGGCTGACACCGCTCGGTGGAGTTCGCTAGCGTCCCGGCTCGACCATCCGCGAGCACTCCTCCCAGGGGCCACCATGTCGTTCACCGACGCCGTCCGCCACGTCCTCACCCACTACGCCGACTTCACCGGCCGCGCGCGGCGCTCGGAGTACTGGTGGTTCTACCTGGCCGTCGTGCTGGTCAACATCGTGCTGAACATCCTGGCCGGCATCACCGGGGACGCCGGCTCGGTGCTGTTCGGCATCGTCTCGGTGATCGTCTCGCTCGGCCTGATCGTGCCGGTCATCGCGGTCGGCGTGCGGCGCCTGCACGACATCGGCCGGACCGGCTGGTGGCTGCTCATCGGCCTCGTGCCGTTCGTCGGCTTCGTCGTGCTCATCGTCTTCTTCGTGATGGACAGCGAGCCCGGCGACAACGCGTACGGCCCGAGCCCCAAGGCCGGTCACCTGGCCTGAGCGCCACGCCTGAGCACGGCTCGACCAGAACCCCCCTGGGGGTTGCGGTGCTACGCTCGGGGCATGCGTAGCCGCCTCTCCTCGCTCCTGCTCGCCGTCGGCCTGACGCTCGGGCTGTCCCTCGGTCTCGCCGCGTGCGGCTCGTCGGACACCACGGCCGGCTCCACCGCCGACACCTCCGCCGTCGCGGACGCGATCGACGGCGGCGCCACGATCGTCGACGTGCGCACCCCCGAGGAGTTCGCCGACGGGCACGTCGAGGGCGCGGTCAACATCGACGTCTCCGCCTCGACGTTCGCCGAGGAGATCGCGGCGCTCGACCCCGAGGCCGCCTACGTCGTCTACTGCCGCTCCGGCAGCCGCGCGGGCGCGGCGATCGAGCAGATGACCGACGCCGGGTTCACCGACCTCGTCAACGGCGGCGGGCTCGGTGACATGGAGGACGCGGGCTACCCCGCCACGTCCTGACCCTCACCACTCGTTGGGGTTGCTCTCCCGCCAGGCGCGCTCGAACGGCAGCCGCCACGCGTGCGGCGCGATCAGCTGGTGGATGGCGTTGGGCCCCCACGAGCCGGGCGAGTACGAGCGCACCGGCGGCGGGTTGTCGAGCAGCGGCATGGACTTGGCCCACAGCTCCTCGATGCCGTCCGCGGTGGTGAACAGCGTGTGGTCGCCGCGCATCGCGTCGTGGATGAGCCGCTCGTAGGCCTCGAGCACCAGCCCGGAGGCGGCGGTCTCGTGGGTGGAGAACTGCATCGACATCTTGTCGAGCTTCATGCCCGGGCCGGGCCGCTTGCCGTAGAAGGACAGCGACATCTTCGACTGGTCGGCCAGGTCGAAGGTGAGGTGGTCCGGGCCCTGGGTGCCCACGTTGGAGCCGGCCGGGAACATCGTCAGCGGCGGCTCCTTGAAGGCGATGGAGATGATCCGCGCGCCCTCCGCGAGCTTCTTGCCGGTGCGCAGGTAGAACGGCACGCCGGCCCAGCGCCAGTTGTCGATCTCGACCTTGAGCGCCACGAAGGTCTCGGTGTCGGAGTCGTCCGCGACCTCCTCCTTGCCCCGGTAGCCGGTGTACTGGCCGCGCACGACGTTGTTCGGCTCCAGCGGCCGCATCGAGCGGAAGACCTTGAGCTTCTCCTCGCTGATGGGGCCCGGGGTCAGCGCCGTGGGCGGCTCCATGGCGGTGAACGCCAGCACCTGCATGAGGTGGGTGACGACCATGTCCTTGAAGGCGCCGGTGGTCTCGTAGAACTTCGTGCGCCCCTCGAGCCCGAGGGTCTCCGGCACGTCGATCTGCACGTGGTCGATGAAGTTGCGGTTCCAGATCGGCTCGAACAGACCGTTGGCGAAGCGGAACGCCAGGATGTTCTGGGCCGCCTCCTTGCCGAGGAAGTGGTCGATGCGGAAGACCTGGTCCTCGGCGAAGACGGTGTGCACCCGGCGGTTGAGCGCCTTGGCCGACTCCAGGTCGGTGCCGAAGGGCTTCTCCATGATGATCCGCGCGCGGTCGACCAGGTTGGCCTCGTCCAGCTGGCGCAGCACGTCCAGCGCTGCCTTCGGAGGCACGGAGAGGTAGTGCAGGCGGCGCTTGTCGCGCTCCTCGCCCGGCAGCATCTCCTCGACGCGCTCGACCTCGGCGGCCAGCGGCTCGGCGCCCGCGCCCTGCGGCACGTAGCTGAGCACCTCGGCGAAGGTCTGCCAGGACGACTCCTGGAACTTCTCCTTGCCGAACTCCTCGCACGCCTCGCGAGCGACCTTCACGAACTCCTCGTTCGAGTAGGGCTCCAGCGAGGTGCCGACGATCCGGGCGTCCTTGAGCAGGCCCGCCTGGAACAGGTGCATCAGCCCGGGCAGCAGCTTGCGGCGGGCCAGGTCACCCGTCGCGCCGAAGAGCACGATGACGTGCGGCTTCTCCATGGACTCGACCCTAACCACCTCCGGTTACCAGCGGGTGACACCACCCGCGCTCCTTCATCGTCGTGGCCGGGCTCACGGACCCGCCTCACCCGGGCGTCGGGCCACCGCGGCCAGGACGGCCCGCAGCCGCTCGGCCTTCCACTGGGTCTCCGCGTGCTCGGAGTCCGCGTCGGAGTGCACGGTCACCCCGCCCCCGGTGCCCAGCGTCCAGGTGCCCTCGCCCGCCGTGACGAGCGAGCGGATCACCACGCCCAGGTCGGCGCCGGCCCCGTCGAGCCAGCCGAACGCCCCGGCGTAGACGCCCCGCGGGGAGTCCTCCACGGCCGCGATCACGTCCATCGTGCGCAGCTTCGGCGCCCCCGTCATCGAGCCGGCCGGGAACAGCGCGTGCACGGCCGCCAGGGCGTCGGTGCCCGGTCGCAACCGCCCCCGCACGGTGCTCACCAGCTGGTGGACGCTCGGGTAGGACTCCACCGTCATGAGCTCGGGCACCGTCACCGAGCCCGGCGCGCTCACGCCGGCCACGTCGTGGCGCAGCAGGTCGGTGATCATCAGGTTCTCGGCGCGGTAGCGCGGGTCGTGGCGCAGCGCGTCGGCGGCGGCCGCGTCCTGCGCCGGGGTCGCTCCGCGCGGGGTCGTGCCCTTGATCGGCCGCGCCTCGATCGTGCCGTCGGCGACGCGGGCGTAGCGCTCGGGGCTGGAGGAGAGCAGCCAGGCGCGGGCCCCGGGCACGTCGTGGGCCAGGTACCCGGCGTAGGGGGCGGGGTTCGCCGCCCGCAGGGCCAGGTAGACCTCGACGGGGTCGGCGGCAGCCTCCACCCGCTCGCGGCGGGTCAGGTTCACCTCGTAGCTCAGGCCCGCGTGCAGCGCCTCCTGCACCTGCGCGAACTGCGCGAGGTAGGACGACGGCGGGGTGCCGTCGTCCCCGTCCTGCTCCGCCCCGTCCTGCTCCGCCCCGTTCTCCGCCGCCGCCGCGTGCCCCCGGGGCGCCGGGGGTCGACCGGCCGGCAGCCGCTCGACCCGCGAGGGACGCAGCCACACCGCGTCGGGGAGGTCGGGGTCGGGGTGTGCCGGCAGGTCGGGCCGGGCCGCGTAGCCGAGGTAGCCGTACCAGCGGGCGCCGGGCGCCGCCGCCAGCTCGGCGCGCAGCACCGCGAAGGGGTCGTCGCCGACCATGCGGGCGCGTCCGCCGGCGTGCCGGGTGACCTCGCGCCGGGTCGCGTCGTAGCTGAACGAGACGTCCTCCGGCTCGCACCAGGCGAGCACCGAGTCGCGTCCCGACCACTCGCGCGCCCCCACCCCGTCCAGCCAGACGCAGCGGTCGGTGGCGCGGGCGACCTCGGCGAACCGCTCGGCCGCGAGGTCCCGTGGCTCCGGCGCGGTGCTCACGCGTCCCCTCCCCCGCGGGTCTCGACGCCGAAGCCGGGCGCGAGGAAAGCCGCGACCAGGTCGAGGCCGTGCTCGGAGAGCACCGACTCGGGGTGGAACTGCACGGCCTCCAGCGGCAGCGTGCGGTGCCGCACGCCCATCACCACCTCGGTGCCGTCGGGGTCGGTGCAGGTGGCGGTGACCGTGAGGCAGTCGGGCACGCGGGTCGCGGCCAGCGAGTGGTAGCGGACGGCGGCGAAGGGGCCGGGCACGCCGGCGAAGACCCCCCGTCCGTCGTGCTGCACGGTGGCGACCTCGCCGTGCGCGGGCCGGACCCGCTCGACCGTGCCGCCGAAGGTGGTGACCATGCCCTGGAGGCCCAGGCAGACGCCCAGGACCGGCCGCGTGCCCGCCCGCAGCACGCCGCGGCCGACGGCGAAGTCGTGCTCGTCGGCGGGGTGACCGGGCCCCGGCGAGAGGACGACGTGGGAGTGCGCGAGCACAGTGGCCACGTCGGTCTCGTCGTGCTGGACGACCGTCGGCAGCACCCCGGTCACCGCGGCGACGAGGTGCACGAGGCTCTGCGTGTAGGAGTCGTGGTGGTCGACCACGATCACGGAGCGCTCCGGCACCGGCACACGATAGCGACCGACGACGTCGCGTCGGGCACCCGTCCGGCCGTCGGAGCGTGGGTGCCACGCGTCGGACGACGGCTCTGACCAGGGGTTCTACAGGGTTCTGCCGGGGGGAGTAGGGGCCCGGCAAGGCTGGGGGGCAGTCCCCGCCGGGCTGGTCACGAGGCTAGACGAGCCCGCGACGTCAAGGCAACAGAACGCATTTACTTTCTCTCCGATTACCGAAGATGAGTGATGACTGGAACGGCGATCCGCGGTAGACGTCAGCCCAGCAGGCGCAGCAGGATGCGGTGCAGCAGGTCCACGCCGTGCTGGGTCAGGATCGACTCCGCGTGGAACTGGATGCCGGTGAAGTGCGGCCCGTGGATGGCGTGCACGTCGCCCTTCTCGGGGTCGGCGTCGACGACCGTGCCCGCCGGCAGCGCCACGTCCTCGCCCACGCGGGCCACGAACGTGTTGTAGAAGCCGACCCGCTCGGTGCGGCCCTCGAACGGCACGGGCGACTGGGTGCCCTGGAAGACGATGTCCTTGTAGCCCAGCGGCAGGCCGAGCGTGTGGCACAGCGCCTGGTGCCCCAGGCACACCGCCAGGAACGGCTGCTCGGTCTCGAGCACCGAGGAGACCGCGTGCCGCAGGCTCGCCATCTTCGGGTCGTCGCCGTCGCGGGGGTCGCCGGGGCCCGGCCCGACGAGCACGAGGTCGTGACCGTCGAGGCAGCCCGGCACGTAGTCCTCGTGCCGCACGACCGTGCTGGTCAGCCCGAGGGTCGCCAGGACGTGGCGGAGCATGCGGACGAAGTCGTCCTCCCCGTCCAGGATGACGACGCTCTTGCCGGCCAGGGCCGGGTCGGGGTCCTCGCCGGCCTGGTCGGTGAGCCAGAACTGGGAGAGGCGCCGGTTGCGCTGGTTGAGGCGCAGCAGCACGTCCTCGTCGTTGACCAGCGCCGGCACGTCCACCGTGGTCGGCGGGGCCGGGGGCACGAGCCCGAAGGCGGAGAGGATGCCACCGGCCTTCGCGTGGGTCTCGGCGACCTCGTAGTGCGGGTCGGAGTCGCGCACCAGCGTGGCACCCGCGGTGACGGTGAGGTTGCCCTCGAGGTCCACGTCGGCGGTGCGGATGACGATCGGGCTGTCGAGGACGGGGCCGCCCGCCTCGTCCCGGCCGAGCACGGCGAGCGCGGCGCCGTAGTAGCCGCGACCCTGCTCCTCGTACTTCTTGATCAGGCGGCAGGCGTTCTCGACCGGCGAGCCGGTGACGGTCGCCGCGTACATGGTGTCGCGTAGCACCTCGCGCACGTCGCGGTGCGTCTGGCCGGCCAGCAAGTACTCGGTGTGGATCAGGTGGCTCATCGGCTTGAGGAACGGGCCGAGCACCTGGCCGCCCTCGGAGCAGATGTCGCACATCATCTTCAGTTCCTCGTCGACCACCATGAAGAGCTCGTAGATCTCCTTCTCGTCGGAGAGGAAGTCCAGGAGGTCGCTCTTCAGCGCGGCGGCGGGCACCGCGGTGCCGTCGGCGGCCGGGCGGGGCAGCCGGAAGGTGCCGGAGATCGGGTTCATCCGCACCGCGCCGTCGCGCACGGAGACGTGACGCTCCGGGGTGGCGCCGACGAGGTAGCGGTCGCCGGTGAAGAAGACGTAGGTCCAGTAGGCGCCGCGCTCGCGCTCGAGCAGGCGCTTGAAGACGGTGAGGGCGCGCGCGGCGTCCCAGTCGGCGACGGTGGCGTGGAACGGGCGGCCGACGACGAGGTTGGCGCCCTCGCCCTGGCCGATCTCGTCGGTGATGATCTGCTTGACGACCTCGGCGTAGGCCTCGTCGTCGGTGTCGAAGCCGCCGGCGTCGGCGAGCTCGACCGGCACCTCGGTGATGGCCGCGACCACGTCGTCGACCGAGAACTCACGCTCGTCCTCGACGTCGACCACGACCAGCGGGGTGCCGTCGTCGTGGGCGTCGAACCCGCGCTCGGCGACCTGCCGGAACGGGACGGCCACGAGCCGGTCGGCGAGGCGTCCGGGCTCGGGGACGCCGGTCTCCAGCGGGACGTCCATGAGCGAGTCCGCGACCCACCGCTTGCCGCCGAGCACGCCGACGGTCGGGTTGTCACCCGCGCGCGTGGAGCGGCGGATGATCGCCCACGCCTCGTGCCCCTGGATGGCCTCGATGGCTTCCCGGGCAGCGGCGACGTCGTTGGTCATGGCTGCAGGGTAGTCGCGGGCCGAGCCCGTCCGGCGCCGGTGCTCAGCTGATGGTGCTCAGCTGATGGTGGTCAGCAGCTGCGTGGCGCGGGTGAGGACGACGTAGAGCGTGGCGCGGCCGGTCGGGGACTCGTCCTCGATCTCCTGCGGTCGCACCACCACGATCGCGTCGAACTCCAGGCCCTTGGTGTCGAGGCCGGTGAGCACGACGACGCGGTCGTCGCCGCTGGGGGCGTCGGTGGAGTCGATCGCGGCGCGGGCGTGCGGGGCGTCCTCGGCGCGCTCGGGCCAGCTCGCCAGCCAGGAGTTCACCTCGCTGCGACGGGCCACGGGGACGACGATGCCGACCGTGCCCGCGACGCGGCCGGCCAGGCCGTCCACCGCCTCGCGCACGGAGGCCTCCAGGTCCTCGACGTCCTCCAGCACCACGGGGTGCTCGTCGGTGGAGCGGACCGCGGTCGGCAGGTCGGCGTCCAGGCCCACGCGCTCGGCGTAGGCGGCGGCGAAGGAGTAGATCTCGGAGGAGTTGCGGTAGTTCGTGCCGAGGTGGAAGGAGTGCGTGGCCTTCTTCTCCAGCGCCTCGGCACGGGCGGCGGCCGCCTCCTCCGGCACCGGCCAGGAGGACTGCGCCGGGTCGCCGACGATCGTCCAGGTCGCGGTGCGCCCGCGGCGTCCGACCATGCGCCACTGCATCGGGGTCAAGTCCTGCGCCTCGTCGATGAGGACGTGCGCGAACGGGTCGTCCTCGATCTTGTGCTGCGGGGCCTGCCACGCGCGGCCGGCCGGGGCGAACTCGCGGTCGGCGGCGGTGAACAGCTCAGCCATGTCGAGGCCGCCCTCGAGCAGGCCGGTGTCGTCGAGGCTGGCCTCGTCGTCGGTCTTCTGCGGCACGTCGCCGATGGCGTAGCGCAGCTCGTCGAGGAGCGCGACGTCCTGGATCGAGAGGTCGTCCAGCCCGTGGCCGTAGGACTTCACCAGCAGGTCCTGCTCGTCCTTGGAGAGCTCCGAGCCCGCCACCCGGGCGAGCATGTCGGGCTCACGCAGCCAGCCGAGCACCTCGCGGGCGTCCAGCGGGGGCCACCAGGCGGCGACGAAGTCGAGGAACTTCGGGTCGCCCTTGAGGTCCTCGTTGAAGGACTCCCGGCCGCGCTCGCGGCCACGCTCGGAGCGCACCTGACGCCACAGGGCGTCGAGGAGGGCGCCGGGCACGCGCGGCATCTGCCGGTTGCGGCGGCCCTGGTTCATCAGCTGGCGGCGGATGCGGCCCAGCGTGCCGCGGTCGAGCGTGAGCACGTCGTCGCGGTAGAAGGTGCGGAAGCTCGTGGGGCTGTCGGGCGCCTGCTGCCGCGAGAGCGACCGGAGCACCGTGGCCATCCGCGCGGAGCCCTTGACCGCGGCCACGGCCGGGTCGTCCTGGCGCGTCGCGCGGACGCCGTCCACGACCTCACCCAGGGAGCGCAGCGCGACGGCGGTCTCGCCGAGCGAGGGCAGCACGCGCTCGATGTAGCGCATGAAGACGCCCGAGGGGCCGACGACGAGGACGCCGCCGGACTCGTAGCGGCGACGGTCGGTGTAGAGCAGGTAGGCCGCGCGGTGCAGCGCGACCACCGTCTTGCCGACGCCGGGGCCGCCCGAGATCGAGACGACGCCCTTGGCAGGGGCGCGGATCGCCTGGTCCTGCTCGGCCTGGATGGTGGCGACGATCGAGTGCATCGACCGGTCGCGGGCCCGGGAGAGCTGGGCGATGAGCGCGCCCTCGCCGACGATCGGCAGGTCGAGGCCGGCGGCCTCCATGGCCTCGCCGTCCAGCAGCTCGTCCTCGACGCCCTCGACCACGCGGCCCTTGGAGCGCAGGACGCGGCGGCGCAGCACGCTCTGCGGCGTGGCGGCCGTGGCCTGGTAGAAGACGGACGCCGCCGGGGCCCGCCAGTCGATCAGCAGGCTCTCCCGCTCGGCGTCGCGCAGGCCGATGCGGCCGATGTAGCGGGGTCGGTCGTCGACGGAGGGGTCGAGGTCGAGCCGGCCGAAGACCAGGCCCTCGTGGGCCGCGTCGAGCTGGGCGATCCGCTTGGCCGCCTGGAAGACCATCGCGTCGCGCTCCACGAGGCCGCCCTCGTGGCCCAGCGCGCCGCGGCTGTGGCCCTCCTTGGCGAGGTCCTGCGCCGCCTTGGCGCTCACCTCGAGCTGGGCGAACACCGTGTCGACGTAGGCCTGCTCGGCCGCCGTCTCGGTCGCGGCCACGTCCTCCGGACGCCGCTGCTCGTCACCGCTGCTGCTGACCTCGGTCAACGCTGCTCCTCGTCGTGCTGTCCCGGATGGGGGTCCTCGTCCGCGCGCGTGCGCGTCCGCGCCCTCCCACCGGGCGCGGCAAGACGACAACGTTACCCGTCCGGGTGTCCGTCCACGGCGCCAACCGGGGGGTGAGCCGTGGCCCAGGTGCTCACTCGTCGACGGGGGCGTACACGAGCAGGGCCCCACCGCCCTCCTCGAGCGCGCCCTGCGGCCTGGCGAGGGTGACCTGCCAGCGCTCCCCCTGGAGCAGCACGCCACTCATCTGGCCGGTCATCCACCCGCCGCTGGCGACGTGGGTCGCACGACCGCTCAGGGCCCTGCCGCTGACCGACCCGACGGCCTTCAGGGTCGTGCGTCCGCGCGCGTAGGTGACGTCCACGTACCGCGCGTCGGGCTCCTCGGTGAGGTCGATGTCGGCGGTGAGGCTGTCCCGGCCGGACAGCTCGACGACCTGCTCCAGCACCCAGGCGCGGCCGTCGACCTCGATCCGGGCGTCGACGTCGTCCCCGCTGCGGGTGCCGTCGCTCAGGACGGTGTCGTCGGGGTCGGCGGCGTACCCGGCGACGCCGGCCACCACCTGGGAGGCGTCCAGCAGCGGGCCGTCCTCGCCGCGGGTCACCCGGATCTCCAGGGTGTGCTCCGTGACCTTGTCCTGGCTGGTGAAGGTGACGCCACCGATGAAGGCGTCGCCGGCCTCGCCGACACAACCGCCCGAGGAGCTCAGACCACCGTCGACCAGCACGGTGGCGTAGGCGCCCTTCACGTCACTGCGGCAGTAGTCGGAGATGAGGGTGCTGCCCAGGGCTCCGGTGAAGGTCAGGGAGGCGGTGGCCCGACCTTCGGTCGGCGTGAAGGCGCCGGCCAGCCGGGTTCGACCCCCGACCTCGTCCCGGAACCAGGCCGAGCCGTCGGGCGCGTAGAGCGCGTCGATCCGCGTGTCGCTGCGGTCGTAGACCACGAGCGCCACCTCGGCGTCGGCCGGGACGTCACGGAGGACCAGCACGAGGTCGGTGCGCCCGGTGCCGACGGACGCGACAGGCGTGGTGCCGTCCTCGGTGAGGCGGACGAGCCCGGGTCCGCCGTACAGGGTCCGCAGGGTCACGGTGCCGCCGTCGAGCCCCGAGGCGACCAGCGCGACCGCCTGGTCGACACCTGCACGAGGCAGGGTGACCTGGCGTCGCAGGAGCTCCTCGGCAACCGTCCTGTCGCGGACGACGCCGTTCGGGTCTTCCATGTCGTCGAGGTCCACCGACCGCTGGTAGGCGTACTCGCCCAGCGGCAGGCTCACCTGCTCCGCCACGTCCTGGCCGGCGACCACGAGGCCGTCGTCGACCGGGGCGCCGCGGGTGAGCACGCCGACGGAGAGGAAGCCGGCGAGCACGACTGCGGCGGCGGTGGAGACGGCGGCGGCACGACGACGGCGGGCGGCCGCGACGCGGTGCCGGACGCCGGAGAGGCGGGCGTGCACGTCGACGCCGCCGGCGTCCACATCGTGGCCACGCTGGTCGAGGGTGGCGCGCAGGTCGTCGATCGTGGGGCTCATGACAGCTCCTCCCCGGTCTGCTCGGAGGTGGTGGTCGTGGGGTGGTGGTCGGTCAGGGAGGGGTCGATCCGCAGCTTCGCGAACGCCTTGGAGGTCTGGGACTTCACGGTGCCCACCGAGCAGCCGAGGGCCTCGGCCGTCTGCGCCTCGGTGAGGTCCTCGAGGTAGCGCAGGACGACGACGGCCCGCTGGCGCCGTGGCAGCCGGGCCATCGCCGACCACAGGTCGTCCCGGGTGCCGGCCGCCTCGTGGGCGTCGGGGGCGGAGGTCTCGGGCAGCACCTCGGTGGGCGTCTCGCCGTTCCACTTGCGGCGCCACCACGAGGAGAAGGTGGTGACGAGGACGCGGCGCAGGTACGCCTCGGGCTCGTCGATCCGGTCCCAGGCGGGCCACGCCTTGGCCAGCGCGGTCTGGAGGAGGTCCTCGGCGAGCGCGTGGTCGTGGGTCAGCAGGTAGGCGGTGCGCAGCAGGGCACCGGAGCGGGCGGCCACGAAGTCCTCGAACGGCACCGACGCCCCGCGGCGGCTGCGCGGGTGCGCGGCCGAGGGCGCGGCGACGTCGTGGTCGGCGTGCCCCACGTGGTCGGCGGCGGGCGCCTGCGCTGAGGGTCCGGTGGTGGTCTCCCGGTCCCGAGATCGGGTGGTCATGTCCTGGAGGACCGGGTCGACCCCTCGTCCGGTTGCCCCCGTGTCAGGAATTTCTTCCACGGCCCCGCTCGAGGAACGCCGCCATCGCGGCCTGCGCCGCGTCGGAGCCGAACAGGGTGGCCGAGCGACGGGCGACGTCCGCACCCTCCGCGTCGATCCGGGCGACGAGGTCGGCGACCAGCAGCGCCTTGGTCTCCCGCTGGCCCTGCGAGTCCCCCTGGGCGAGGACGTCGGCCCGCCACCCGACCTCGGCGTCCAGGTCGTCGGCGTCGACGACGGTGGTGACCAGGCCCCAGGACGTGGCGGTGGCGGCGTCGAAGACCTCGCCGCCCAGCGCCGCCCAGGCCGCCGCCCGGTCGGTGAGCCGGGGCAGCACGGTGAGGCTGACGGCGAGCGGGGCCAGGCCGAGCCGCACCTCGGTGAGCGCGAAGGTCGCCTGCGTGGAGGCGACCACCACGTCCGCGGCCGCGACCAGGCCGAGGCCGCCGGCGCGGACCGGACCCTGCACCCGGGCCAGCACGGGCACGGGCAGGGTGAGCAGGCGTCGCTGCAGGCCGACGATGGCCGCGGTCGTCTCCTCCATGGACCCGCCCGCGGCCTCGCTCAGGTCCGCGCCCGCGCAGAAGACCCGGCCGGTGGCGGCGAGCACCACGACCCGCGTGCCGGGGCGCTCGGCCGCGGCCACGAGCGCCGCGTCCAGCTCGGCCAGCAGCCGCCGCGAGAGCGCGTTGCGGTTGGCCGGGGAGTCGAGCGTGAGGGTCACGACGGCGCCGTCGACGTCGGTGCGGACCAGGGTGGCGTCCATGCGGCGCATCCTGCCCTGCGGCCCGCCCGCGGTCGAGGAGGCCGGCCCGCACCCACCGGTGGTCGAGGTGCGAGGAGGCCGGCCCGCACCCACCGGTGGTCGAGGTGCGAGGAGCCCCGGCGACGAGCCACGAGACCCCCGCACCCGACCACCAACGCCCACCCTCGGCGTGCTCCACAGACCAGTCCACACCCTGTGATTCGAACTCATCATCGCGTAGAATGTCAGGCATGACCTGCACCGTGGAGCGTGACGTGGACGAGGCCAGGGGCACCCACCCCACTGCCTCGCTCCTGACGCGCGTCCGCGACGCCAGGCGCGCCCGGCACGTCGCCGACGTCGAGGTCGCCCAGGCGACGGTGGCGTGGGTCGAGGCCCACCCCGAGCAGGCCGTGATGGGCCTCGCCGATGCCGGTGCCTACGCCTGGGAGACGCCGGCCTTCCTGCACGGCGACCGCCCCCTCGACCTCGGCGGCCCGGGGTCGCCACTGGTGACCGAGGCGGCGGTGGTCGAGTGGGCCGCTGCGCTGGGGATGTCGACCGACGCCGGTCGGTCGTTCATCGGCGACGTCGTCGAGCTCCGCCACCGGCTGCCCCGCTCGTGGGCGGCACTGACCCGCGGGCTCGCCCTGGGCGACGACGGAGGGGTGCGGGTCGCCGACGCCCGCGAGGTCGACCACGCCCTGCCCTGGTCCAGGGCCCGCCTGGTCGCGCGGCGGACGATGCACCTGCCGGCCGCGGGAGCGGCGTTCGTCGACGCCCAGCTCGCTGCCGTGGCCCACCGGATCGGCCCGACCGCCCTCGACCGGCTCGTCACCGAGGCGCTGGTGCGGTTCGACCCGGAGGCCGCCGAGGAGCAGGCGCTCGACGCCGCCGAGACCCGTCACGTCACCGTCGACCAGACCCCTGCCGGCCACCGGATGATCGACCACACCGGCGTCGTCTGCGTCGACGCGATGCTCGACGTCACGGACGCCGCGGACCTCGACGCCGCGCTGAGCCAGGTCGCCGCCGAGCTCCGGGAGGCCGGGTCGGTCGACTCCCTCGACGTCCGCCGCGCGGCCGCCCTCGGCGAGATCGCCCGCCGCCAGCTCCAGGGCCGCCTGCCCCGAGCGGTCGCCCGGCCCACGACGACCCGGGACATGACCGTCTACGTGCACCTCTCCGAGGACGCGGTCAGCGCCGCCGTCGAGGGCACCGCCGACCGCCATCAGGAGCCACTCGCGAGGATCGAGTCCGGACCCGGGAGCCTCAGCCCCCTGGGCGGTGGATTCACCACCCTCGACGTCCTCGCCAGGTGGATCACCGACTCCCCAGCGAGATCCACGATCACGGTCAGACCCGTGATCGACGCACGCGTGCCACGGCACAGCGAGGCCTACGAGTTCCCCGACCGGTTCCGAGAACAGGTCGGGCTGACGGAGCCGACCTGCGTGTTCCCGTGGTGCCGCCGACCCTCACGCCGTGCCGACCTCGACCACGTGGTCCCCCACGCCAGGGGCGGCCCCACCTCGACCGACAACGCCGCACCCCTGTGCCGACGGCACCACCGCGCCAAGACCCACCTCGGCTGGGCCTACCACCGCGCCCTCGACACCCAGGGGCTCCCCACCGGCTGGGAGTGGACCACCCGCCACGGCCAGAGCTACCTGGTCACCGCCGCGGGCACCACGGGCATCACGGCCGACACCAGGACCGGCACCGACTGACCAAGCCGTCCGGGCGCCCGCTCCGAACCACTCGCATGGAGACCCCCCGCACCGAGTCCAACCGCGCCGTCGGCGCCCCCACCTGGGCGCTGATCGGCGTGGTCTCCACGCTCGTCGGCCTCGCCGTCGGTCAGCTGGTCGCCGCCCTGGTCAGACCTGACGCCTCGCCTGTGCTCGCCACGGGCTCCACCGTCATCGACCTCACCCCGACGCCGCTGAAGAACTGGGCGATCGAGACCTTCGGCACCGCCGACAAGGCGATCCTCCTCGGCAGCGTGCTCGTGGTGGTCCTGGTCCTCGCCGCCGTGGCGGGCCTGCTGGCCCGACGTCGACTCGTGGCGGGCGCGACGCTCGAGGGCCTGCTGGTGCTCGTCGCCACGGTGCTCGCGCTGGTGCGCCCGCAGTCCGGCGTCCTCGACGCCGTGCCCGGCATCGCCACCGGTGTCGCGGGCGTCGGCTCGCTGGTGCTGCTGCACCGCGTCGCCACGTCCGGGCTCTCCTCCCTGCCCTGGCTCCACCCCGCCGACGACGAGGCGGACGCCGGCGCGCGACCGACCCGCCGCGGGGTGCTCCTGGCCGCCGGTGCACTGGCGGTCGTGGCCGCCGCCGCGGGCGGCGCGAGCCGTCTCGTCGCGCGGCTGCGCACGGGCCCGGCCGACGTCACCCTGCCCCCGGCGACCGACCCGGCCGGGGCCTTCCCCACCGGGCTCGACGGCAAGGTCAAGGGCATCACCCCGCTGCGCACGGCGATCGGCGACTTCTACCGCGTCGACACCCGGCTCGACGTGCCGGCGGTCGACGTCGACTCCTGGACGCTCACCATCGACGGCGACGTCGAGAACGAGCTCACCTTCACGTTCGACGACCTGCTCGCGATGGACCTGATCGAGCGGGACATCACGCTGACCTGCGTCTCCAACTCCGTCGGCGGTCCGTACGCGGGCGGCGCGCGCTGGCTCGGCGTGCGGCTCACCGACCTGCTCGACCAGGCGGGCGTCGGCGACCAGGCCGACCAGATCCTCTCCACCGACTTCGACGGGATGACCATCTCCACCCCGCTCGCCGTGGCCACCGACGGCCGTGACGCGATGATCGCGGTCGGCATGAACGGCGAGGCGCTCTCGCAGGTGCACGGGTTCCCGGCGCGCATGGTCGTGCCCGGCCTCTACGGGTTCGTCTCCGCCTGCAAGTGGATCACCCGGATGACGCTGACCACCTACGACGACGCGCAGGCCTACTGGACCGAGCGCGACTGGGCCACCGACGCCCCGATCAAGATCTCCGCCCGCATCGACACCCCCGCCGCCCTCGAGCAGCTGGACGCCGGCGAGGTCACGATCGGCGGCGTGGCGTGGGCCCAGCAGTCCGGCGGTGTCGGACAGGTGCAGGTCAGCATCGACGGCGGCCCGTGGACCGACGCGGAGGCCGGCCCCGACGTCGCCAACGACTACTGGCGCCAGTGGTTCCTGCGCTGGGACGCCGAGCCCGGCTCCCACAGCATCTCCGCGCGCGTGGTCACGGGCAGCGGAGAAGTGCAGCAGAACGTGCGCGCAGACCCCTTCCCCGACGGTGCCTCCGGCATCCACACGCTCCAGGTGACCGTGGGCTGAGGCGGGCCGCGGGGCAGGGCTGGACGACGCCCGCCCGCGCTCGTCACCTGGACGTCGGCGCACGCCGACGAGTCGCACCCGGCAGCAGGGTCATGGGGCCCCGCTGCCGGGTGTGGTGCGTCCGGAGCCTGGTGGTCGACCTGCGGGTGGTCGACGTGCGGGTGGGTGGTCTCGTCGTGCGCTCGTCGCCGGAGCTCCTCTCTGCTCGACCACCAGAGGCCTCGCCGCTCGACCAAGGGAGGGCCTCGCTGCTCGACCACCGGCATGCCTCTGACCTGCGGAAACAAGAAAGTTCGGAGATTTCTCGAAATCCACCCATCCGCCCCGGGCACAGCGCCGAACTACTCACGTCCAGCCACTCAGGGCCGGCCGGTGACCACCACCGACGGCCCGGAGGCACCCCCGGGCCCGCAGTGGGTCCGGTACCCCCGATGCAGGAAGGCACGACATCATGAAGCGCACCACCCTTCGTCTCTCCGGCGGCCTGGCCGTCGCGGTCCTGACCATGGGCGGTCTCGCCGCGTGCGGTTCCGAGTCCACCGACAACGCCGCCAGCGACACCGAGACCTCCGCCTCGGCCACCGAGTCCGAGTCGATGGACTCCATGGAGTCCGAGGACACCACCACCGAGGCCTCCGCGGGCGACCAGGTCTTCGGCCCGGCCTGCTCCGCCGTGCCGACCGACGGCGCCGGCTCCTTCGACGGCATGGTCTCCGACCCGGTCGCCACCGCCGCGAGCAACAACCCGCTGCTCGGCACCCTCGTCTCGGCCGTCCAGGCCGCCGACCTGGTCGACACCCTCAACGGTGCCGACGCGCTGACCGTCTTCGCCCCCACCGACGACGCGTTCGCCGAGATCCCGAAGAAGACGCTCAACGCCGTCCTCAAGGACAAGGACACGCTCACCGCGATCCTGACCCACCACGTGGTGGCCGGCCAGATGGACCCCGACCAGATCGTGGGCGACCAGGAGACCCTCAACGGCGACATGGTCACCGTCGAGGGCGACACCGACGGCATGACCGTCGACGGCGCCAACGTCCTGTGCGGCAACATCCCGACCGCCAACGCGACGGTCTACGTGATCGACCAGGTGCTGATGCCCTGATCCGGCGCCCTCCGGGGCACTGGACCACGTCGTCCGCAGGTCCCCTCCTCCGGACGCACGATCGGCCCGGGCCACCTCCCGGGGGCCCGGGCCGATCTCTCGACACCGTGACCACTCACCCCGAGGTGAGGGTCTTCGAGCAGGAAGTTTGGGACGATGCGACTCGTGAGCGATGCGATACCCGGTGAGGCCGGCTCCACGTCCTCCGGTCGCGCGCGCCCCGAGGACGTCCCCGTCGCCGCTCGGGACGCCGCGCAGGAGCTGAACGAGGCCCTGCGCTGCTGCGCCCGCGGCGACCAGTCCGCCTTCGCCAGGCTCTACGACGCGTGCTCGTCCCGGGCCTACGGGCTCGCGGTGCGCGTCGTGCGGGACCCGGCCCAGGCCGAGGAGGTCACCCAGGAGGCCTTCCTCGAGGTGTGGCGGACCTCCGCACGCTTCGACCCCGAGCGCGGCAGCGCGCTGTCGTGGGTCATGACGATCGTGCACCGCAAGGCCGTCGACCGGGTCCGCTCGGCCGAGGCCGCGACCAGGCGCGACGTCGCCTACCAGCACAAGAACCAGCCCGTGCCCCACGACGTGACGGCCGAGGCGGCGCACGCGTCGCTGGAGGCACGACGGGTCCGTGGGGCCCTCTCCTCGCTCACCCAGGTGCAGCGGGAGGCCATCGAGCTGGCCTACTTCGGCGGGTACACCCACACCGAGGTCGCCAGCATGCTGCAGCTGCCCGTCGGCACCGCGAAGACGCGGATCCGGGACGGGCTCATACGACTACGAGACGCGTTGGGAGTAGGCCGATGAACGACGTCCACGCCCTGTCAGGCGCCTACGCCGTCGACGCCCTCGACGACGTCGAGCGCGCTCGCTTCGAGCGGCACCTGGCCGAGTGCGGCGACTGCCGCGGCGAGGTGGACTCGCTGCGCGAGGCCGGCGCGCTGCTGGCCGCGACCGCCGAGGAGGTCACCCCTCCGGGAGCGCTGCGCGAGCGGCTGCTGGCCGAGGTCGGCACCGTGCGGCCGCTGCCGCCCGTCGTCGCCTCGGCCCCTCGTGCCACCCTGCCCACGCCTTCCGTCGCTGCCCACCGGCCGCCCCGGGTGCGGACCTTCGTGGCCGCCGCGGCCGCTGCGGTCATCACGCTAGGGGCCGCCACCACCCTGGCCATCACCCGTCCGTGGGACGACGCCCCGGCGCCCTCCCTCGTCGCCTCGCCGACCGACCGGGTGCTCGCCGCGACCGACGCCGAGCGCTACGTGCAGAAGTTCGAGGACGGCGCCAAGGCCGTGGTCGTGCGCTCCAAGGACCTCAACAAGGCCGTGATCATCACCAGCGGCATGGCCGAGGCCCCCGACGGCTCCGTCTACGAGCTGTGGCTGGACCACGACGGCGAGATGGTCGCCGCCGGGTTCATGCCCGACGGCCCCGACAACGAGGTGCTGCTCTCCGGCGACGCCGCCACGGCCACCGGCCTGGGCATCAGCGTCGAGCCCGAGGGCGGCTCCCCCGAGCCCACCCTCGAGGGCGCCGTCATCATCCCCTTCGAGAACGCCTGATGGCGCGACCCGCGCAGGCCCCGGGCCGGGTCGCCGTCATCGGCTCCGGCGTCGCCGGCCTGGTGGCCGCGCACGTCGCCTCCCGGACGGCCCACGTCACCCTCTACGAGGCCGACGCGCGTCTGGGCGGGCACGCCGACACGCACACCGTCGTCGAGGGCGAGCGGACGCTCGGCATCGACACCGGCTTCATCGTCCACAACCGGCGCACCTACCCGACGCTGCTGCGGGTCTTCCGCGAGCTGGGGGTGGGCACGCAGCCCTCCGAGATGTCGATGTCGATCCGCGACGACGCCGCCGGCGTGGAGTGGGCCGGAGCGCTGGGTCGCAGCGGCCTGTTCCCCACGTCCGCGAACCTGCGCAACCCGCGCTTCCTGCGGATGCTCACCGAGATCCCCCGCTTCCACCGCCGGGCCCACGCCCTGCTCGAGGCGGGCGACGAGGGCGAGGCGCACGGCGACCAGACCCTGCGGGCCTTCCTGGACGAGGCAGGCTTCTCCCCCTTCTTCGTGCGGCACTTCATGGAGCCGCTGGTGGCGGCCGTGTGGTCCTGCGAGCCGTCGGTCTCCCTCGACTACCCGGCCCGCTACCTGTTCGCGTTCCTGCGCCACCACGGGATGCTGTCGATCTTCGGCAGCCCCACCTGGCGCACCGTCACGGGCGGCTCGCGCACCTACGTCGAGCGGATCGGCGCCGAGCTGACCGGGTCGGCCGGCGAGGTCCGGCTCGACACCAAGGTCACCGGCCTCGTCGAGACGGACGACGGCGTGGCGATCACCGACGGAAGCGGCCGCACCGAGACCTTCGACGCCGTGGTCGTCGCCACCCACCCGCACCAGGCGCTGTCGCTGCTCAGCGAGCCGACCGCGGCCCAGCGCGAGGTGCTGGCCGCGATGCCGTACTCGCCGAACACGGCGCTGCTGCACACCGACTCCTCGCTGCTGCCGCAGGCCGACGGCGCCCGGGCGTCCTGGAACTTCCTGCGGCCGACCGAGGCGCAGACCCGCGCCGACGGGGTGGAGCAGGGCGTCGTCGTCACCTACGACCTCACCCGGCTCCAGCGGCTCGACACCGACACCCGCTACCTGGTCACCCTGGGCGGCGAGCACCTCGTCGACCCGGCCAGCGTGATCGACCGGATGGAGTACGAGCACCCGCTCTACACTCCCGAGTCGGTCGCCGCGCAGCGCCGCCTGCCCGAGATCGAGAGCAGCCGGCTGGCGTTCGCCGGCGCCTACCACGGGTGGGGCTTCCACGAGGACGGCGCACGCTCGGGCCTGGCCGCCGTCACCCGCCTCGGGCTGGAGTGGCCCGAGGTCACGGAGCCCGACGACAGCGTCGAGGTGCCGCGCACCCCGGCGGTGTACTCCACGGAGGTCAGCCACACCCGCCGCCGCCCGTTCCGGCGCACCTTCACCAGCACCTCCTCGCTGTGGCTCGTGGACGTCGACGACCTCCCCGACCACCGGCCGCTGGCGTTCCTCAAGGGCACCTTCGAGTCCCGCGACCACCTGGGCGACCCCGCACGTAGCCTGCGCGAGAACGTCACCGGCTTCCTGGCCACGCAGGACGTCACGCCCGACCCTGCCGGCCGCATCCTGCTGGCCGCCCAGCCGCGGACCCTGGGCTACTGCTTCAACCCGATCAGCGTCTTCTGGTGCCTGGACTCCCGCAGCCGCGTGGAGGCCGTCGTCGTCGAGGTGCACAACACCTACGGCGACGTGCACGCCTACCTGGTGCACCCCGACGCCCAGGGCCGCGCCCGCACCGAGAAGGGCATGTACGTCTCGCCCTTCCACGGCACCGAGGGCACCTACGAGCTCGCCGTGCCGGTGCCCGGCCACCGGCTCGCCGTGGCCGTCTCGCTGCACAGCGAGGAGACCTACCCCGGCACGCACCCCGGCAGCGGGGAGACCGGCGAGACCGTCTTCTCCGCCTCCGTCACGGGCACCCGCGACGACACCCCCCGAGCCCCCTACCGTGCCACCGGCGCGGCTCTGCGCGACGCCGCGCTGATCCGCGTCCACGGCACCTGGTTGTGGCTGCGCCGACTCCCTGTCCGGCAGCGGCCCTCGCACCGACAGGAAGGAGTGCAGGCGTGACCGAGAACCTCGCCCCCGCCCGCCCGACCACGCCCCCCGACACCTCCGTCTGGCCCGGTCTGCGACCGATCACGCCCGGCCCCCGCACCCGCGTCGCCGCGGGGGTGGCCCGCAAGCTCTTCCTCGCCGCGGTCGGCCGGCTCGAGGTCACCGTGCACCTCGAGGGCCGCACCTACGGCCGTGGCGGCCCGTCCATGACGGTGCACGACGCCGAGGAGTTCTTCTCCCGCGTCGGCCGCCACCAGCTCATCGGGTTCGGCGAGGCCTACCTCACCGGCGCCTGGGACGCCGAGGACCTCGGCGGCTTCCTCACCGTGCTGGCCGCCGAGATGACCGACCTGGTGCCGCAGTCGCTCCAGCGCTTCCGTGCGCTGGTCGTGAAGCGGCCCCCGCGCTGGCAGCGCTCGAGCAAGAAGAACGCCCGCAGCAACATCGCGCACCACTACGACCTGTCCAACGACCTCTTCCGGCTGTTCCTGGACTCCACGCTCAGCTACTCAGCCGCCCTGTGGCCCACGGGCGTCGTCGCCCAGGACGACGACCTCTCGCACCGCCAGCACCACCCGCTGCCCTCGCGGCTGGTCGCCGCGTCCCCGGGCACCGTGGACGCCGCCACCCTGGCCGACGCGCAGGGCACCAAGATCGAGCGGCTGCTCGACGCCGCCGGCGTGGGCGCCGGCTCGCGCGTGCTGGAGATCGGCACCGGCTGGGGCGAGCTGGCCATCCGCGCCGCCCGCCGCGGCGCCACCGTCCACTCGGTGACCCTCTCCCGCGAGCAGCTCGCCCTCGCCCGCGAGCGGGTGGCGGACGCCGGGTACGCCGACCGCGTCTCCATCGACCTGTGCGACTACCGCGACGTGGAGGGCACCTACGACGCGATCGTCTCGGTCGAGATGATCGAGGCCGTCGGCGCCGACTACTGGCCCGTGTACTTCTCCACCATCGACTCGCGGCTGGCGCCCGGCGGCAAGGTCGCCATCCAGGCGATCACGATGCGTCACGACCGGATGCTGGCCACCAGGAACACCTACACCTGGATCCACAAGTACATCTTCCCCGGCGGCCTGCTGCCCAGCGTCGAGGCGATCGACGACGTCACCCGCCGGCACACCTCGCTGCGGCTGACCGAGCGGTTCCAGTTCGGCCAGCACTACGCCGAGACGCTGCGGCTGTGGGACGAGGCGTTCCTCGACCGCCGCGACGAGGTGCTCGCCCTCGGCTTCGACGAGGTCTTCTGCCGGATGTGGCACTTCTACCTGGAGTACTCCCGAGCCGGCTTCGCCTCCGGCTACATCGACGACTACCAGCTGGTGCTCTCGCGGCCTCACGAGGCCGCCTCGGGCACCCAGCTGGGCGAGGAGGCCGTCGCGTGACCGCCACGACCACGCCGCCCGTCGCCCCGCCCGTGCCGGGCCAGCACGGCATCGCCTACCGGATCTCGCAGGTGCTGCGTCCGTTCGTGGGCGGGGACCTGCCCGTCCACCTCGTGGCGTGGGACGGCTCGGACGCCGGGCCGACCGACGGCTCCGTGCCGACCATCGAGCTGCGCTCCCCCGACGCCCTGCGTCGGCTGCTGTGGCACCCGGGCGAGCTGGGCGCGGCCCAGGCCTACGTCACCGGTGAGCTCGAGGTCGTCGAGGACGAGCGGTGGGACCTGGACAAGGCCCTCACCCACGCGTTCGCCGTGGCCCGCGAGCGTGGTCTCTCCTCGGGCCGCCCCGACCCGCGCGCCCTGGTGAGTGCCGCCCGGCTGGCCCGCGAGCTGGGCGTGCTCGGCAAGCCGCTGCCCAACCCGGCCTCCCAGGCCGAGATCAAGGGCCGGCTGCACTCCAAGCTGCGCGACCGGGCGTCCATCTCGTTCCACTACGACCTCTCGAACGAGTTCTACGAGGCCATCCTCGAGCCGCACATGGCCTACTCCAGCGGCTACCACTCCAGCGCCGACCAGCCGCTCACCGAGGCACAGGCCGCCAAGCTCGACCTGGTCTGTCGCAAGGTGGGGCTCACCGAGGGCTCCCGGTTCCTCGACGTCGGCTGCGGCTGGGGCTCGCTCTCCCTCTACGCCGCAGAGCACTTCGGTGCCCAGGTCACCGGCGTCACCATCGCGGCCGAGCAGAAGAAGTTCATCGACGCCCGCATCCGCGAGCGCGGCCTCGAGGACCGGGTCGAGATCCGGCTCCAGGACTACCGCGACGCCGTCCCGCCGCGCGGTCGCGAGTACGACGCCGTCGCCTCCATCGAGATGGGCGAGCACGTCGGCCAGGGCAACTACCCCACCTACGCGCAGGTCCTGCACGACTCCGTGCGCCCCGGCGGCCGGGTGCTGATCCAGCAGATGTCGCGGGCCGGCAAGTGGCCCGGCGGCGGCCCGTTCATCGAGTCCTTCATCGCCCCGGACATGCACATGCGACCCGTCGGGCAGACCGTCGGCTTCCTGGAGCAGGCGGGCCTCGAGGTGCGCGACGTGCACGCCATGCGCGAGCACTACGTGCTGACCGTGGCCGGGTGGCTGGAGCGCTTCCACGAGAACCGCGCACGCCTCGTCGACCTGGTCGGCGAGGAGGTCGTCCGCGTCTGGTACCTCTACCTCGTCGGCGGCTCGATGGCCTTCCGCGACGGCCGCATGGGCGTCGACCAGATCACCATGGTCCGGCCGGGTGGAGCGCACACGCTGCCGCTGGTCCGAGACTTCTGAGGTGCCCGACCTCGACTCCTCCGTCCTGATCCTGGCGCTCCTCACGTCGCTCGTCACCGTCGCCGTCTCGATGACGGCCGCCGCCCTGCGTGCCGCGCAGCTCGGCGTGGTCGCGGTGGTGGACGTCGCCTGGGGCGCGGGTTTCGTGGCGGTCGCGCTGGTCTCCGGAGTCATCGGCCTGCTCGTCTCCGACGCGCTGACCACGTGGCGCACCGTGCTGCTGATGGTGCTGGTCGCCGTGTGGGGCGGCCGGCTGGCCTGGCACGTCCGTTCCCGCGCCGTCGGTGAGCACCAGGGCAAGGAGGACCCCCGCTACGCCGAGATGCTCGGCGGCTCGCTCGCCGAGGTGGGGATGGGCACCGCCGTCCGCCGGGTCTTCCTCGTCCAGGGCTTCGCCCAGTGGTTCGTCTCGCTGCCGGTCGTGATCGGCGCGGTCGTGGGCGCGACCTGGTGGCCGGTCGTCGTCCTGGGCGTCGTCGTCTGGGGCGTCGGGCTCTACTTCGAGGCCGTCGGCGACCGCCAGCTGCGCGAGTACAAGGCGCGGCCCCGCGAGGAGCGCCCGAACGTCATGGACGAGGGCCTCTGGGGCCTCACCCGCCACCCCAACTACTTCGGCGACGCCTGCGTCTGGTGGGGCCTCTGGCTCGCCGGCGGGCTCGCATCGGGCTGGCTGCTCGGGCTCGTCACCGTGCTGTGCCCCGTCGCGATGACGTTCTTCCTGCGCAACGTCACCGGCGCGAGGCTGCTGGAGAAGAAGATGTCGCAGCGGGACGGGTGGGACGAGTACGCCGCCCGCGTGCCGATGTTCGCCCCGCGGCCCCTCGGCCGCCCCTGACGCAGCCGCTCAGTCCTCCCGGCGGCCGAGCTCCTCGGCCTCGACGGCGTCCAGCGACACGTGGGTGGTCGGCGGGGCGGCGCGCGTCTCGCGGCGCCGCTGCTGCGGGGTGTCCGCCGGGTGGGCGTCGGCGGGGGTGCCCGAGGAGGACGGCCGCGGGCCGTCGTCCGTCGTGCCGGACGAGGCGGGGCGGTCCATCGGGGGCAGGCCCCACGTGACCTGGATGTTCTCGTAGCCCTTGTGCCGCTGCATCGTGGCGTAGTACGCGTACGTGCGCTTGTCGGCGTCGGTGAGCCGGACGTTGTCGGTGAACGGCGTCAGCAGCGCCCGCGGGTACAGCTTGCGGGCGAGCACGACGTTGACCTCCATGCCGAGCACGCCCATGAAGGCGGCGACGTAGATGATGCCCATGAGGCCGAGGACGAGCGCGAACGTGCCGTTCATGCCCTCGGTCTCGGCGATCACCCGGGTGACGTAGAGCGTGCCGATCGTCTGGAGCGCCTGCCACAGCACGGCGACCACGAAGGCACCGGGCGCCGAGCGGCGCAGCGGCACCGAGCGGGCCGAGGCGAGCCGGAACAGGATCGTGAGCACCAGCCCGATCACGAGCACGGTGACGATGCGGATCGTCCAGCGCAGCGCCGAGGTGGTGCTGTGCCCGAGGAACTCGGTCTCGGAGCCGATCGCGGAGAGCACCGAGATGACGATGACCGAGACGCCCGCCGTGGCGAGCAGCAGGAGGCTGCGCAGCCGCAGCAGGAAGGGGTTGGGCCGGGAGTCCCGCGGCACCGCCCAGCTGATGTTCACCGCGTTCTGGATGGCCTGGCCCAGGCCGAGCGAGCCGTAGAGGGCGGTGACGGTACCGACGACCACCGCGGCGGTGGAGCCGGTGAGGCCCTCGGGCGTGCCGAGCTGGTCGCCGATGATCGGGAAGGTGCTCAGCGCGGAGTTGAGCACCGTCTCCTGGAGCGCGGAGTCGCCCTGGAGGACGAAGCCCAGGATCGAGGACGCCAGCAGCAGCAGCGGGAAGATCGCGATGAACCCGTAGTAGGTGATGATCGCGGAGAGGTAGGGGCCCTGGTCGTCCATGAACTTGTAGATCGTGGACAGCGGGATCGAGACGGGCGAGAAGCGCCGCTGGAAGCGGTCGACGGCTCCCACCAGGCTCATGCGGCCACCGTAGCCGCAGGTCGCCCCGGCGCGGCGCACCCGCCCCCGGCGGGATCAGCCCAGGAGCAGGGCCGCGCCCGCCACGGCGGGCACCGTGAGGATGGTGCTCACGAAGATCGCGTCGCGGGCCAGCAGCACGCCCCGGTCGTAGCGGCTGGCGATGATGAAGACGTTCTGGGCGGTCGGCAGCGCCGACAGCACCGTGACGGCGAACAGGGACGCCTCGTCCAGCCCGACCGCGCGGCCCACCAGGTACGCGGCGACCGGCTGTGCCAGCACCTTGAGGCCGACCGCGGTCCACAGCTCGCCCGCAGGCACGCCCCGCCCCGGTAGCGGCCCCAGCCGCAGCGAGACGCCGTAGGCCAGCAGCATGGCGGGCACCGCCATGCCGCCCACCAGCTCGATGGGGTCGGCCAGCACGATGGGCAGCCGCACCTGGGTGACCGCGATGACGACGCCGGCCGCCGAGGCGATGGTCAGGGGGTTCTTCAGCGGACGGGAGGCGACCTGCGCGAAGGAGACCTTCCGGCCCGCCACCGCGATGTCGAGCAGCGCCAGCGCGGTGGGCTGGAGCACGAGCACCTGCACCAGCAGGATCGGCGCGACCAGCGCCGCGTCGCCCAGCACGTACGCCGCGATCGGGATGCCGAGGTTGCCGGCGTTGACGTAGCTGGAGCACAGGGTGGCCACCACGCCCTCCCCCAGCCCGGGGCCGGGACGCTCCGGGTCGCGGCGACCGCGCAGCCGCGCAGCCACGATCCACACGCCGGTGCCCGCGGCCGTCGCGGCCACGGCGGCCACGCTCACCACCAGGTTGAGGCTGAAGACGCGGGCGAGGTCGGCGTCCTGGAGCACCGTGAGCAGCAGCGCCGGGCTGGCCACGTAGAACGCGAGCAGGCTGAGCGTCTTGCGGCCGGCCTGGTCGAGCACCCCCAGGTGGGCCAGCAGCCACCCCAGCGCGATCAGGACGGCGATGGTGCCGAAGCCGTCGAGGACGCCGGTCACGGGCGGCTCACGTGGTCGTCGAGGGGTGGTCCATGACCCCCGACCCTAGGTTGACCTCGGCAACCCCGGCGGGCCGGTCCCGAGCAGCGGGCGGTGAGACCGCCCACGCCGCCCCGGCCGCACCGGGGCCTAGTCCGTGCGCGCCACCAGCGGCAGGCGCGAGCGCGCGCTGACCCAGACCACGGCGGAGACCAGCAGCGGGAGCCCGACCACCACGCCACCCACCAGCAGCCACGGCACGTCGAAGTAGTGCGAGGGGCCCTCGGGCGCCTGCCCGAAGGTCGCGAGCTCGTACGGCCCGGTCAGCGGGAAGGTGATCGCCCAGCCCGGCACGAACCCCACCACCGCCCCGAGCACCGCGCCCACCAGCCCGATCATCAGGGCGTACCCGGCCGCAACCGCCCGCCTCGTCCGTGGCTCGGCGCCGACGGCCGCCAGGGTGGCCAGGTCGGGTCGGGCGTCCGCGAGCGCGAGGAACGTGGCGGTGAGCGTGCCGCCGAGCATCAGGATCATCCCGAGGCCGGCGAGCACGAGCTGGAGGATCACCGTCTCGCGGGGCAGCTGGTAGCCCTGCTCGTAGGTCACCACGGCCTGCTCGTCGACGCCGCCGACGACCTCCTCGATGCGGTCGGCCACGGAGCCGAGGTCGCCGGTGACGAGGAGCCCGGTGGTCGTCGGCTCCACGCCGAGCGAGGCCGCAGCCTGCGGGGAGAGGACCGCCTGGAACGGGGCGTACTCGCCCACGGGCGTGATCCAGGCCGCCGGCACCTCGGCGCTGCCCAGGCGCTCGGTGCTGCGGCGCTCGTAGGCCAGGGCCCGCAGCCGGGCCTCGGGCGCGGTCGTCGCCCCCGGGTCCGCGAACGCGAGGACCCCGCCGGCCGCGAGGGCCTCGTCGGCGGCGGCACGCTCCTCGTCGTCGAGGTCCACCAGGCCGGCGGGCACCGAGTCGGCGACGACGACCCCGCCGAAGCTGGAGGAGTAGCCGCTCAGCACGAGCCCCTGCCCGGGGACACGGATCTCGACGTCGACGGTCGTGCGGCCGCTGCTCCACAGCGCCTGGACCGGCGTCACCTCGGCGGCGGGCGCCGCCTCCCCCACGGCGCGGGTGAGGGCCGCCCAGTCGGTGCTCGGGCCGTCATCGGTGATCGCGAGGGCGCCCAGGGCGAGCTGCGGGGTGTAGCCGGCCTCGTTCTCCGCCTCGTCGGAGGTGACGGCGATGCCGAGCGTGACGACGCCCGCCACCGTGGCGGCCACCGCGGCGACCGCCGGGGCGGTGCGGGTGCGGTGGCGCGCCGCGTCCCGCACGGCGAAGCGCAGGGGCAGGGGCAGGCCGCGGGCCACGCGGGCCACGAGGCCGACCACCAGCGGGACGAGGAACACCGTGCCCAGCACGGTGAGGACGGCGGAGAACGCGATCGGCACCTCGCCCCCGCTCGTGCCGCGCGACGCACCGAGCCACGCCGCCCCCACGCCCGCGACCAGCAGGACCGCGCCGAGGACGGGCGCGCTGCGGCCGGTACGGACGTCGCCCCGGCGGCCCGAGAGCACCGCGACGGTGTCGGTGCGCGATGCCGACCAGGCCGGCACGACCGCCGCGAGCACGGCGCTGAGCAGGCCGAACGCGGCCACCGGCAGCAGGTGCAGCGGCTCCACGTCGAAGGGGCCGAACCGCTGGTCGGAGAAGTGCTGGAGGACCGGCAGGGCGGCGAGGGTGAGCAGGAGGCCGAGCACGAGCCCCAGGACGGCGGCCACGGAGCCGAGCACGACCGCCGTGCCCAGCACCACCCGGCGCGCCTGGCGCGGGGTGCCGCCGGCCGCGGCCAGCAGGGCCAGCGTGCGCGCCTGGCGACGCGCGCCGACCGCGAAGGCGGGGCCGGCGAGCAGCACCACCTCGAGCAGGATCATCACCACGACGAGCGCGGCGATCGTGATCACCGGGCCGGAGACCACCTCGCTGCCCATCCGGGCGGCGGGCTCGAGCGCGGAGTCCGGGGGCGGGTCGGTGAGCACCGCGCGCGAGGCGACCACGGCGCCGATCCTGTTGAGGGCCACCACGTCGCGCCAGGTGACCGTGCCCCCACCGACCAGGTAGCTGGTCGAGCCGTACCCGCGCAGGCCCGCGTCAGGGCCCACGAGCAGGTTCTCGGCCCCGGGCGTGGAGTCGGCGCGCTGCCCGAGGCCGACCACCGTCAGCTCCTCGCCACGGGCGAGGGTGAGGGTGTCCCCCACCGCGAAGCCGTAGGCCTCGGCCATCCCGGGGGAGATCACGGCCTCGCCGGACGCCGGCAGCCGACCCGACTCGAGCGTGGCCAGTCCGTCGGTGAGGTGGTCGGACCAGTCGGCCGCGAGCGTCCACACGTACGCCAGGCCGTCCTCGGTGCGCACGCGCAGGGAGCCGTCGGAGACCTGCGTCGCGGGCCGCTCCCCGCCACCGGCGGCGGCGGGACCGAGCACGGACAGGACGTCCTCGAGCGTGGGCCCGCCGTCGCGGCCGCTGCCGCGGCTGGAGTAGCCGTCGTCGGGGTCGGCGAGCTGCCAGGCCCGGTCGACGCTGCGCTCGACGCTCACTTCTGCGTCCGCGGTGCCGAGGCGCCGCTCGAGCACCTCGCCGCCGGAGACGTCCTGGGTGGCGAAGAAGGTGTCGGCCAGGGTCACCGCCGCCACCGGCAGCGCGACCATGACGAGCACGAGCACGCTGCGGGCCCTGTGCCGCCACGCGTCGCGCCAGCCGATCCGCAGGGCCAGCCGCCAGTCGGCGCGGGTGCCGGCCAGCGGTCCGCTCACAGTGCGGGCTCCTCGTCCAGCAGGCGCTCGACGGGGGCGCTGCCGGACTCGTCGACCACGACGCCGTCCCGCAGGAAGACCACGCGGTCGGCCCAGGCCGCGTGCCGGGCCTCGTGCGTCACCAGGACGCCGGCGGCGCCGGCGTCGCAGCGGGCGCGCAGCAGCCGCAGCACCTCCTCGCCGGTCTCGGAGTCGAGCGCGCCTGTGGGCTCGTCGGCGAGGACCAGCCGGCGGCTGCCCACGACGGCGCGGGCGATGGCCACCCGCTGCTGCTGGCCGCCCGACATGTCGTCGGGGAAGCGGTCGGCGAGGTCGGCGATGCCCACCTCCTCCAGCGCGGCGAGCGCGGCCGCGCGAGCCCGGCGGGCCGACTCGCCGTCCAGCTCGCGCGGCAGCGCCACGTTCTCGGCGGCGGTGAGTGCCGGCACGAGGTTGAAGCCCTGGAAGACGTAGCCGATGGACGTGCGGCGCATGCGGGCGCGCCCCGCCTGACCCAGGCTCCCGAGGTCCGTGCCCTCGACCGTGACCGTGCCCGCGGTCGGGCTGTCGAGCCCGCCGGCGATGGTGAGCAGCGTCGACTTGCCGGAGCCCGAGGGCCCCATGACGGCGACCAACTCACCGGCGTGGGCGGAGAAGGAGATGCCGCGCAGCGCCTGCACCTCGGTCTCGCCGGAGCCGTGGACGCGGGTGACGGCGTCGAGCCGCAGCACGGGGCTCATCGCGACTCCCCCTCGGTGGCGCGGCCCTCGTCGGCGGGGTTCCCGTGGGTGCGTCGCTGCCGGCGGCGCTCTGCCAGCCGCTCTGCGAGCCGCTCGGCGCTGCTGGCCAGCCAGGCGTCCTCGACCCGGGTCATCCGGCGGGCGGTCTCGCTGCCCAGGAAGGCGGTCATCGCCCGGCCTCCTGGCTCCGCGCCGTCTGCTGCTCCGCGGCGGCGGGCCGGGTGGTGGCGCGCTCGCGCGCGGCGCGGCGGACCCGGGCCTCGCAGTGGTCCAGCCAGCGGATCTCGGCTTCGGCGGCGAACACGAGGGAGTCGAGGACGAGGGACCACGCCAGGTCCCCGTCGGACTCACCGGCCCGACGCTTGAGGCGGGTGTAGTCCTGCAGGGCCGCCATGGACGCGGTGCGCTGCCGCTGGATGAGGGTGCCGACGTCCACGCCCGGCACGGTCACGGCGAGCGCGACCTTGATGGCCAGCTCGTCGCGCGCGGGCTGGGTGCGCGAGACCGGGGTGGTGAACCACGCGGCGACCTCGTCGCGGCCTGCGTCGGTGAGGCGGTAGCGCTGCTGGGACCGGCCGTCCTCGTCCTGGCCGCCGGCGTCCTGCTGCTCGTCGCCGGCGGCGGGCTCGACGAGGCCGTCGCGCTCGAGCCGGGTGAGCGTCGTGTAGACCTGCCCGACGTTGAGCGGCCAGGTGGAGCCGGTGCGGCCCTCGAACTCGACGCGCAGCTGGTAGCCGTACATCGGCTCGGTCTCGAGCAGCGCGAGCAGCGCGAGCTTCACGGACATGGGCACCTCCCGGCCGCAGCCGCACCCTGCGGCCTACCGGGTACATACCTACCACGTATGCATACCCGGTATCCAGTGCTGTGCCGCCTCGCTCGCGGGCACCTTCCGGACGACCGCACGGCCACCCCGGAGGAGTGGGGTGGCCGTGCGGGTGGAGCTGGTGCAGCTGGTGCTGCCCGTGGACGGGTCCGCGCCGGTCAGCCGACGCGGACCCGTCGGGTCACGGGACCGCGGGGGTGGTGACGGTCAGCATGGTGCTGACGCCGGTGTCGCCGTACCGGATGAAGCCGAGGTACTGCGAGTCGGCGTCGAGACCGCTCCACTCGGTGGTGAAGGTGGTCTCCTCGCGCGGGGACAGGCTGAGCGTGCTCGGCGTGAAGGTGACCGCGCCCTCGGAGGAGGCGGGGTTCACGTCGTAGACGTTCAGGTCGTAGTCCATCGGCGAGCCGAGGTCACCGGCGGAGTAGCCGTCGATGAAGACGACGTAGGCCGGCGAGTCCGGGGCCTCGACCGTGACGGACTCGTCCGCGGAGGCCGTGGCCGAGGAACCGACGAGCGAGCCGTACCCGGTGGAGCAGTCCGCCTCGGGGGCGGCGTAGACCGACAGGTCGAGGTCCGCGGTGTCGTCGAGCGCGTCGAGGTCGAAGCGGATCAGCGAGCTGCCCTCGGCGACCGGGACGCAGTAGCCGTCGTAGTCGTTCGGCGCGACCGCACCGGAGACGGTGTCGGCGCCGGCCAGACCCTCCATGGTCAGCGGGATCTCGTCGTTGACGCCACCGGTGACGGTCACGTCGACGGAGCCGTCGGTGCCGGTGCCCTCGACCGAGGCGGGGGCGTCGACCTCGAGCGGCTTCAGCGCGACGGGCATGCGCACGACCTTGCGACCGAGCTTGGTGCGACCGACCACGTTGACGTAGCCCTGGGCCCACTCACCGTAGGTGGCGTCGGCGTTCGGGGTGAACGTCAGCACGAGCTTGCGCTTCTGGCCGCGCTTGGTCTTGAAGACGCTGCGGTTCACGTCCACGTCGAAGCCCTTGATCGCGGACTTCACCTTCCACGTGCCGGCCGTCTGGGCGGAGATCCAGCGGACGAACGTGGTGCTCTGCAGCACCGTGGAGTCAGCCATGGAGGGCAGGTTCACGCGCTTGGCGTCGATGGCGCGGACGCCGGTGTCGTAGCCGTTGGCGGTGAGCAGGCCGTACCACTGGCGCGGCGTGGAGGTGACGAACAGGCCGGGCGAGAACATCGAGGTCGGCGTGACCTCACCGGAGCCCTGGGCGAAGACGTCGCGGTTGGCGCTGCCGTCGTCGTTCTTGGTGTTCTGCGCCGTGGTCATCATGGCGGACTTGACCGCCATCGGGCTCCAGTTCGGGTGCTCGCCCATGATGAACGCGCCGAGGCCGGCGATGTGCGGGCTCGACATGGAGGTGCCGGAGTACAGGTCGTAGTCGCGGTCGGAGTTCGACGGCGGCGCGACGGCGGCGAGGACGTTGGAGCCCGGCGCCGCGATGTCCGGCTTGAGGATGTCCATGTTGTTGGCCAGGGCCGGACCGCGCGAGGAGAAGCCGCTGATGACCGGCACGGCCGGGCTCTCCAGGTCGGTCTGGTTGCCGGGGATGATCTCGGCGGTGGCGCCGTCGCCGGCGTCGGCCAGGTAGTCGTAGACCGCGTTGTAGTCCGTGTCCTGGAGGTGCACGGTGGGCACCGAGTGGAAGTCGGCGTCGAGGCTGTTGGCGCTGGTGTTCATCAGCAGCATGCCGGCGCCGCCGGCAGCCAGCACGGTGGCGGACTTCTCCACGCGGGCGACCGTGCCGCGGTCGCAGACGACGATGTCGTCAGCGGCGACCTTCTCGGGGTCCAGGGACCCGTCCCAGCACTCGGCCACGGCCTGCTCGCTCTGACCGTCCAGGCCCACGTCGGTGGACGCGACCAGGCTGCCGGACACCCCGGTGGTGGAGGAGGAGACGCCGAGGAGCTCGGTGCCGTCACCCAGCACCACGGTGCCGTCGAAGTTGCGGTAGGTGGAGGCCGCGACCGTGGTCAGCCACGGGCTGTGGTGGTCCACCGACGAGGCGGTCGGGCCGGAGTTGCCCGCGGAGGCGGCGACGAAGACGCCGGCGTCCGCGGCACCCGCGAAGGCGACCTCGACCGGGTCGAGGGTGTCGGTCGGCGCGCCACCGATGGAGTAGTTGATGACGTCCACGCCGTCGCGGACGGCGTCGTCGATCGCACTCAGCAGGGCGTCGCCGTAGCAGCCGCTCGCGTCGGCGCCGCCCGGGGTCGTCGCCTCCCAGCAGACCTTGTAGGCGGCGATGGAGGCCGCCGGCGCCATGCCGACGACCTCGCCGAAGTCCACGCCCTCGACCGAGACGCCCTTGACGGAGTCGCCGGCGGCGGTGGAGGCGGTGTGCGAGCCGTGGCCGCCACCGTCACGGGGCGAGCTGAACTCGGCCTCGTTCGGGACGATGTACCCGGCGTCGACGTAGGCCTGGAAGGTGTCGGGGTAGTAGCGCGCACCGATGATCTTGGTCGAGCAGTCGCTGAGCTCGAAGTCCTCACCGGTCTCGCAGCGACCGTTGAAGGTCCCGCCGTCGGCCTTGCGCATGGTCGTGTTGCCCAGCGGGTCGATGTGGGCGCCCCACGAGCCGCTGGCCGCGGCGGTGAGCGCGGCACCCTGGAAGGACTCGCTCTCGGGCCAGATGCCGGTGTCGATCACGCCGACCACGACGCCGTCGCCGGCGTCGCTCTTGCCGCCGTTCTGGTTCCAGGCGCCCTTGCGGCCGACCATGTCCAGGAACTTCGCGGTGTTGTCGGAGTCGTAGTCGAGCAGCTCACGCTTGTCGTTCGGGACCACGGCCATCACCGAGCTGTCCTTGGACAGCTGCGATGCCTGGGTCCCGGTCAGCGTGGCGCTGAAGCCGTTCGAGGCGATCGTGTACTGCGAGGCGATCTTCGCCCCGACCGAGCGGGCCAGCGAGCGGTGCTGCGTCCGCAGGTAGCCGCGATACTGCGTGGCCGCGGTGCTGCGGGCGTTGAACTCGCCCGAGGCCGACCGGGTCGCGGCGAGGCCGTTGGTGCCACCGGTGTACGAGGCGGCCGCGGGCTGCTTGAGCAGGACGATGTAGTCGCCGTCCTCGAAGCTCGCCGGCTTGACCTTCTCGATCGGGGTGATCTTGTCCTTGGATGCGTTGCTTGCCGTCGCGGGTGACGTCCCGGCCATGAGGCCGAGGGTCAGTGCGCTGACGGAGAGCAGGCCGAGTGCGCGTGTACGCGCAGCACGACCGGCGTGCGTGTTCGACACAGGTTCTCCCTCTTAACCCGAGATCCCCCGCGTGCCGGCGCCCGATGCCAGCAGATGACACGGAGGTGGTCTGCACCTCACTCCCGTGGGAGCGTGAAGTCAAGAGTCTGAGAACTCTCAGGTACGAAATGTTGCGGTGCCGAAACACTGGTGGACCTGAAATTCTTGCGAATCACCGTGGACCCGCGACAAGCCACGTCCCGTTGGGCATACTGCGCCGGATGAGGACCCTGATCACGGGTGCGTCGTCCGGCCTGGGTGCCGAGATGGCGCGACAGCTCGCGGCGGCCGGCCACGACCTCGCGCTCACGGCGCGGCGGACCGACCGGCTCGACGACCTCACGGCCGAGATCGGCGCGGTCAGCCCCGGGGTCCGGGTGCGCTCCGCGCCCCTCGACGTCAGCGACCTGGGGGCCGTGCCCCGCGTGGTGCAGCAGCTGCGCGCCGAGCTCGGCGGGCTGGAGCGCGTCGTGGTCAACGCCGGCGCCGGCAAGGGCCGTCCGATCGGCTCCGGGCGCCCCGACGCCAACATCGAGACGCTCACGACCAACGTCCTCGGCGCCCTGGCCACGATGGAGGCGGCCATGGCCGTCTTCCGCGAGCAGGGCCACGGCCACCTCGTCGTGGTCTCCTCGGTGATGAGCGTGCGGGCCATGCCCACGCACATGACCGCCTACGCGGCCTCGAAGGCCGCGGTCGCCCGGCTCGCCGAGGGCGTGCGCGCCGAGGTGGACGCGGGCGAGCTGAAGGGCCGCGTGCGAGTCACCGTGCTGCACCCCGGCTACATCGCCTCCGAGATGACCGGCGCCAAGTCCGGCCGCACCCCGCTCATGGTCGACACCGAGACCGGGGTCGCCGCCATGGTCGAGGCGATCGAGAAGGAGGTCGGGCGCGCCTTCGTGCCGCGCTGGCCGTGGGAGGTCCTCGGCCGCGTCCTCGCGATCGCCCCGCCGGCCCTGGCCAGACGCCTGGGCTGAGGCCCGGAGCCGGGCTCAGGCGGGCAGCCGCTCCCCCTTCTCCGCCAGCGTCCGCAGCGACGCCGGCACGGTGAACCTCGGCCCGTAGGCCGCGGCCAGCTCGTCCGCCCGGGCCACGAACGCCGCCAGGCCGACCTCTCCGGTGGGCGACTCGTAGCCGTGCATCAGCTGGGCGGCGCCGCCCGTGGTGGGCGGGAAGCCGATGCCGAGGATCGACCCGATGTTGGCGGCCGCGGACGACTCCAGCACGCCCTCCTCGAAGCAGCGGGCGGTCTCGAGCGCCTCGGCCACGAGCATCCGGTCGGCGACGTCGCGCAGCGGCACGGCGTCCTCCTCCGGCGTCGACGGGAACGCGGTGGCCAGGCCGGCCCACAGGCCCTGCCGTCGTCCGCCCTCGTAGTCGTAGAAGCCCGCGCCCTTCAGCCGCGAGGGACGACCCAGCTCGATCATCCGGCGGACGACGGCCGTGCCGGGGTGGGCGGCCTCGGGGTCGGCGGCCTCGGTGGCGTTGGCGATGCGCGCCATCAGCTCCATGTTCAGCTCGTCGCTGAGCTGGAGCGGACCGACCGGGTAGCCGGCCTGCGTGGCGGCCCGCTCGAGCGAGACCGGGTGCACCCCCTCGGCGAGCATCGCCAGGCCCTCGTTGATCCGCACGCCGATGACGCGCGAGGTGTAGAAGCCGCGGGAGTCGTGGACGATGATCGGCGTCTTCGCGATGGCCCGGACGACGTCGTGGGCGTGCGCCAGCGCGCTGTCTCCGGTGGCGCGGCCGCGGATGATCTCCACCAGCGGCATCTTGTCCACGGGGCTGAAGAAGTGCAGCCCGAGGAAGCGGTCCGCCAGGTCGAGGCCCGTCGCGTCCGCGACCGCCGCGGCCAGGTCGGTGATCGGCAGCGTCGACGTGTTCGAGCACAGCAGCGCGTCGGGCGCGAGGTGCGGCAGCACCTCGGCGAAGACGGTCGCCTTGAGCGCCGGGTCCTCGAAGACCGCCTCGATGACGAGGTCGCAGCCGGCCAGGTCGGCCGCGTCGGCGGTGGGGGTGATCCGGGCCAGCACGGCCGCGGCCTTCTCGGGCGTCGTCCGCCCCTTCTCCACGGCGCGGGCGTTCAGCGTCTCGGTGTAGCCACGGCCGCGCTCGGCGGCCTCGAGGGAGACGTCCTTGAGCACCACGTCCAGGCCGGCACGGGCGCACGCGTGGGCGATGCCGGCGCCCATCATCCCGGCCCCGAGCACCGCCACGCGGGTCGGTCGGAACGGCTCGACGCCGGCGGGCCGGTGGGCCGGGCCGTTGACGGCCTGCATGTCCACGAAGAACGCCTGGATCATGTTCGTCGAGGTCTGCGAGGTCACCAGCGAGGTGAAGTAGCGCGACTCGATGCGCGAGGCGGCGGCGAAGTCGCGACCGGCCCCCTCGACGGCGGCCGAGAGGATCGCGGCCTGCGCCGGCGGCACGTGCCCCTTCGTCTGCTGGCGCAGCAGGGCCGGGAACGCGGGCAGGGCCTGGGCCATCTGCCGCGAGGACGGGGCACCGCCGGGCATCCGGTAGCCCGGCGCGTCCCACGGCTGCACGTGCAACTCGGGGTGCGCGAGCACCCACGCCCGCGCGTGCTCGAGCAGGCCCGCGGCGGGCACCACCTCGTCGACGAGGCCCTGGCCGAGCGCCTTCTCGGGGCTCATCTGCGGGCCGCGCAGCAGCACGTCCATGAGGGCGCTCTGGAGGCCGAGCATCCGGGTGACGCGGGTGACGCCGCCGCCACCGGGCAGGAGCCCGAGCGTCGCCTCGGGCAGGCCGAGCCTGATCCGCGGGTCGTCGGCGACGACCCGGTGGTGGCAGGCCAGCGCGAGCTCGAGACCGCCGCCCAGCGCGGCGCCGTTGATCGCGGCGACCACGGGCCGACCGCAGGTCTCCAGCCGCCGCATGGTGGCCTTGAGGCCCTCGACCATGAGGAACGTCGCGGCGGCCTCGTCGGGGCCGGTGCGCTGCATCGAGAGCAGGTCGCCGCCGGCGAAGAAGGTCGACTTGCCGCTGGCCAGCACGACGCCGCGCACGTCGTCGGGCCGCTGCTCCAGGTCGGCGAGCAGGGCCTCCACGGCTGCCGCGAACGCGGGGCCGAACCGGTCGTTCATGGTGTTCACCCGCGCCTGCGGGTCGTCCAGGAGGAGCGTGGCGACGCCGTCGCTCCCGAGCTCGTAGGTCACCGAGGTGTCCACGGTCGTGCCGCTCATCCGGCTCACACCCTCTCCACGATCGTCGCGATGCCCATGCCGCCGCCCACGCACAGCGTGGCCAGCCCGCGGCGCAGGTCGCGCCGCTCCAGCTCGTCCACGAGGGTGCCGAGGATCATTGCCCCGGTCGCCCCCAGCGGGTGGCCCATCGCGATGGCCCCACCGTTGACGTTGGTGATCTCGGGGCTGATGCCGAGGTCGCGCATGAACCGCAGGGCGACCGCCGCGAACGCCTCGTTGATCTCGAACAGGTCGATGTCGCCGACCTCGAGACCGGCCTTGGCCAGCGCCTTGCGCGCGGCCGGGGCGGGGCCGGTGAGCATGATCGTCGGGTCCGCCCCCGACACGGCCGCCGACACGACGCGGGCCCGGGGCCGCAGCCCCAGCCGCTCGCCGGCACCCTCGGAGCCGAGGAGCACCAGCGCCGCCCCGTCCACGATGCCGGAGGAGTTGCCCGCGTGGTGCACGTGGTCGATGCGCTCGACCCGGTGGTACTTCTCCAGGGCCACGGAGTCGAAGCCGAAGTCGCGCCCGAGCGCGGCGAAGGAGGGCTTGAGCCCGGCCAGGCTCTCGGGCGAGGTGCCGGGCCGGATCGTCTCGTCGGTGTCGAGGATCGTCAGCCCGTTGCGGTCGGTCACCGGCACCACGGACGAGGCGAAGCGGCCGTCCGCCCAGGCCTTGGCCGCGCGGGCGTGGGACTCCGCGGCGAACGCGTCGACGTCGGCGCGGGTCCAGCCGCCGAGCGTCGCGATGAGGTCGGCGCCGATGCCCTGCGGCACGAAGCCGGTGGCCAGCGCGGTCTGCGGGTCGGCCGCCCAGGGGCCGCCGTCGGCACCGATCGGCGTGGAGGACATGTGCTCCACGCCGCCCGCGACGATCACGTCCTCCCAGCCCGAGCGCACCCGCGCGGCGGCCTGGTTGACCGCCTCCAGCCCCGAGGCGCAGAAGCGGTTGAGCTGCACGCCCGCGGTGGTCTCGGGGTAGCCGGCGGCCAGCGCGGCCGTCTTGGCCAGGTCCCCGCCCTGCTCCCCGATCGGCGTGACGACACCGAGCACGACGTCGTCCACGGCCTCGATGCCGGCGTCCAGCCCGGGGTTGCGCTCGCGCAGGCTCTCGAGCAGACCGGTGGCCAGGGAGACCGGGGTGACCTCGGCCAGGCTGCCGCTCGCCTTGCCGCGACCGCGTGGGGTGCGCAGGTGGTCGTAGATGAACGCCTCGGGCATGGGCTGCCTCTCTGCAGGGGCCGGATGGGGAGCAGCGCGCGTGACGGGCGCCACTCACGATCATGACACCGGTACTGTCACGGTGGTCAAGAGCGAGGGCACGACCTGGGGAGGAGGGGCATGGGCGAGCAGGCTGTGGACGAGGAGGGGCTCATCGGCCTCGCCGACCTCACCGAGCGCACCGGGGTGAGCGTGCGCAACGTCCGCTTCTACACCTCCCGCGGGCTGCTGCCGCCGCCCGTGCGCCGCGGCCGGTCGGGCTACTACACCCCCGTGCACGTCGCGCGGCTCGAGCTGGTCCGCGAGCTGCAGGGCCACGGGTTCACCCTGGCCGCGATCGAGCGGTACCTGGCGACGCTGCCCGAGGACGCCGGCGCCGACCAGCTCGCCGTGCGGCGCACGATGCTCACCCCCTGGCACCCCGACGACGAGCACGTCGCCGACCTCGCGGCGCTCGAGCAGCGCGCCGGCCGCACCCTGGACGAGGCGGCGCTGGCGCTCCTCGACGCCCTCGGTGTCGTCCGCGTCGACCCGGCGGGCGGCTACCGCCTCGCCGCGGGGCGCCTCACGACCGCCCTCGACCTCCTCGCGCTCGACTTCCCCCTGGCCGCCGCGCGGGCGGCCGGCGACGCGTGCCGGCGCGCGGGCGAGGCGCTGGCCGCCGAGCTGGACGCCGTCTTCCGCGAGCAGGTCTGGCCCGCCTACCGCGACACCGACGCGGGCTCGGAGCGACTCCAGGCCCTGGTCACGGCGATGAAGCCCGTGACCGTGGACGGCCTCGTCGCCGCGTACGAGGCCGCGATGGACGCCACCCGCCGCGAGGAGGTCGCCCGCCGCACCGGTGCGCCCGACGGCGGCGTGTGATGGACTCAGGCGTCATGGACGCCCTGCCCGACCGCTCCGCGCTGCTCGCCCCCGCCCTCTCCGCCCGCCACCTGCGCTCGCTGGCCTGGTCGCTGGCCGGCGCCACGATCCTGGACGCGGTGGCCCTGCTCGCCGCGATCAGCGACGGGAACGACGGCTGGGCCACCGCCACCGGGTTCGTCCTGCTGCTCCTGGTCGTCGGCACCGCCATGGCCGTCGTGCTCACGGCGGTGCGTGCCTCCGAGGAGCGCTCCCAGGCGCTCCAGTTCGAGTACGCCTCGCACCTGCGCGACCTGGTGCGCGGGCGCGACGCGACCACGGGCTCGCCCGCCGCGAGCGGGGACCTCCCGTCGCCGCCCGTGGTGGAATGACGTCATGCCGGACCTGCGAGCCTCCTCGCGCGCCGCGGCCGCGCCTCCGGTGCCGCCCGGGCTGTCCGTCGCGTCCCTGCGCCTGCTGGCGTGGGTGCTGTTCTGGGCGACCTTCGCCGACATGGCGCTCAGGATGCTGTCGGTGCTCAGCGGCGGGGGTGGGTTCGCCGGCTGGACGCTGCTCGTCCTCCCGATCCTGGTCGGCGGCACCACGGCCGCGGCCGTCCTGGTCGGCGTCCGCGCGGCCGAGGAGCGCACCCGCGCCCTGCTGGCCGAGACCCGGTGCCGGTGCGCGGGCGAGCCGGGCGACGGGCCCGCGGGTTCCTAGAGCGGTTGCCGTGCCGCCCGTCCCCGTATCCATCCGTCCTGTGCGCGTCCGTCCCCGGCTCGTGCGTGCCGGGCTCCTGGCCACCGCGCTGCTCCTGACGACGGCCTGCTCCGAGCAGGGCGACCCCGGCGACCCGGCGGACGTCGCTGCCGCCCGGGACCGGCTGGGCGCCGTCCAGTCGGCGCTGGAGGTCTGGGCCGCCGCCGACGACCTGGTGCAGGCACGGGCCGCGGCCGAGGCCGTCTCCAACCTGGTCACCGGACCGGGGGTGCACCTCTACGGCGACACCGACGGTGACGGCAGCCTCGCCGGTGCCGTGGACGCCGGACTGCTGCCGGGCGAGCAGGGCGAGCCGAGCCTGGGCCTGCCGCTGGAGGAGTGCGCCGGCATCGACCTGCTCGGGGGCTCGTGGGCCGACCCCGCAGCGCGCTGGCGCGACCTGACCGAGCGGATCGAGGTCTGGGCGCCGGACGACAACCGGTTCCCCGAGCTGCCCAGCCACGCCCAGCGCGTCGTCGGGTGGGCGCAGCTCACCCTCGCCACCGACAGCCTCGAGGACGCCCACGAGTACGCGGGCCACGCGCAGCTGCACGTCACGGCCTCCGTGGACGCCGTCGACGAGTGCGGGTGAGTGCTCTCGACGTGCGCTCGACCACCAGCGGTGGCCGAACGATCAACTGGCGGTGAGGATGCCCTCCAGCCACCCTGCCAGCGCGGTGACGCCCTGCGCGGTCAGGCCGTGCCCGCCGTCGTCCGTGTGCACGGTGACGTCGGCGCCGGACTCGTCGGCGAGCCAGGTGCGGGTGCGGTCCAGCAGGTCACGGGGGATGACGTGGTCCGCGCTGCCCTGGGCGACCAGCACGCGGGATCCGGCGAGCCGGCCGGTGGTGAGGTCCATGCCCGCGGGCTCGAACGGCAGGGTGCCCGCGAGGACGGCGACGCCGGCCCAGCGCTCGGAGCGGGTCAGGAGGAGCCCGCCGGCGAACGCCGCGCCGCCGGAGAAGCCGACCAGCACGACGGGGCGCCCCGGCTCGGCCACCGAGGCCAGCCACGCGTCGAACCAGGCCATCGTGCCGGCGAGGGAGTCGGCGTCCGGGCGTCCGATCCCGTGGTTGGCGAACCATGCGTACCCCGACTGCTCGGCGCCCAGCGGCGCGCGCAGCGCCACGTAGGACGCGCCGGCCGGCAGGTGCCGGGCCAGGCCGATGATCGAGCGCTCGTCGGCGCCGCGACCGTGCAGGAGAACCACGAGCGGGCGCGCGGCGTCGTCCTCGGCGGTGGAGACGGCCACGGGCAGGGTGGTGACGGGGGCGGCACTCACGAGAACTCCTGACGAGTCAGTTGCTGAATCTTCAACCACATCCTACCCCCGGCGCGGGTGAGCAGCCCCCGGCGTCCGCCTGCCTACCGTCGACCCATGGGTCTCACCGTGCTCGTGACCGGCGCCAGCGGCTTCGTCGGTGGTCGACTCGTGCCCTGCCTGACCGAGGCCGGTCACACGGTCAAGGCCATGACCCGCCACCCCGACACCTACACCGGTGAGGGCACCCCTGTCTTCGGTGACGTCTTCGACGCCGGCTCGCTCGCCGAGCCGATGGAGGGCGTGGACGTGGCGATCTACCTGGTCCACAGCCTCGACGACACCGACTTCGAGAAGAAGGACGCGGCGGCGGCCCGTGACTTCGGCCTGGCCGCGGCGGCCGCCGGCGTCGACCAGATCGTCTACCTCGGCGGCCTGGGCGCCGACGGCGAGTCCCTCTCCCCGCACCTGCGCTCGCGCCGCGAGGTCGAGCACCTGCTCGGCTCCTCGGGCGTGCCGGTCACGGTGCTGCGCGCCGCGATCGTCGTCGGCGCCGGCGGGGTCTCCTGGGAGATGACCCGGCAGCTGGTCAAGCACCTGCCCGCCATGGTCGTGCCCCGGTGGGCGGCCACCCGTACGCAGCCCATCGCGGTGGACGACGTCGTCCGCTACGTCGTCGGCGTCACCGGCAACGACCAGGCCCTCGACCGCGTCTTCGAGATCGGCGGCGCCGACCAGCTCTCCTACACCGGCATGCTCCAGGAGGCCGGCAAGGTGCTGCTCGGGCGCAAGCCGCCCATCCTCGAGGTGCCGGTGGGCACCCCGATGCTGAGCGAGTGGTGGATCCGCCTGGTCACCGGCGTCGACGCCACCACCGCGGGCAACCTGATCGAGTCGATGGGCACCGAGGTGCTGGTCACCGACACCAGCATCCGTGACGTCGTGCCGTTCGAGCCGATGAGCTACGTGGAGATGGTGCGCCTCGCCCTGGCCGAGGAGAGCGCACCCGCCTCGGCCTGAGAGGTCAGTGCGCGTCCTCCGCGGACCACTTCTGGGCGGTCCACAGCAGGTAGCCGAGCGAGGGGCCCACCAGGGCGGCCGCCAGGCCCACGGCCACGAGCAGCGCCTCGAGGGTCGCGGTCGCCCCCGCGGCGTCGGTGATGGTGATCTCGTCCACCAGGAACCACGGGTACTGGCCCATGCCCCAGCCCGAGACGACCGCCGCGACGGCGCCCACGGCGGTGACGCGGGCGACGCCCGGGCGGCGCACCCACAGCAGCACCAGGGTCGCGGCGCCGAGCACCGCCGAGGCGATCACCAGCGGCAGCGCGCGGTGCGTGAGCCCGTACCAGAGGGTCGGGGCGTCGTCGTGCAGCGGGATGAGGCCGGCCAGCACGATCGCACCGGTGCCGATGCCCACCGCGAGGACGCGGCGGCGCAGCGAGGCGGCGAGGTCGGCGTCCGGGCCGCGGGTGGCGTCGGCGACGAGGAAGACGCCGGCCAGGAAGGCGCAGGTGCCGATCGCCACCAGCCCGCCGATGACCGAGGTCGGGTTCAGCCAGGAGGCCCAGAGGTCGCCGCGTCCCTCGGCGGGGACCCGGCCCGAGGCGATCGCACCGGCCACCGCGCCCAGGAAGAACGGTGTGATGACCGAGGAGACCGCGAAGACCACGCCGAAGAAGCGGGCCAGGGCCAGCGACTCGGCGTACTTGCGGAACGCGAACGCGGAGCCCCGCAGGACGATGCCGCCGACCGCCAGGAACAGCGGCACGATCAGCGTCCGCATCACCGGCTCGTAGGCGCTGGGGAACGCCGTCCACCAGACGACGAGCACGTAGATCAGCCAGACGTGGTTGGCCTCCCAGACCGGCCCGATCGAGTGGTCGACCTGGCGGCGGATGCGCGCACCCGACCGGGAGCCGCCCGCGGTGAGGTCGTAGAACCCCGAGCCGAAGTCGGCCCCGCCGAGCACGGCGTAGAACAGGACGCCCGCGAAGAGCGCGGCCGCCACGACCACCTCGAGGCTCATCGGCCGGCCGCCTTCTCCGCGCCGGCGTCCACCGCGTCGGTGCCGCTCGGCTGCAGCTCCGGCCCGTACGGGCTGGGCAGCGACTCGTCCCCTCGGCGCCACCGCTTGGCCATGGACCGCAGGACGACGATCGCGCCGATCGTCATCAGCGTGTAGACGACGACGGTGATCCAGTAGAGCCACCACAGCCCGGAGTTGTCGCCGGCAGCCTCGGGGGTGCGCATGACGCCGTAGACGATCCAGGGCTGTCGGCCGACCTCGGTGGTGATCCATCCCGTCTCCATGGCGGCGATGGCCGCGATGCCGGAGAAGGCCATGATCCGCAGGAACCACCGGCTCGTGGCCCGGTCGGTGTCGAGCAGGTCCCACTTCCGCCAGCGCGCGAACCAGAAGATCAGCGCGAGGCCCATCAGCAGCATGCCCAGACCGATCATGATCTGGAACGACCAGTGGGTGAGGTTGACCGGGGGCAGGTCCTCCTCCGCGAACTCGTCCAGGGAGGGCACCGGCTCCGAGAGCGACTCCATCGCGATGATCGAGCCCAGGTAGGGGATCTCGATGGCGCCGACCTTCTCGCCGTCGCTGTTGACGTACCCGCCCAGCGTCATCGGCGAGGGGCTCTCGGACGTGGTCGCCAGCTCCATCGCGGCGAGCTTGCTCGGCTGGATCTCGGCCAGCTCCGCGCCGAGGAAGTGGCCCACGACGGGCTGGGAGATCGCGGCCACCGAGGCGAAGACGAACGGCACGATGAAGCCCAGGCGGTGGTGCCGGTCGCGACGGCCCTTGAGCATCCCCACGGCGTAGACCGCGGCGATGCAGAAGCCCGCGACCATGAACGTGGCGACCCACATGTGGCCGAACTGGAGCCAGACGCGATCGTTGAAGAACGCGGCCCAGGGCTGGATGTTGGTGACCTCGCCGTCGACGATGTCGAAGCCGGTGGGCTCGTTCATCCACGCGTTCACCGCGAGCACGCAGAACGTGCCGACCACGCCCGTGATGGCCATCGGCACCAGCATCAGCAGGTGCACCTTGGGCTTCATCCGGTCCCACCCGTAGAGGTAGAGGCCGATGAAGATCGCCTCGAGGAAGAAGGCGAGCCCCTCGAACGCGAACGGCAGGCCGAGGACGTCGCCGAACGTGCCCATCAGGCCGGGCCAGAGCAGGCCCATCTCGAAGCTGAGCACGGTGCCGGAGACGGCGCCGATGGCGAAGAGGACCGCCGAGACCTTCGACCAGCGGCGGGCGAGACGCAGCGCGTCGGCGTCCTCGCGGTACACGCCGCGCCAGTGCATCGCCAGGATGATCGTCGGGAAGGCGACGCCGAAGCACGCCAGGATGATGTGCCAGCCCAGCGACAGCGCCATCTGCTGGCGGGCCGGCAGCAGGCCCGCCGGGTCGGCGGTGCTGCTCGCGTCGGCGGTCAGGGAGGTCAGGGCGGTCAGGCTCGCGTGCACGTCGAGCGACCCGACGACGGTGTCGAGAAGGGGCATCACGCTGCCAAGGTACGTGCCCCACAGTGTCTTCCGAAGCGCTCGTGAGAACTTTCACAAGGTCCCGTCGGCCCAGGTGAGGGGTACATTTGGCCCCTCTTGCACGTCCTTCGGGTGCCGCTGGACCCGGCGCGACCTGCGGCTTTACCCGACAATCGTCAGGCGAACACCAGCGGCAGCACGAGCAGCATCGACAGCGACCACGTCAGGTGCGTGATGATCGGCGCCAGCACGCCGCCCGAGGCCCGCCGCTCGAGCCCGACCACGACGCCCAGCAGCACCGCGGCGAAGGCGAGCATCACGTTGCCGCTGGCCAGCGTCGCCACCAGGTAGGCCACCGTCGTCACGAGGACGGGGCGGCGCGGCGTGGCCGCGTAGGCGGCGCCGCGGAAGAACAGCTCCTCGGCGATCCCGTTGATCGCGGTGACCACCACCAGGATCGGCAGCGAGCCCTGCGTCGAGTAGTCGAGCACCGAGCGGATCTCCTCGACCAGCGGCGCCAGCACGTCGATGGCCTGCACCAGGTACCCGCCGGCCACGAACACCCCGACCATCACCGCCCCCACCAGGAACGGCGAGAGGACGGGGCGCACCAGCCGGTCGCGGAAGGCGATCCGCCCCAGGTGGATGCGACCCGAGACGAACGCCCCGGTCGTCCAGATCGCCGCGAGCACGAGGGTGAGCAGGTAGAAGGCGACCGAGCCCGGGTCGGTGCGCAGCAGGAAGCCGAGGGCGACCGCACCGGCGACGACCACCACGGCCACGACGACCTGGCGTCGGCGCAGCACCTGGGGGCTGTCCCAGTGGTCGCGCGGGACCTTGTCCCACAGGCTGCGGCGGACGATCTGGCTCACGGGTCCTCCGGGCTCCTGATCTCGGTCGCGGCGGCTTGCGCCTCCGATGCTCCCGCGTCCGCGGCCTGGGTCGGGTCACCCGCCCGGGGACGGAGGCACCCCGGGACGCGGCGAGGGCCGCCCCGGTGCGGGGCGGCCCTCGTCGGGCTCGGTCGTGGGACCGAGGTGTCACGCGCGCTCAGACGCGGTGCTCAGAAGTGGTGCTCAGACGTGGTGCTCAGACGTGGTGCTCAGACGTGGCGCTCAGACGTGGCGCGTCACTTCGAGACGGCGCCCTTGACGTCCTTGGCGGCGTCCTTGAGCTTCTCGCCGGCCTGCTTCAGGCCGGCCGAGGACTGGTCGGCCTTGCCCTCGGCCTGGAGCTGCTCGTTGCCGGTGGCCTCGCCGACCGTCTCCTTGCCCTTGCCGCCGAGCTCCTCGGACTTGTTCGACAGCTTGTCGCTGATCGCCATGGTTCCTCCTCGGATGAGAGGGCCCCGCCGTCGGGGCCGCACCCTCCTCGGATACCCATCCGGCCCGCGGGGCATCTCACCCCCTCGGGCACGGGCGGCGTCAGCGGAACGCCAGGACCCCGTCGTCCAGCTCGTCGTGCCGGATGGTGCGCAGGTCGGTGAGGTAGTTCTGCTTGAGCATCCACGGCGCCCGGTCGCCCTGCCGGGGCAGGTGGTCGAGCGCCCGCAGCACGTAGCCGGACTGGAAGTCCATGAACGGCCGCTCCCCCACGCTGGGGTCGCGCTCGGCCACGAAGCTGCTCAGCCCGTGGCTGTCGAGGTGCTCGAGCATCCGGCAGACGTAGTCGCTGACCAGGTCGGCCTTGAGCGTCCAGGACGCGTTCGTGTAGCCGATCGTGTAGACGAAGTTCGGGACGCCGGAGAGCATCAGCGCCTTGTAGGCCATCGTCTCGTGGGCCTTGACCTCGGCGCCGTCGACGGTCATCGAGATGCCGCCGAACGCCTTGAGCCGCAGGCCGGTGGCCGTGACGATGATGTCGGCGTCCAGGTGCTCGCCGCTGGTCAGCCGGATGCCGGTGGCGTCGAAGGTCTCGATGTGGTCGGTGACCACGTCGGCCTTGCCGCTGCGCAGCGCCTTGAACAGGTCGGAGTCGGGGACGAAGCAGAGCCGCTGGTCCCACGGGTTGTAGTCGGGCTTGAAGTGGGTGTCGACGTCGAGGCCCGTGCCCTCCAGCTGCCGCGCCGTGGCGGTGCGGATGAGGTTCTTGCCCCACTCCGGCCGGCGCTGGAACAGCTGGTAGCTGCCCACCTGCACCAGGATGTTCTTCCACCGCACCAGCGGGAACCGGAGCTTCTCGGGCAGCCGGGCCAGGGCCTTGCCCCAGCCGTCGCGGCCGGGCCGGGACAGGATGTAGGTGGGCGAGCGCTGGAGCATCGTCACGTGCTCGGCGGTCGGCGCCATGGCCGGCACGAGCGTCACGGCGGTCGCGCCGGAGCCGATGACCACGACCTTCTTGCCCGCGTAGTCGAGGTCCTCGGGCCAGAACTGCGGGTGCACGACCTGGCCCTCGAAGTCCTCGGCCCCGGGGAAGACCGGGGCGTGGCCCTTCTCGTAGTCGTAGTAGCCGGAGCAGCCCCACAGCAGGCTGCACCGGACCTGCTTCTCGACCCCGTCGTGGGTGTAGGTGACCGTCCAGCGCTGCTCGTCGCTGCTCCACGCGGCGCTGGTGACCCGGTGGTCGTAGCGGATCAGCCGCTCCACGTCGTACTCCTCCGCGACCGCCCGCAGGTAGTCGAGGATCAGGTGCCCGTCGGCCAGCGCTGTGTCGCTGGGCCACGGCCGCCACCGGAAGCCGAAGGTGAACATGTCCGAGTCCGACCGGATGCCGGGGTAGCGGAACAGGTCCCACGTGCCGCCGCTCGTGGCGCGGGCCTCGAGCACCGCGACCGACTTGCCGGGGTGGCGGGTGACGATCTGGCAGGCGGCGCCGATGCCGGAGAGCCCCGCGCCGATGACGAGGACGTCGACGTCCTCCACCGGCTGCGCCGGGCTGGTGTCCTGGGAGGTCATGTGGCGACGGTAACGCGGATCCGCCGTTATTGACAGATATTCATTAGTGGAGATCTGTGCTGGCACGCCTCCCGGTGATCGAGACCTCAGGCCTGGTGGACGACGCCGCGCTCGATCAGGCCGTCGACGTCCGCGACCCCCCAGGCGGCCAGCGCGGCGCGGGTGTCCTGACCGACCACGGCCGGCGGCGGGGTGCCGAGGCTGGCCGGCGTCTCGGAGAACCGGGGTGCCGGGGCGGGCTGGGGGCCGTGCTCGCCGGGCAGGAAGGTGCCGCGCGCGGCCAGGTGCGGGTGGAGGGGCGCCTCCTCCCGGGTCAGCACGGGGACGAGGCAGGCGTCCGTGCCCTCGGCGGCGGCCGTCCACTCCTCCCGGGTGCGGCCGCGGATCGTCTCGGCGAACAGGGCGCGCATCTCCGGCCAGCGGGCCAGGTCGAGCTGGCCGGGGCAGTCCGCTGCGACGTCCAGCACCTCGAGCAGGGCGGCGAAGAACGGCGGCTCGAGGGCACCGACGGCGACGTGGCCGCCGTCCGCGGTCTCGTAGAGGTCGTAGAAGGGGGCGCCGCCGTCGAGCAGGTTGCGGCCGCGGGGCTGGGTGTCGAGGCCACCGTTGGCCAGGGCGTGGGTCATCGCGTCGAGGTGGGCGAGACCGTCGACGATCGCGGCGTCGACCACCTGGCCGCGGCCGGTGGCGCGGGCGTGGGTGAGGGCGGCGAGCACGCCGATGACCAGGTACGTCGAGCCGCCGCCGAAGTCGCCGAGCAGGTTCCGGGGGAAGTGCGGACGCGCCGGGTCCTGCCCCGCGCCGTGCAGCGCACCGGTCAGGGCCGTGTAGGTGAGGTCGTGACCGGCCGCCTGGGCGAGCGGACCGTCCTGCCCCCAGCCGGTCATCCGCCCGTAGACCAGCGCCGGGTTCACCGCGAGGCACTCGGCCGGCCCGACGCCGCGGCGCTCGGTGACACCGGGCCGCATCCCCTCGACGAGCACGTCGGCGTCGCGCACGAGGCCGAGCACCAGGTCGGCGGCCTCGGGGTGGGTGAGGTCGAGCGCGACGCTGGGGCGGCCGCGGTTGAGCAGGTCGTGCGCACCACCGGTGAACATCTGGCCCTGGGGCCGGTCGAGCCGGATCACGTCCGCACCCAGGTCGGCGAGGATCATGCACGCGTGCGGACCGGGCCCGATGCCCGCCAGCTCGACCACCTTCACGCCGGCCAGCGGCCCGCCTCGTCCTGCCTGGTCACCGGGGTTCTGCTGCTGGGGCATGCGCCCCATCCTGCACCCGGGACGTCATGCATCTGAGGGGGACTGCGTCCGCTCCGCATGACGTCCCGACACGAGGGCGCTCGTCAGAGGACGCGGGCGAGGAAGGCGCGGGTCCGCTCCTGGAGCGGCGCGCCGAGCACCTGGGAGGGCGGGCCCTCCTCGCAGACGCGGCCGGCGTCGAGGAAGACGACGCGGGTGGCGACGTCCCGTGCGAACGACATCTCGTGCGTGGCCAGCACCATCGTGGTGCCCTCGGCGGCCAGCTCGCGCAGGATGCCGAGCACCTCGCCGACGAGCTCGGGGTCCAGGGCGGCGGTCACCTCGTCGAGCAGGAGCAGCGACGGGCTCGTGCACAGGGCACGGACGACGGCGGCGCGCTGCTGCTGGCCACCGCTGAGCCGGTCGGGGTGGACGTCCGCGAACTCGCCCAGCCCGAAGCGTCCGAGCAGGTCACGGGCCCGCTCCTCCGCCTCACGACGGGAGCGGCGGTGGGCGAACCGCGGGGCGAGCACGCAGTTCTGCAGCACGGTGAGGTGCGGGAACAGGTTGTAGGCCTGGAAGACCATGCCCATCCGCCGGCGCACGGCCCGCTCGTCGGTGCGCGGGTCGGTGATCTCGTTGCCCTCGAACGTGATCGTGCCGTCGTCCACCTGCTCGAGCAGGTTCAGGCACCGCAGCAGCGTGGACTTGCCCGACCCCGAGGCGCCGATCAGGCAGACGACCTCGCCGGGCTCGACGTCGAGGTCGATGCCCTCGAGCACGACCCGGTCGCCGTAGGACTTGCGCAGGTCGCGCACGGACAGCAGCGCGCTCATCGGGCACCCGCCCTCTCCCGCTCGACCAGCCGCTTCTGCAGGTGGTCGGTGAGCCGGGCCAGCGGCACCGTGAGCACGACGAAGTAGAGCGCCACGACCACCATCGGCGTGTAGTTGAAGTTGAAGTTGGCGTAGTTGGTGGCCCAGAAGACGCCGTCCAGGACGCCCAGCACGGAGACGAGCGCGGTGTCCTTCTGCAGGGACACGAAGTCGTTGAGCAACGGCGGGACGATGCGGCGCACCGCCTGGGGCACCACCACGTGCCGCAGGATGCGGCCCTCGGAGAGGCCCAGCGCGCGGGCGCTGGCCACCTGCGAGGGGTGCACCGACTCCAGCCCCGCGCGGAAGACCTCCGAGACGTAGGCCGAGTAGGAGACCACCAGCGCGACGCCGGCCCACACGACCCGGTCGTTGGTGATGCCCTGCAGCTGCAGCGCCGGGATGCCGAAGCCGAACATCGTGATCAGCAGGATCGTCGGGATGCCGCGGACGACGTCGGTGTAGACGACCGCCACGACCCGCACGGGCGCCAGCCAGGCCGAGCGGGTCGTGCGGGCGACCGCGATGAGCAGGCCCAGCACGAGGATGCCGATCTCGCAGACGACGAAGAGGCGGACGTTGAGCCACATCGCCTCGAGCACCGCCCGCCAGGACTCGCGGGCGGCCTCGGGCGAGAAGAAGTACTCCTTGACCCGCTCCCAGCCGGGCGAGCTGACCAGCCCCACGAGGAGCAGGCCGAGCACCACCACGGTCATGACCGTGGCGATCAGGGTGGAGCGACGCCGCTGCCGTCGACGGAGGGCTCGCCGCTCGAGCTCACGCTCGCTCGGGGACCAGTCCGCGGGCGCCGCTGCCCGCGCTGCTGAGGGACCCACGCCCGGTGCCGACCCCGATCAGTCCAGCTCGGGGACGGACACGGAGTCGGAGAGCCACTTCTTCTCGATCGCGGCCAGCGTGCCGTCGTCCTCCATCGCGGCGAGCGCCTCGTTGACGCAGGTCACGAGGCTGGAGCCCTTCGCGAAGAGCATGCCGAACTCCTCGGTCTCGCCGGTCTCCGGCTGGAACTGTCCGACGATGGTGCCGCCGTCCAGCTGCACGGCCGAGATGTAGAAGGCGGTGGGCAGGTCGGCGAGGATCGCGTCGACCTGACCGTTCTGCAGCGCCTGCACGGCGGCGTTCGTGGTCTGGAAGACGGACGGGTCGGAGTCGGGCTGGATCACGTCGGTGATCGCGGTGAGGCTGGTGGTGCCGGTCTGCGCGCCGAGGTTCAGGTCCTTGAGGTCGTCCAGGCTGGTGGCGTCCGCGGCGGCGGAGCCGTCCAGCGCGATGACCGCCTGGGCGGCGGAGTAGTAGCCGTCGGAGAAGTCGACGACCTTCGCGCGCTGCGGGGTGATCGAGATCTGGTTGATGTCGAAGTCGAAGTCCTTGGCGCCGGGCGCGTAGGAGGTGTTGAAGGGGACGACGGTCCAGGTGACCTCGTCCTCGCTGAACCCGAGGCGGCCGGCGACCTCGTAGGCCACGGCGGACTCGTACCCCTTGCCGTTGGTCGGGTCGTTGCCCTTGAACCACGGCGAGTAGGCCGGCGAGTCGGTGCCCACCGTCAGCGTGCCGGCCGTCGTCAGCATGTCGTCGGTGACGCAGGCGGCGGGGTCGGCCGACTCGCTGCTGCCGTCCGAGCCCTCCGCGGTCGCGTCGGCCGTCGTCGAGCCGTCGTCGGAGGCCGAGACCGACTCCTCGGTCGGCGCGCAGGCGCTGAGCACCAGCACGGACGCGGCAGCAAGGGCAGGCAGGGCGAGGCGACGGCGCATGAGTCGGATCGTAGGGCCGACGTGTGACACCCGGGTGACGCCCGTCCGGTCAGTGGCCCTGGGCCGTGTGGTGCATCTCGTGACCCTCGTGCCCGTCACCGTGCCCGCCGCCGTGCCCACCGCTGTGCCCGTGCAGCTCGTGCACCTTGGCGTGGCCGAGACCGCGGTCCATCAGCCACTTGTTCACCGGCACCGCCACGAGGAAGGCGATGGCCAGCGACAGCGCCAGCGTCCACCAGAACAGCCACTGCGTGAGCGTCGCGGAGAGCGCGCCGGGGATCAGGGCGATGAAGCCGTTGTCGACGAGCTCCATCACCAGGATCGAGACCGTGTCGGAGGCCAGCGCCGCCTTGACCGCGGTCGAGGTGGAGAACCCCGCCTTCTTCACGCCCCAGAAGGTCAGCGAGTAGCCGAACACGAACGCCAGCACGAACGAGACCGTGACGCTGGTCAGGTTCTGCCAGGCGAAGGCGGCGGCCAGGATCATGCCGACGATCTCCCCGGCGGCGCAGCCGGTGAGGCAGTGGCGGGTGGCGGTCGCGGCCATCTTCCAGGAGGTGTCCATGCCTCTACCACTACCCCTCGGGGGTACTCGTGCACCTGGTCCGGGAGGGTGAGGACCGCCTACGCTGGGGCCCGTGCCAGGCGAGGTGAACCGCGACGCGACGTGTCTGTTCTGCCACATCGTCGCCGGGGAGGTCCCTGCCACCGTCGTGGGCGAGGACGAGCGCACGCTCGCGTTCCTCGACATCAACCCCGCCAGCGACGGCCACGCCCTGGTGGTCCCCAAGGCGCACGCCGCGGACCTCGGTGCGGCCGACCCCGAGGACGTCGCGGCGACCGCGCGGGCGGCGCAGGCCCTCGGCGCCCGGATGCGCGAGCGCCTGGGCGCGGACGGCGTGAACGTCCTGACCGCGTGGGGCGAGGCCGCCTGGCAGACGGTCTTCCACCTGCACTGGCACGTGATCCCCCGCTACGCCGGTGACGAGGCCCGCGACCGGCTCCGCCTCCCCTGGACCCCGTCGCCCGGGGACCCCGCCGTCCTCGCCGCCGTCGCCGCGCGGCTCACCGCCCCCTGAGCGGCGACCGACCCCGCGCACCGGCCGCTGGTCGGAGCGGACCAGACTGGTCCGCGTGATCGTCGACCTCACCGACGCCCAGCTCCGTCGCGCCCTGCCCACCAAGTGGGGCTCCACCGAGGAGGGCACCGTGCCCGCTTGGGTCGCGGAGACCGACTACCAGGTGGCGCTCCCGATCCTGGACGCCGTCGGCGCAGCGGTCGCCGACGGGATGCTCGGCTACGCCCCCGGGCACGACACCCTGCAGGCCGCCGAGCTCGACGCCGCGTTCGTCGCGTTCGCGCAGCGGCACTGGGGCTGGACGCTGCCGACGGGCCGCTCCACGGTCGTCGGCGACGTGGTCGCGGGGCTCCGCCTCGTCCTGGAGACCCTGGCCGAGCCGGGGCCGGTGCTGGTGCCGACCCCGCACTACCCGCCGTTCCGCGAGGTCGTCGAGGTCACCGGCCACGAGCTGGTGATGGTCGAGGCCGACCCGGACGCCGACGACGCCGCCCTCGACCTGGCAGCCCTCGAGCGGGCGATCGTGGAGAGCGGTGCGCGGACGCTGATCCTCTGCCACCCGCACAACCCGACCGGGCGCGTGCACCGCCGCCACGAGCTGGAGGCGCTGCGCGACCTGACCCGCGCCCACGGCGTGCGCGTGGTCGTCGACGAGATCCACGCGCCCCTGGTGCTGGCGGGCTCCCCCGCGTTCGTGCCCTACCTCAGCGTCGACGAGTCCGCGGTGCTGGTCACGAGCCACTCCAAGACGTTCTCCACCGCCGGCCTGCACGCGGCACAGGTGATCACGCTGGACGACGGCGACCTAGCCGCGGTCCGCGGCGTGCCGCACGCCCAGAACGGTGGCGCGTCGGTGCTGGGGATGGTCGCCGGCACCGTCGCCTGGAACGACTGCGACGACTGGCTCGAGGCGCTGCGCGAGCGGATCGCCGAGCAGCGCGACCTGCTGGAGAAGATGCTCGACGAGCGGCTGCCGCGGGCCCGGGTGCGGCCGGTCGAGGCCACCTGCCTGGCCTGGGTCGACCTGCGCGCGTACGGGGTCGAGCGCCCTGCCGAGGCCGCCCGCGCGCACCACGTCCGCGTGGCCGAGGGCAGCGACTACCACCCCGGCCTGGCCGGCCACGTCCGCGTCAACCTCGCCACCGACGCCCGCCGGCTCGGTCTCGTCGTGGAGGGCCTCGCCGCCGGCGTCCTGCGATAGCCCCCTCCGGTCGAGGCCTCCGCTGGTCGAGGGGTCAGCCGATCGACCGCGTCCGCGACGCGATGACGTCGTGGAACCAGTCGAAGGACGCCTTGGGCACGCGCTTCTTGCAGCCCGGCTCGACGCGGACGAGGCCGAACGGCGCCTGGTAGCCCTGGGCGCCGTCGAAGCCGTCCAGCAGCGACCAGACGAACATGCCCTGCACGTCGACGCCTCGCTGGACGGCGGCGGAGACGGCGCGGAGGTGGCCGTCCAGGTAGGCGATCCGGGCGTCGTCGTCCACCACGCCCTGCTCGTCGGGGGTGTCGGCGTAGGCGGCACCGGCGGCCGTGATGCACAGCGGCGGCAGCGCGGCCCGGTAGCGGGCGCGGAAGGTGATGAGCCACTCGCGCAGCGCGTCGGGCACGACCGGCCAGCCGAGGTCGGTGGTCGGGTAGCCGAGCAGTGGCACCGGCATGAACGGGGTCTCGGCCTCCTCGGGGGCCGCGGCGATCCGCATGGGGGCGTAGTAGCTGATCCCGTAGAAGTCGAGCGGCTGGCGGATGAGCGCGAGGTCGCCCGGCTCGATCACGTCGTCGAGCAGGATCTCCAGGTCGCGCGGGTAGCGCCCCAGCAGCATCGGCTCGATGAAGAAGCCGTTCCACAACGAGTCGAACAGCTTGGTCGCGCCGACGTCCGCCTCGTCGTCGCTGGCGGGCCACATGGGCGCGTGGTGGTTCGCGCAGCCGACGCGCTCGGCCCCGGCGGCCCGCAGGGCGGACGTGGCGACGCCGTGCCCGATCAGCAGGTGGTGGGCCACGGGGATGGCGTGGAACATGAGCCGACGGCCCGGCGCGTGCGAGCCGGTGCCGTAGCCGAGGAAGGCCACGACGTTGGGCTCGTCGACCGGCACCCAGGCGCTGACCCGGTCGGCGAGCCGCTCGCCGACGAGGGCGGCGTAGTCGCCGAAGCGCGAGATCGTCTCGCGGTTGAGCCACCCGCCGTCGTCCTCGAGGCCCTGCGGCAGGTCGCCGTGGAACAGCGTGACGACGGGGTCGATCCCGGCCTTGAGCAGCGTGTCGACCAGCCGCTCGTAGTGGTCGAGGCCGGCGGCGTTGGGCGCGCCGCGGCCGCTGGGCTGCACGCGCGACCACGAGATGGAGAAGCGGTAGGCGTCCACCCCGAGGTCGGCCAGCAGCGAGACGTCCTCGCGGAACCGCCGGTAGTGGTCGGCGCCCAGGTCGCCCGCAGCCAGCCCGCCGGCCACGGCTCCGGGCCGCGCGGCGAACGTGTCCCACACGGAGGGTCCACGACCTTCCGCCTCGGGGGCACCCTCCACCTGGTAGGCGGCGGTGGCCACGCCGAGCCGGAACCCCGGCGGCAGCGGGGGCAGGCGGGGGGCATCCTGCGACGGCGGCACGAGACCATGATGTCCATGAGCGTCGAGATCCGCCGGGGAACGAGCCGATTCACCACCCGCGAGCCGGGGCGGCACACGCGCCACTCGTTCTCGTTCGGGCAGCACTACGACCCGGAACGGGTCTCGTTCGGGCGGATGACCTGCCACGACGACCACCACCTGCGGCCCGGGTCCGGTTTCAGCGAGCACCACCACGCGGGACTGGAGATCGTCACCTGGGTCCTGACCGGCGCGCTCGAGCACACCGACTCCCTCGGGCACACCGCCACCACCACGCCCGGCACCGTGGCCGTGCAGCACGCCGGCGCGGGCGTCGACCACGCCGAGGTGGCCGCGCAGGGCGTGGGCGCGACGCGGTTCGTGCAGGTCTGGCTCACCCCGGACGACGACGCCGTCGACGCGCCCGCCTCGTTCGAGTCGCTCCCGGTGGACCCGGAGGCCCTGGCCTCGGGCGACCTGGTCGACACCGGCGCCCGGCCCCGGTCCGGCGACGCGCGGCTGCTGGTCGCCCGGCTGCCCGCCGGTGGGTCGGTGACCCTGCCGGTGGCACCCCTCGTCCACTGCTTCGTGGCGCGCGGGGCGCTGGTCCGCTCGAGCCTGGCGGAGCCGCTGGAGGCGGGCGACGCGTTCCTGCTGGACGGCGAGACCGAGGCCCGCACGGTCACCGCGGCCGTGGCCACCGAGCTGCTCGTCTGGACGCTGCCCGCGCGCTGAGGCAGCACCCCGCCGGTCGCGGGGCGTGCGGCGCCGGCCAGGGCGCGAGGACAGGTCAGGGCACGAGCACCCCGGGGTTGAGCACGCCCGTGGGGTCCAGCTCCGCCTTGAGCGCGCGCAGCACGCCGACCCCGACGTCCCCGACCTCGTGGTGCAGCCAGGGGCGGTGGTCGCGGCCCACGGCGTGGTGGTGGGTGATCGTGCCGCCCGCGGCCACGATCGCCTCGCACGCGGCCGCCTTGGCGGCACCCCACCGCGCGGCACGGTCCTGCCCGCCGGGAGCGGCGACGGTGAAGTAGAGCGAGCAGCCGGTCTCGTAGACGTGGCTGACGTGGCACAGCACGAGCGTGCCGTCACCGAGCGAGGCGGAGACGGCGTCGGTGACGGCCGCCTTGAGCCCGTCGACGCCGGACCAGAAGGTCGCCGTCTCCAGCGTCTCGACCAGCACGCCGACGTCCAGCAGCGCGTCGCGCAGGTAGGGCCCGTGGAAGCGCCCGTCGCGCCACGCCTCGCCCGGGCCGGCGCCCAGGTCGGTGCCGCCGTGGGCCGCGAGCACCTCGGCCACCTCCTCCCAGCGTCGTGCCACGTGCCGCGCGGAGCCCTCGACGTCGACCACCACGAGGCACCCGGCGGAGGCGGCCTCGCCGACGGCGGAGGGGTCGGCCAGGTTGAGCGCCGTCTCGGTCTCGTCCGAGATCCGCAGCACCGTGGGCAGCAGGCCCTCCTGCGCCAGCGTGCGCACGGCCGTCGTGGCGGCGGCGAAGTCCGGCAGGCGCCAGCCGCCGAACCGCGCGCTCGAGGGCGCCCGGCGCACCCGCACCGTCACCTCGGTGACCACGCCGAACGCGCCCTCGGACCCCAGCAGCACCTGACGCAGGTCGGGGCCGGCGGCCGAGGCCGGGGCCACGCCGAGGCGCCACTGCCCACGGGGCGTGGCGGCGCGCAGGCCGACCACCATCGCGTCGAAGCGTCCGTAGCCGGCCGAGGCCTGCCCCGACGAGCGGGTCGCGGCGAACCCGCCGATGCTGGCGTGCTCGAAGGACTGCGGGTAGTGCCCCAGCACCAGCCCGTGCTCGGCCAGCAGCGCCTCGGCGGCCGGCCCCCGCAGCCCGGCGCCGAGGGTCGCGGTCAGGGACACCTCGTCCAGCGCGAGCAGGGAGTCGAGCCGCACCAGGTCGAGGCTGAGGGCCCCCGCGAGGCCGGCCTCCCGGGCGGTGCGGCCGCCCGCGACGCCGCCGACGACCCCGGTGCCCCCGCCGAACGGCACCACCGCGACCCGGTGGGCCACCGCCAGGTCGAGCACCGCCTGCACCTGGTCGTGGTCGGCCGGGCGCACCACGAGGTCGGGTGCGTCCGCCACGTCCCCGGCGCGGGCGCGCAGCAGGTCCGGGGTCGACTTGCCGGCGGTGCGCAGCCGACGCAGCGCGTCGCCGTCGTCCACGTGCGCGGGGCCGAGGAGGTCGACCAGTGCGGTGCGGACGGCGGCGGGCAGACCGTCGGCCGGGGGCGTGCCGAGCGGCGCGGGCGGCGTCTCGGCCAGCCCGAAGGCGAGCTCGACGAGGCCGCGGGCGGCGGGCGCCAGGGGCTCGGCGCAGTCGGTGGGGCCCCAGCGCTGCGGGTCCATCTCGGTCGGCGGGGCTGTACGGGAGACGTCCATGCGTTACAGTGTGACACATGCCGTCACTTCGTAACACCGCTGACAGCGAGGGCGACTCCTCCCGCCAGGACGTCTACCTGGACGCGGCGCGCGCCTGCCTCCTCGACCTCGGCTGGCGGCGCACCACCCTCACCGAGGTCTCCCGACGGGCCGCGGTCAGCCGGATGACGATCTACCGCACGTGGGCGGACATGCCGACCCTGCTGGGCGACCTGATGACCCGCGAGTGGTCGCGAGTGATGGCCGACGTGCTGGCGAGCCGCCCCGACGAGGCCCGCCCGGACCGGCCCGTCGACCTGCTCGTGGACGACCTGCTGGCCGCCGTGCGGGCCCTGCGCGAGAACGAGCTGTTCGCCCGGATCGTCGAGCTCGACCCCGAGCTGCTCCTGCCCTACCTGCTCAACCGCCGCGGCCGCAGCCAGGAGCAGATGGCCCAGGTCGTGGCCGGCGCCGTCGCCCGCTGCCAGGAGGCCGGCGCCGCCCGTGCCGGTGACCCGGTGCTCCTCGCCCGCGCGCTGCTGCTCACGCTGCACGGCCACGTCCTCTCCCGCCAGACGATGGTGGACGACGCGGTGGGCGAGGCGGCCCTCGAGGCCGAGCTCGCCCACCAGCTGCGGGCCTCGCTCGCGCCCACGGACGGCGCCTGAGATGACCCCCGGCACCACGCCGCGCGTGCGCGCCGGGCTGGCCGACGCGCCGACCCAGGTCGACGTCCTCGTGGTCGGGCTGGGCGCCACCGGCGCCGGCGTCGCGCTCGACGCCGCCGCGCGTGGCCTGCGGGTCCTGGTCGTCGACGCCCACGACCTCGCCCACGGCACCTCGCGGTGGAGCAGCAAGCTGGTGCACGGCGGCCTGCGCTACCTCGCTCACGGCCAGGTCGGGGTGGCGCGCGAGTCCGCGATCGAGCGGGGCCTGCTGATGAGCCGCACCGCCCCGCACCTGACCCACCCGCTGCCGATGCTGGTGCCCCTCACCGAGGCCACCGGCCACCGCGAGGCCGCGGTCGTGCGCACCGGCCTGGCCGCGGGCGACCTGCTGCGGCACGCGGCGGGCACGGGAGCGGGTGAGCTGCCCCGCTCCCGACGCGTCGGCGCCGCCGAGGCCCTCGCCCTGGCGCCCGCCCTGCGACCCACCGGCCTGCGCGGTGGCCTCCTCGGCTGGGACGGTCGCCTCGAGGACGACGCCCGCCTCGTGGTCACCCTCGCCCGGACGGCGGCCCAGCACGGCGCGCACGTGCGCACCCGCGTCCGCGTCGTGGCCACCCGCCCCGGCGGGGCCGACCTGCTCGACGCCCGCACCGGCGAGCAGCGGGAGGTCCACGCCCGCCTGGTCGTCAACGCCTCGGGCGTGTGGGCGGGCGACCTGGACCCCTCGCTCCGGCTCACGCCCAGCCGCGGCACCCACCTGGTGGTGCGCACGGCCGCGCTCGGAGGGCTGTCGACGGCGCTCTCGGTGCCCGTGCCCGGTGAGCGTGCCCGCTTCGTGCTGCTGCTGCCCCAGCCGGACGGCACCACCTACGTCGGCCTCACCGACGAGCCGGCCCCCGGGCCGGTGCCCGACGTGCCCGAGCCGACGCCCGGCGAGGTCGCCTTCCTGGTCGACGTGCTCGGCGGCGTGCTCGCCCACCCGCCGGGCCCCGCCGACCTCCTCGGCGCGTTCGCGGGGCTGCGCCCGCTGCTGGCCGGCGCGGGCGGCAGCGGCACCGCGGACCTCTCGCGACGGCACGCCGTCCGCGTGCGGGGCGCCGGGAGTCGTGCCGGTGCCGGTGCCGTGGTCACCGTGGTCGGCGGCAAGCTCACCACCTACCGCCGCATGGCTCAGGACGCCCTCGACGCCGGCCTCGAGGCGACCGGCCTCGCCGCCGGCGCCTGCCGCACCCGCGACCTGCCGCTGGCCGGCGCTGCGCCGCGGCCCGTGCTCGCGGCGCTGGACGCACCGCCCCGCCTCGTCCGCCGCTTCGGCACGGACGCCTCGCTGGTGCTCGCCACCGCGCGCTCGGTCACCGGCCTGGACGACGTCACGCTGCTGGCGCCGGCCTCGCCCACCGCGCCGGTGACCCTCGCCGAGCTGGTCTTCGGCGTGACCCACGAGGGGGCTGCCGAGGTCGAGGACCTGCTGGACCGCCGCACCCGGGTCGGGCTCGTGCCGACCGACACCGACCAGGTGCGACCCCTGGCCGAGCGGGCGCTCGCACTGGCCGGCGCGGCACCCGTCTGAACGGTACGGGCGTGCACGCCGGCCCCTCGCCGAGCCCGCGATTACGGACCGGCACGCCCCGCCGCGACGCGCGCCCAAGAATTGCCTGAAGTCCCCTCCTAGGCCCTCGATCCTCCCTAGGCTCTGCTCATGTCCCTGACTCCCCCGCCCCTCCTCGAGGTCCCCCTGGCGGTCGGCGCGGGCGTCCCCGTCTCGCTCGAGATCGGACGGGCGACCGCGCAGCTGCGCGCCGGGCGGATCGGCCTGGCCCTGGCAGCCCTCACCTCGGTGGACGCTGATGCACTGAGCGACCTCGACCGCGCCCACCTGCGGCACGCCGAGTGCGACGTGCGCATGGCCCGCGGCGAGCTCGACCAGGCAGTCCGCGTCGTCGAGAGTGCCCGCGCCGAGGCCGCCGGCTCCGACGCCCAGACCCACGCCGTGCTCGCCCTCACCCAGGGCCAGCTCGCCCTGGCCCAGGGGCGCTACGAGGACGCGGCGGGGCACTTCACCGCCGTCCACGAACTGCTGCCGTCGGCCGACCCGGCCTGGCTGCCGTGGCGCACCGGCCTGGCCCTCGCGCTCGTGCACCTCTCCCGGCGCCACGAGGCCGAGGAGCACGCCCGCACCCACGTGCGGCTGGCGTTCGCCTCCGGCTCCCAGCACGCCCACGCCCACGCCCTGCGGACGCTGGCCAACGTCACCTCCGCCACCGACCGCGCCGACCTCCTCGAGGCGGCCCGGCAGACCCTGCTCGGCATCGAGGCCGGGCGCCTGACCGCCCAGATCGACACCGACCTGGCGGGCCTGCGCCTGCTCGCGGGCGACCGCGACACCGCGGTGCTGCTGCTGCGCGGGGCCGAGTCGTTCGCCGGCCGCCAGGGCCTCGGCCCGCTCCTGGCTCGCGTGCACAAGCTGCTCGCGATCGTGGGCGAGCACCCCGCCACCACCGGCAGCGACGCCGCGGCCGACCTGACCCCGGGCGAGCGTCGCGTGGCGGCACTGGCCACCCAGGGCCTGACGAACCGCCAGGTCGCCGCGGAGCTGCAGGTGACGGTCAAGGCCGTCGAGTGGCACCTGTCCCGGGTCTACCGCAAGCTCTCCATCTCCAACCGCCGGGAGCTGGCCGCCGCGCTCGGCTCCTGAGCCCGAGCACCCGGCGGTTCCCAGCCCCCCGTTCCAGGCCCCGTTCCCAGCCCGCGCCCGTCCTCGCGTTCGCCCCCCGGCGCCCGGGTACCGGTGCGACCATGGCGGGCGTGAGTGCTGCGACCCCCCGCGCACGTGCGCGCCGCCCGTGGTCGGCGCGCGCCCTCGCGCTGGTCGCCGCGGCCGGGCTGCTGGGCCCGGGGCTGGCCGCCTGCGGGCTGGTGGGCGGCACCCCCCAGGCGCTCGAGGGGCGCGTGCGGCAGGCCCCCGGCGTGGTCGAGGTCGCCGTGCCCGACCCCGACGACGGGGAGCAGGCCCGCATCGACGTCCAGCTGGCCGACGACCTGGACACCGCCTCGGTCGTGGCCGTCGTGCAGCGCACCGTCGACGCCGTCGACTCCGCCGACTACACCCCGTTCCGGCTGCGCCTGCTCGACAGCGAGCACTGCACGCCCGAGTCCTGCGGGTGGATCGAGATCGACGGCGACCGCCTCCTCGGCCCCGGTGCCGGCGCCGAGGTGGCCACCGAGGTCGCCGACGCCGTGGACGTGTGGCGGTCCTGGAGCGACGCGCTGGACGGGTCGGTCGTGCTCTCCCTCGCCGCGACCGACACCCTCACGGCCCGCAGCGACTCGCTGACCCAGGCCCTGGCCGCGCTCGCGCAGGACGCGGTGACGCTGCCCGGCACGCTGGCGGGCCACGTCCGCCTCGACCTCGGCGACGCGCGCCGTCGCCTGGTGGTGACCGGCGCCCCCGACGACCGGGACCGCGACCTCGTGCGGCGGCTCAGCGCCGGGCTGCCGCGGGGCGGCGACACGCTCCCGGTGGCCTGGAGCCTCCAGGTCGGTGCCGCGGGCGCGGGCGGCGCGGACGTCGACCACGTGCTGCTGCGGGTGGCCACCGCGTCCGCGTCGCCCGAGGGCGTGAGCCGCTGGACGCCCTCGTCACGACCCCTGCGACGCTGGCTGGGCTCCGCGCTGCGCACGCTCTCCGACGCAGGGCAGCGCACCGGGGAGCGCACCGGGGCGGGCACCGTGCAGGTCTCGCTCGAGGACGCGCAGGAGGCCTCCACCACCGCCCTGACCGACCACCCCCTGGCCGTGCGGCGGCTGGGGTGGTGGGTGGCCGGGCAGGAGCCGATCACCCGCCGCGTGGCCTCCCTGCCCGGTGCCGAGGCCTGGGACCGGTGGCTGGCCCAACGGGCTGCCGAGGTCGCCGGTACCGGCTGAGCACGCCCGTCCTCCACAGGTCAGGGCCGACCCGCCCGGCACCCGGTGCGGCGATGGGGCAGGATGACCCTGTCGAGGTAAAGAAGTGCGCGGCGAACGCACGGACGTGCTCGTCGTCACGACCGTGATCGATCCCCTGGAGGCTGCCCCGCGATGACCGTCTTCCTCGTCCTCGGCGTGGCCGGCGTCCTGGTGCTGGCCCTCTCCCTGGTGCTGGGCGACGTGCTGGACGGGCCGATCGAGGGTCTCCTCGACGGCCTCTTCGACGGTCTGGGCAGCGACGTGTTCTCCACGGCGGTGCTCGGCTCCTTCGTCTCCGCGCTCGGGTTCTCCGGCGCCATCGCCGAGGCGCTGGGCGCACCGACCCTGGTCAGCACCGCCGTCGGCGTGGGCGGCGGCCTGGTCTTCGGCGCCCTGGCGGTCTGGCTGACCCGGCTCCTGCGCCACGACGACGCCACGGAGCCGCCCAGCACCACCACCGCGGTCGGCTACGAGGGCGTCGTCCTCACCGCCGTCCCGGTCGACGGCTACGGCACCGTCCGCGTGCTGGTCGGCACCCGTGCGCTGCGGGTGAACGCCCGGCTCGACGGCGACCACCCGCTCCCGCTGGAGGCGGGCGAGCGCATCCAGGTCACCGGCTCCGTCTCCCCCACCGCGGTCACCGTCGCGCCCCTGTGGCGCGAGCTGGGCTGACCGCCCACCGCTCCCGGCTCCACCCCACCGTTCTCGGAAGGAACCCCATGGAACTGCTCCTGCCCATCGGCGGCCTCGTGGTCGTCCTCGTCCTCCTGATCCTGCTGGTCACCAGCAGGTACAAGGTCGCCGGGCCGAACGAGGCGTTCATCGTCACGGGCCGCAAGGGCAGGGCGGTGGTCAACCCGGAGACGGGCGAGCTGACCACGGACCTCTCGGGCCAGAAGGTCATCCTCGGCGGCGGCACCTTCGTCATCCCCTTCGTGCAGAAGCTGGGCACGCTGGACCTCTCCAGCCGCCGCATCTCGGTGCAGATCCGCGGCGCCGTCTCCGGCCAGGGCATCAAGCTCAACGTCGAGGGCGTCGCCATCGTGAAGGTCGGCGGCAACGCCGACCAGATCCGGCTGGCGGCCCAGCGCTTCCTCTCCCAGCAGGAGGACGTCGAGCCGTTCACCCAGGAGGTCCTCGCGGGTGCGCTGCGCTCGATCGTCGGCGGCCTGACGGTGGAGCAGATCATCCGCGACCGTGCCGCCTTCGCCCAGCGCGTGGCGGACGAGTCGGAGAACTCCCTGACCGGCCAGGGCCTCATCCTCGACACCTTCCAGATCCAGGACGTCACCGACGACGGCTCCTACCTCGCCGACCTGGGCCGACCCGAGGCCGCGCGCGTGGCCCAGGAGGCCCGCATCGCCGAGGCCAACGCCCGCCAGGCCGCCGAGCAGGCGCAGATCGCCGCCGAGCAGGAGATCGCGGTCTCGCAGCGCGTGCTCGCCCTGAAGCAGGCCGAGATCAAGGCCGAGACCGACGCCGCTGCCGCCCAGGCCGCCGCGTCCGGCCCGCTGGCCCAGGCCGACCGCGACCAGGCGATCCTCACCGAGCAGGAGAAGGTGGCCGTGCGCCAGGCGGCGCTGACCGAGCGCCAGCTCGAGACCGAGGTCCGCAAGCCCGCCGACGCGCAGCGCTACAAGGTCGAGCAGGAGGCCGAGGCCAAGCGGTCGGCCGAGATCGCGGCCGCCGAGGCGCGCAAGGCCTCCACCATCCGGGCCGCCGAGGCGCAGGCCGAGGAGGCCCGCCTCACCGGTGAGGCCGAGAAGTCCCGCCGTGCCGCGCTCGCCGAGGCCGAGGCGATCGAGGGTGAGCGCCGCGGTGCCGCGGAGCGCGCCCGGCGTACCGCCGAGGCCGACGCGACCCGCGTCGAGGGCGAGGCCCAGGCCGCCGCGATCGCCGCGGTCGGTCAGGCCGAGGCCGAGGCCATGGACAAGCGCGCGCAGGCGTTCGCCGACTACAACGACGCCGCGGTGCTCCAGATGCTGATCGAGATGCTGCCCCAGCTCGCCAAGGAGGTCGCGGCGCCCATGGCGTCGATCACCGAGCTCACCGTCCTCTCCACCGAGGGCGCCGGCGCCCTGCCGCAGCAGGTCACCACGAACATCGCCCACACGATGGAGATGCTGAAGTCCGCCACCGGGATCGACCTGGAGTCGATGGTCAAGGGCGCCGTCGCCAAGGCCACCCCCGAGGGTGCCGAGACCAGCCTGCCGAACGGCTCCTGACCGGGTCCTCCTGACGCCCCTGCTGGGGGCGTCAGGTGGGCTGGTCCAGCCCTCTGCCCGAACGGGTTACCTCAACCCGGGGAGGCGCGGTGAAACGTGGTCTCAGGCTGGTCGGGGGTGCCATGATGTGCGCGTCGAACTCGGAGGGAGCACTTCGATCGACTGCGGAGCCCCTTGCTGACCCCATGCGGCAAGGGGCTCCGTCCCCGGCCCGGGGGGGGGGCCCCCCCCCCCCCCCGGCCCCCCCCCCCCCCGGGGCCGCCCCCCCCCCCCCCGCCCCCCCCCCGGGGGGGGGGGGCCCCCCCCCCCCCCACCCCCCCCGCCCCCCCCCCCGGGGGGGGGGGCCGCCGCTTCGTGCGTCGTGGCTGCCGGGCTCAGCGGCCCTGGTTCGCGACCGCGGCAGCGGCGGCGGCGGCCGCCTCCGGGTCGAGGTAGCGACCGCCCTTCTCCACGGGGGAGAAGGAGTCGTCCAGCTCGTAGACCAGCGGCTGGCCGGTGGGGATGTTCAGCCCGGCGATGTCGTCGTCGCTGATCCCGTCGAGGTGCTTGACGATCGCGCGCAGCGAGTTGCCGTGCGCGGCCACCAGGACGACCTTGCCGGCCGCCAGGTCGGCGGTGATGTCGGACTCCCAGTAGGGGAGCATCCGCTCGATGACGTCCTTGAGGCACTCGGTGCGGGGCATCTCGTCGCCGAGGTCGGCGTACTGGGGCAGGCCCACCTGCGAGAACTCGTCGTCGTCGGCCAGGACCGGCGGCGGCACGTCGAAGGAGCGGCGCCAGAGCATGAACTGCTCCTCGCCGTACTCGTCGAGGGTCTGCTTCTTGTTCTTGCCCTGGAGGCCGCCGTAGTGGCGCTCGTTGAGGCGCCAGGAGCGCTTCACCGGGATCCAGTGCCGGTCGGCCTCGCTCAGCGCCATGGCCGAGGTGTTGATCGCGCGACGCAGCAGGGAGGTGTGCACGACGTCGGGGAGGACGCCGGCCTCCTTCATCAGCCTGCCGCCGCGGACCGCCTCGTCACGGCCCTTGTCGTTGAGGTCGACGTCCACCCAACCGGTGAACAGGTTCTTGGCGTTCCACTCGCTCTCGCCGTGGCGGAGCAGGATCAGGGTCGACATGCGTCTCAGTGCTCTCCGTAGGTGACCACGGGCTCCTCGGCCTCGCAGTCGTAGGTCTCGCCGGTCGCGGTGGTGCTGGCGGTGTCGAAGCCCTCGAACTCGCGGCAGGCCGGGACGACCGGCACGTCCATCGTCGCGGACTCGCCGTTGTCGAAGGTGAAGGTCAGCTCGAGCACGTCGCCGGCGGCGAACGAGCCGGTCAGGCCGATGCCGTCCTCGGTGGTGCCGACGCCGGTGTAGCCGTCGGGGGCGACGTCGATGGGGTCGAAGTCGGCCACGGTGACGCTGGTGTCGGCGGCGCTGAGGCCGGTCAGCGACAGCTCGTCGGCGGCGGTGTTGGCCAGGCCCCCGACGAAGGTGCCCGCGTCGTCCTGCGCGGCGACCACGACGGCCGAGAGGACGTTGACCTCCGTCTCGCGGTCGTTGGTGCCCGCGGCGGGCGTGTACACCTGGTCGGTGGCGAGGTCGAAGCCGCACGACGAGAGGGTCGTGGTGAGCGCGACCGCGCCGGTGACGAGCGCGAGGTTGCGGCGCAGAGACATGTTCGGTGCCTTCGTGTCGGACGTGGAGCCAGCGGGTAGAGGGTACCGCTGCCGGGGGTCGGTGCCGCGACCGGGCGTCAGGTGCCGGACGGCGCGGCGACGCCCAGCCAGAGCAGGCCCGCGGCCACGGCGGCGAGGAACACGACGGTCAGCGCGAGCAGCCGGTTGGCGCCCAGGCCGAGCCCCAGCCGCAGGGGCAGGGTGTCCCACCCCTCGTCCCGGTCGTCGACGAGCCCCCAGACGGCGGTGAGCACGTGCACGCCGACGCCCGCGAGCGCGGCCAGCCCCACGGCCAGCGGGTGCGGCGGCTCGCCCACGTGCAGCCCGCCCCAGCCGCCGTAGGACAGGAAGCCCGGGTAGAGCGCCCAGGCCAACGCCCACGGCCACCACGACGCGGGCCCGCGCCGGCCGACGCGGGTGCCGACGACGCCGATCGCCACCGACGCCAGGTAGAAGCCGGCGGCCACCAGGCCGTTGGCCACCGACAGCGGGACGAGGACCAGCACCGCGCACGCCGCCGCGAACCCCGCCGTCCCCCGCTCGAGCCGGCCGTCGGCCACGGGCTTGCGGCGCCGCCGGTGCCGGGCGTCGAGGTCGGCGTCGGCCACGTCGTTGACCCAGCCGAGCACGAGCTGGCCGACGGCCACGGTGGCGGCCACCAGGGCGACCTCGCGGCCGGGCCTGCCGGTGACCGCGGCGGCGACGGCGAGGGCGACCGTGACGGCCAGGGCCCGCGCGGGGTGCGCCGCCAGCACCAGGGCCACCGGGGCGGGCAGGGGGCGGCCGGTGGGAGGCGCCGCCACGTCGTTGACGTCGGTCTGCTGCTCGGCGGGGGGCATGTGGCCAGTATCACCGTTCCCGCCCACGGTGGTGGGAGCGCCGTGCGGGCGGCCCTGACCTGGGGCGGGTGGTCCCGGGCGGGGGTTCGTCCGTGGCCGACGTTCGGCCCCCGGCGTCCGACCCACCGGAGGCTTGCCTGGCGGGGCGGGACTTGCTATCGCGTGCGTGAGCCACCCGGGTTTCGGCTTGTCAAGCCCGGATCAAGGCCCTGACCTGCACAAACAGTGGCCGGGGGCAACGAGGTCGTGCTATCGTTGTCCACCTGAGGAAGGGGAACCTGGCACATGACTTTCACTGTCGGCGAGACCGTCGTCTACCCCAATCACGGGGCTGCCGTCATCGAAGACATCGAGACCCGCAAGATCAAGGGCGAGGACCGTCAGTACCTGGTCCTGCGCATCGTGGCACAGCAGGACCTGGTGGTCCGGGTCCCGGCGTGCAACCTGGACCTCGTCGGCGTGCGTGACGTCGTCGACAAGGACGGGCTGGACCGAGTGTTCGACATCCTGCGTGCGCAGCAGGTCGAGGAGCCGACCAACTGGTCGCGTCGCTACAAGGCGAACCTCGAGAAGCTGCACAGCGGCGACGTCATGAAGGTGGCCGAGGTCGTCCGCGACCTGTGGCGCCGTGAGCGCGACCGCGGGCTGTCGGCCGGCGAGAAGCGCATGCTGGCGAAGGCTCGCCAGATCCTGGTCTCCGAGCTCGCGCTCGCGGAGTCCACCAACGAGGACAAGGCCGAGGCCATCCTCGACGAGGTGCTCGCGTCCTGACCTGACGGTCCGGCACGACCCACGCGACCGACCCCCGCCACCCACCAGGGTGACGGGGGTCGTCCGCGTCCGGAGGCCCGCAGGTGCCGAGCGGCCCGACCGGGGTGCTCAGACGTCGATCGGCACCTGGAGGTAGGCGCGGTAGCCCCGGCGGAGCGTGCCCTTCACCCGGGCGAGTTGGTCGACGCCGCCGTCGTCGCCGAACACGTTGTCGCTGGACAGCGAGATCTGGTCCAGGTTGGTGGCCGAGTCGCCGTAGAGCCGAGGACGCTTGGCGTAGACGTGGGCGGCCACCTTGCGCGGCAGCGCCAGCTGCGAGGTCGCCACCGGGGTGCCGGAGCGGGTCGCGGCGCGCTTGGAGCGGTAGACCTCGAAGTGGACGTGCGGCCACCGGCCCGGGTAGCAGCCGGGGAGGACGCTGCGGAAGCGCACGATGCCCTTCTCGCCGCTCACCTGCACCCCGCGCAGCCAGTTCTGGTCGGTCACCCCGGCGGAGTACATCGAGTAGCGGCCCTTGGCGTCGCAGTGCCACGCGTACACCGCGTAGCCCTCGAGGGGGTCGCAGTCGCCGGTGGAGACGAGCCGCAGCGTCAGGGTGAGGTCGATGCCCTGCGCGCGGCGGTGGGTGTCGCCGAAGCTGCGGCGGATGTCGCGGCGCACGACGCCGCTGTCGTCCAGGACGTTCGGTCCGTTGGAGCCGTCGCCCGGGTAGGGACCCGCGGTCTCGGCCGGGATCTCGCTCCCCGAGCAGGTCGCGGCCGAGGCCGGCGTGCCGGAGCCGAGCAGCAGCGCGCCGCCGGTGCCGAGGGCGCCCGCGCCGAGGAGGGAGAGGACCGTGCGACGGTCGCGGAGGTAGGCCAGGTCGAACCGGAGCCCGCGGTCGAGGAGGTCCCCGCCCTGCTCCTCGCTGTGGTGGTGGTCGGTCATGGCAGGGGAGACAAGCGCCCGCACCTGTGAGACCGGCCGCGACCCGCCGTGGCACGCCTGTGCGGGGCCCGCGTCCCGCGCGGACCCCGCGGCCGGGACGGTCGCGGGCTCGCTACCGTGGCCCCGTGGACGAGCGCGACGACGACGTCCGGTTCGACCTCTCCTTCGACGTCGACGCGGACCCCGGCACGGACGACGGCACCGCTGAGCCCCCGGACGAGGGTCCGGAGGACGTCGACGCGCTCGAGGACCCGTACGCCGACCTCCCGGACCCCGACGGGGCCGACGACGAGCCCGACGAGGGGGACGAGGACGAGGAGTGGGTCGAGCCGCCCGAGGCGCTGGCCGTGCTGCTCACCGACCACCGCGGCTCGCTGCCGTTCTCGCTCCTGCACGGCGAGGCGCTGGTGGCCTGCGCGGCGTGGGCGCTGGGTGAGTCCGGCGCGCTCCAGGTCGACGAGGGCACGGCCTGGCAGGCGCTCGTGGACGCCGAGGAGACCGTCGTCCTGCACGACGTGCTGTGCCCCATGACCCCGCCCTCCTTCCTGGTCGAGTGCGTCCGGCACTCCCAGGCGCACGGCGCGGTCGTCGTGGGCGTGCGGGCCGTGACCGACACCGTCAAGGAGGTGGACGAGGCGGGCGTGCTGGGCGAGACGGTCGATCGCGACCGCCTGCTGGCCGTCGCCTCGCCCGTGGTGCTGCCGCCGAGCGTCGTGGCCGCGCTGGACGACGGGCTGCCCACCGACGACCTGGCCGCGCTCGTGCCCCTGCTGGCCGCCCGCTGGCCGGTGCTCACGCTCGCGGCCCCGCCCCAGGCCCGCCGGGTGGCGGACGCCGACGACGTGGCCGTGCTGGAGGCGCTCACGCGCGGCGAGCGCTGAGCCCGCTTCCCCCTCGTCCGGGGTGGACGCTCAGCCCTGCGGGTGCAGGAGTCGCTCGGCCAGCGCCACGTCCTCGGGCCAGGTGACCTTGAGGTTGCGGGCCCCGCTCGGCACGACGACCACCGGCAGGCCGGTGAACCGGGCGAACGTGACGGCGGTGTCGGTGCCCCCGAAGCCCGCCTCCGCGGCCGCGGCGTAGGCGCCCAGCAGGTCCGCGGCGCGGAACGACTGCGGCGTCTGCACGCCCACGAGGGCGCCCACCGGCGAGGGGCGCAGGTCGCGGCCGACGAGGCCGGTCACGGGCGCGGCGGGCAGGGCGCCGCCGTGCTCGCGGGCCCGGGCCACGGTCTCGTCGAAGAGGGCGGACGCGGCCAGCGGCCGGGCGCCGTCGTGCACCGCGACCACGTCGACGCGGCCGGCGTCCACGTCGGCGCGCAGCGCTGCGAACGCCGCGTCCTCGGAGTCGTGCCGGGTGGCGCCGCCCTCCACCAGGCGCACCTCCGGTGCCCCCGGGGTGGGGCCGGCCGGCAGCCAGGGGCCGAGCGCCTCGGCCACCTCGGAGGCCTCGCCGGGCGCGGCCACGACGACCACGAGGCGCACGTCGGTCACCGCGAGGGCCGTGGTCACCGACCAGGCCAGCAGGGGGCGGTCCCCGAGCGGCAGGAGCACCTTGTTGCGGTCGGCGCCGACGCGGCTGCCGGAGCCCGCGCCAAGCACGACGACGGCGACGCCGGGGGCCGCGGAGGGGGAGGGTGCGAGCACGGTCGGAACGCTACCGCCGAGCGCGCCGCCCTCGCCCCGACGGGTGACACCGGCGCGTCAGGGCCGCCCGACGACCGCCTGGTCCCGCCGGGCCGTGAGGGCGCCGGGGAGGGTTTGCACGGACGTAACACTGTGAAACCTCCCGGGTACACGGCGGGCCCTAGTTTCGGCCCCGGGTCCGCGCATCGTCGGGCCCCGCGGACGACGCCGAGGGAGGGTGCTCGCGTGACACCCCGACGCGCGGCGAGCGAGGAGGGCTGGCAGCCGGTCTGCCGCCTCGAGGAGCTCGAGGTGGAGCGAGGCGCCACCGCCCTCGTCCACGGCCAGGCCGTGGCGCTCTTTCGCATGCCCGACGACCAGGTGCACGCCCTGGGCAACCACGACCCCTTCGGCCGCACCTCCACGCTGGCGCGCGGCATCGTCGGCGTCCGCGACGGCGTGCCGTTCGTGGCGTCGCCCTCGCACCGGCACGGGTTCGACCTGCGCACCGGCATCTGCCTCGACCAGCCCGGCGTCACCGTCCCCGCCTTCGAGGTCAGGGTGGACGGCGGCGTGGTGCTCGTCGGGGCGCGCAAGCACGTCGCGGCCTGACTCCCAGCCCGCGCGGCCGGGTGATCAGGCCGGCGCGGGCTCCGTGACGGCGGAGCGCACCGCCGCGTCCACGAGGGCGGCGAGCTGCTCGCTGACCACCGCGTCCCGCTCGAGCGGCAGGTAGTGGCCGGCGCCCGGCAGCACCAGCAGCCGTGCGCCCCGGATGCCCGAGGCGAGCCGGCGGCCGTGGGAGAGCGGCGTGAGCCTGTCGGCGGTGCCGACCAGGACGACGGTGGGCACGGCGTCCCAGGCGCGCAGCAGGTGCTCGCGGTCGTGCAGGCGCAGGTCGCGCACGAACCCGGCCATGGTGGCGGGGGAGGCGGCGGCCAGCTGGTCGGCGATGAGGCCGGCGTCGCGGGGGCGCACCGGGCTGCCGACGAGCATCCTGTCGACGACGGCCTGCTCCACCCGGGGCGAGCGGCGGCGGACGCCGGCCCGGGCGCTCAGGCGGCGTGCGCGGTGGCCGAGCACGGCGGGGAGCCTGTCGACGAGGTGCTCGCCGCCGGGGAGCCGGGCGGCCAGGCGGTCGATGCCGGCGCCGAGGTGACCGGCCGAGGTGGCCACCAGCAGCAGGCCGGCGGCGCGGTCCACCAGGTCCGGGCGGACGTCGGGCAGTGCCATGAGCGTCATGCCGCCGATCGAGTGGCCGGCGAGCACCAGCGGGCCGGCGGGGGCGAGCGCGTCCGCCACCGCCCCGAGGTCGCGGGCCAGGTCGGTGATCGTGCAGGCCGCCTCGTCCGGCACCTCGGAGCGGCCGTGCGCGCGGGCGTCCCAGGTGACCACCCGGACCCGTGCGCCGGGGTGGCCCGGCACCTCGCGGGAGAGCAGGGAGGCGACCTGGTAGTGCCACAGCTGCTCGTCGGCGGTCCAGCAGTGCGCGAGGAGCACGGTGACGTCGGCGTCGGCCGGGCCGTAGGCGGTGGCGTGCAGGCGCAGCCCGTCGTGGGTGAGCACGGTGGTCATGGGGCCTCCAGGGATGGGGGAGCGGCAGGGGGTGGGGGCGAGCGTGGGGGCGTCGGGTTGCTCAGACGGGGACGACGAGCGCGGTCGCGAGGGCGGCGACACCCTCGCCGCGGCCGGTGAGGCCGAGCCCGTCGGTGGTGGTGGCCGAGACGGTGACGTCGGCACCGGCGGCCGCGGAGAGCACCGCGGCGGCCTCGGCCCGGCGGGGCCCGAGGCGGGGGCGGTTGCCGATCACCTGCACCGCCACGTTGCCGATCTCGAAGCCGGCGGCGCGGACGCGGCGGGCGGTCTCGGCGAGCAGGGTCGCGCCGGACGCGCCGGCCCACTGCGGCTCGGCGGTGCCGAAGTTCGAGCCGAGGTCGCCGAGCCCGGCGGCCGAGAGCAGGGCGTCGCAGGCGGCGTGGGCCGCCACGTCGGCGTCCGAGTGCCCCTCGAGGCCCTGGGGCTCGTCGGGCCACGCGAGGCCACCGAGGTGCATGGGCACCCCGTCGACCAGGCGGTGGACGTCGGTGCCGATGCCGGTGCGAGGCAGTCCAGGAGGGAGGGTCACGCCTCGCATCCTGCCGCACCCGTGGCGCCGCGAGAACCTCTGCGGCGACCTTTATTGACATTTGTTCAACGAGTGGGCGCGGATGCACCGGGTGTGCACCGACCCGGCACACTGGAGGGGTGACTCCGCAGCAGCGCTACCTCTGGCCGGCCGCCGGGATCGTGACCCTCGTGGCTGGCCTGCTCACCAGCGAGGCCGCGGCGCGGCTGCTGTCGGTCCGCTCCTCGCCGGTCGTGGCGGTGGCCGAGTCGATCATCGAGGTGCTGCCCGAGGCCGTGGTCAAGCCCGCGATCAACCTCCTCCAGGAGCTCGACAAGCCGTTCCTGGTCGCCGTGATCCTCGTGGCCCTGCTGGCGTTCTCCGCCTTCGTCGGCCGCGTTGCCCGCGACTCCGGTGACGGCTCCGCGCAGATCGGCTTCGCGCTGCTCGGCGGGGTCGGCCTGGCGGCGGTGCTGTTCCGCGAGAGCGGCGTCGGGCCGGTGATCCCGGTCGCCGTCGGGGCCATCACCTGGGTGGTCGTGCTGCCGGTGCTGACCAAGCCGCTGCGCGAGGGCGCGATGCTCGCGGCCGGAGCCGGCGACGACGCGGACCGGCCGCTCGGGGAGTCACGCCGGGCCTTCCTCGTCCGCGCGGGCGTCGTGGGTGGCGTGGCCGTGCTCCTCGGCCTGGGCGGCTCGGTGCTCGGCGCCGGGCGCAGCGCCGTCGAGTCCGCGCGCCGCTCGCTGAGCCTGACCGGCGTCACCGACCCCGAGCCGCCGGCCGGGTCGTCCCTCGACGTCGACGACCTCGGCTCCTGGCAGACCCCGAACGACGAGTTCTACCGGATCGACACCGCCATCGCCGTGCCCACCGTCAGCCCGGACGAGTGGAGCCTGCGCATCCACGGCATGGTCGAGAACGAGCTCACGCTGACCTACGACGACCTGGTCTCCCGGTCGTTCACCGAGTCGTGGGTGACCCTGACCTGCGTCTCCAACCCGGTCGGCGGCGACCTGATCGGCAACGCCCGCTGGTCGGGCGTGCGGGTCGCCGACCTGCTGGCCGAGGCCGGCGTCACCGACGGCGCGGACGCGGTGAAGCAGACCAGCAGCGACGGCTGGACCTGCGGCACCCCGCTCGAGGCCCTCACCGACGACCGCGACGCGCTGCTCGCCGTCGCGATGAACGGCGAGCCGCTGCCGATCGAGCACGGCTTCCCCGTCCGCGTCGTCGTGCCCGGGCTGTACGGCTACGTCTCGGCGACCAAGTGGGTCACCGACCTCGAGGTCACCCGCTTCGCGGACTTCTCCGCCTACTGGACCGACCGGGGCTGGGCCGAGAAGGGCCCGATCAAGCTCGCCTCCCGGGTCGACGTGCCCCGCTCCGGCGCCTCGGTCGACGCCGGCACCGTCGCCCTCGGCGGCGTCGCCTGGGCGCAGCACACCGGCATCGAGGCCGTCGAGGTCTCCGTGGACGGCGGGGCCTGGCAGGCCTGCGACCTCGGCACCGTGCCCAGCGCGGACACGTGGGTCCAGTGGTCGGCCTCGGTCGACCTGGACGCCGGCGACCACACCGTCCGGGTGCGGGCCACCGACGCCGAGGGCACCGTGCAGGACTCGACCGTGCGCGACGTCCTGCCCGACGGCGCCACCGGCTACCACCAGGTCGACTTCACCGCCTCCTGACGCGGCCGGGGCTGAGTCGCTGGGTCGGGCGCTGGGTCAGGCACTGGGTCAGGCGAAGCTCGCGCCGCGCGGCATGGCGCGGCCGTCGCTGATCACGTACGCGGTGCCTCCCGAGGCCTCGAGCCACGCCCGCTCCAGCTGGCCGCGGTCGTAGGTGCGGCGCACGCCCTTGTTGCGGGCCGCGGCCGGGTCGTTGACCACGACGTCGCCGTCGGCCCGGAACCCGACCACGACCAGCAGGTGGCCGTTGCTCGCGGAGATGGGGGCGCCGTCGAGCTCGCCGGCCCCGAACGCGATCGAGATGACGACCGGCACCCCGGCGGCCACGAGCCGCTCGGCCGCACGCAGGTCGGCCAGCCGGGTCACGTACGACTCCTGGGTGTGCAGCCCGGCGTAGGCGGTGTTGAACGGCCAGTTGCCGGCGCCGCGGTAGCCGTGGTCGTAGACGCGCCGGGCCGTGTCGTCCACCCAGGGGTTGCGGTGGTCGTCGGCCACCCACGACCACTGGCGCGCGTTCGGCAGGGCGTCGTAGTAGGAGAGCACCATCGAGGTGGAGGTCGGCGAGCACCAGGACTCCCCACCGCCGCCGTACTGCGGGTAGTCGCCCTCGTGGATCATCTGGCTGTAGCGCGGCACGCGCAGCACCCGTCCGCCGTCCCGGGCGACCACACCGGGGGCGCTGGTGGCGGGCGTGCTCGCCGGCTGCCGGCTGACCACGGCGCCGACCGTGCTCAGCCGGGGCGAGGCGGTGCGGGCGCCGGCGCGGCGCAGCAGGCTCACCCGCAGCTGGTAGCCGCGCAGCCCGGCGGCCTCGCGGGCGACCCAGGTGTCGACGTTGACCGAGGCCAGGTCGTCGGCCTGGCCGGAGAGGGTGGTGCGCAGGACGTGCCGGTCCCCGGAGGTCCAGCGGGCCAGGGTGTCCCACGAGGACGTGGCCCCGTCGGCGTCCCGGCCGCGCACCTGCACCACCACCAGGCTGTCGCCGGGGGTGCGGGCGCGCCAGGAGGCGATCAGCTCCGTGAACCCGAAGGCGGTGGACTCCCACGGCGAGACCCAGCGCCCCACGTCGTACCGGGTGCCGCCGAGCCGGGTGCTGCTCGTCGGCTCGTCCAGCACCACGGCGCCGCGGGCGGTGCGGGTGCCGCTCAGGCGGCCGGCGCGGAACCCCGCCCCGTCGTCGGTCTGCCGGTAGCTGATCTTCGCGGTGCCCGCCCGGGCTGCGGTGGCGCCGTCGGCCGCCGTCGCGGACGTCGTGGTGGCAAGCGTGGCGGGCGTGAGCAGGGCGAGCGGCAGGACCAGCGCGAGGAGGGTCGGTGCCAGGCGGGGAAGGGGGGAGGGCACCGGTCGACGGTACGTCACATCCGTCCCGTGCGCCCCAGGTTCCTCGTCTGCTTCACCGAACCTTGTCGGGGTGGCGCGACGGCGCGGGGGTACGACCCACCACATTCGTGGTTCCGGGCGGTCGGAACCACGAATGTGGTGGGTCGTACCGGGGTGACCGGCGACGATGCGCACCGCACACGTCGGCACTCCTAGACTGGCCCGCGTGAGCCTGCGCCTGTACGACACCGCGACCCGCGACGTCCGCGACTTCACCCCTCTCGTCGAGGGGCGTGTCGGGGTCTACGTCTGCGGTCTCACGGTGCAGAGCGAGCCCCACGTGGGCCACGTGCGCTCCGCGGTGAACTTCGACGTGCTGCGCCGCTGGCTGGCGCACCGGGGCTACGCGGTCGACTTCGTCCGCAACGTCACCGACATCGACGACAAGATCCTCACCAAGGCCGAGGCCCACGGCGTGCCCTGGTACGCCCACGCCGCTGCGATGAAGCGCGAGCTCGACCGTGCCTACGCGCTGCTCAACGTCGCCCCGCCGACGTACGAGCCGCTGGCCACCGGCCACGTGCCCGAGATGCTCGAGCTGATCGAGCACCTCATCGAGCGCGGTCACGCCTACGCCGCGCCCGACGGCTCCGGCGACGTCTACTTCGACGTGCGCTCCTGGGCGTCCTACGGCGAGCTGACCCGCCAGGGCGTCGAGGACATGGAGGCCGCCGAGGACGCCGATCCCCGCGGCAAGAAGGACCCCCGCGACTTCGCCCTCTGGAAGGGCTGGAAGTCCGAGACCGAGCCGCGCACCGCGTCCTGGCCGAGCCCGTGGGGCCGCGGCCGCCCGGGCTGGCACATCGAGTGCTCGGCGATGGCCGGCAAGTACCTCGGCGAGGCCTTCGACATCCACGGCGGCGGGCTCGACCTGCGCTTCCCCCACCACGAGAACGAGCTCGCGCAGTCGCGCGCGGCCGGCCACGGGTTCGCGTCCTTCTGGATGCACAACGCCTGGATCACCACCGCCGGCGAGAAGATGAGCAAGTCGCTCGGCAACAGCCTCACGATCCCCGCGGTGCTGCAGCGCTTCCGTGGCGCGGAGCTGCGCTACTACGTGGTCGCCGCGCACTACCGCAGCCACGTGGAGTTCTCCTTCGAGGCGCTGGAGGAGGCCGCGAAGGGCTACCAGCGCATCGAGGCGTTCCTCGAGCGCGCGGACGCCGCCCTGGCCGCGCCGGTGGCCGCGGGCGAGGTGCCCGACGCCTTCGCCGCGGCGATGGACGACGACCTCGGGACGCCGGCCGCGACCGCCGTCCTCTTCGACACCGTGCGCGAGGGCAACCGGCTGCTGGCCGACGGCACTGACGTGACCGCCCAGGTCGCGGCCGTGCGGGCCATGTTGGGCGTGCTGGGTCTCGACCCGGCGGACGAGGCGTGGGGCCCTGCGGCCTCCGCCGGCGCGGACGAGGCCCTGACCTCGGCCGTGGACGCACTGGTCGCCGGGCTGCTGGAGCAGCGCGCGGCAGCCCGTGCGGCGAAGGACTTCGCCACCGCGGACGCGATCCGCGACCAGATCAAGGCGGCCGGCATCGAGGTCACCGACACCCCCGACGGTCCGAAGTGGAGCGTGTGAACCATGGCCGGTAACTCCCAGCGCCGAGGCGCCATCAAGAAGACGGGCAAGGGCAACCCCACCGCCGGCTCCGGCGGCCGCGTCCGCCGCGGGCTCGAGGGCAAGGGCCCGACCCCCAAGGCCAAGGACCGCCCGTACCACAAGGCGTTCAAGGCCGAGGCCGCCAAGCAGCGCGAGGCCAACAAGCGCCCGCAGCGCGGCGGTCGCAAGACCACCGACGTCGAGTGGATCGCCGGGCGCAACCCCGTCGTCGAGGCGCTGCGCGAGGGCGTCCCGGTCAACGCGGTCTTCGTGGCCGAGGGCGCCGAGCGGGACAACCGCCTGCGCGAGGCGTTCGAGATGGCCGCCGACCGCGGCATCGCGCTGATGGAGGTCAGCCGCACCGAGCTCGACCGGCTCACCTTCGGCGCCGTCCACCAGGGCCTCGCCGCGCGCATCCCGGCCTACGAGTACGCCCACCCGGACGACCTGCTCAACCGTGCCAAGGACGAGAACCAGCAGCCGCTGATCGTCATGCTCGACTCGGTCACCGACCCCCGCAACCTCGGCGCGATCGTCCGCTCGGCCGCCGCGTTCGGCGCCCACGGCGTCGTCATCCCCGAGCGTCGCGCGGCCGGCATGACCGCCTCGGCGTGGAAGACCTCGGCCGGTGCCGCCTCCCGCATCCCGGTCGCCCAGACCGTCAACCTGACCCGCCAGATCAAGGCCTACCAGGACGAGGGCTGCATGGTCGTCGGCCTGGCCGCCGACGGCGACGCGCAGATCACCGGCCTCGACCTCGCCGACGGCCCCCTGGTCGTCGTGGTCGGCTCCGAGGGCAACGGCATCTCCCGGCTCGTGGCCGAGACGTGCGACCAGCTCGTCTCCATCCCGATGGTGAACTCGGTGGAGTCCCTCAACGCCGGTGTCGCCGCGTCCGTCGCGCTGTACGAGGTCGCCCGCCTGCGCGGCTGACGTCACCGGTGATCGAGGTGTGAGGCCGGCTACGGCCGAGCCTCGAGATCGCCGCACCTGTCCGTGGCGCCCACCCTGTCCGTGGCGCGCGCCCTGGGTGGGTGCGGGCGTCTCGTGGCTCGTCGCCGGCGCTCCTCGCACCTCGGCGACCGGTAACGACCAGTACGTGTGACGCTTCCGTGAACGGATGCGCGGTCGTCGGGTGCGCGCGCGTACCGTGGACGGTCTATGCCGGACACCCCTGAGACCGAGCCGCAGGTCACCCCGGAACCTGCGGAGCCGGACGCCACCCAGCACCCCACCACCCACGCCGCGCACCACGCCCCCGGCCCGCACAGCCGGCGGCGCCGCACGGCGTTCATCGGCGTGCTCGCGGCGATCTGGCTGGTGGTGGCCGCGCCGGCGTCCGTGCTGATCTTCCTGGGCTCCGAGCGCGAGGTCAGCCTGGCCAGCCACGACACGGTGCTGACCCCGACGCTGAGCGGGTACGTCCTGCTGCGCACCGGCCCGGTGCTGCCGGACCTGCGCCTGGCCACCGGCACCCCGCTGGGCATCGACCTCCAGCTCGGCAAGACCGAGGCGTCCAGCACCTCCGAGCTGGTCAAGCGGTACGCCTACCTCGCCTCGGCGCCCGACGGCGTCGAGGCGAAGATTCGCGGCGAGCTGGTGGACCTGGCCCAGGAGTCGCTGCTGCGCGGCGCGGTCGTGGGCCTGCTCCCGGTCGTGGTGGTGCTCGTCCTGGGTCGCCGGCGCCGCGGTGAGCTGCGTCGGGCGATCCCGACCCGGCAGGGGGCGGTGGCCGGCGTCGTGACGGTGGCGTTGGTGCTCGGCTGGTGGCAGCCGTGGTGGCCGGACGACGGCCGGGTCACCGACGACCGCTCCTGGGAGAGCGTGCAGGACTTCCTGGGCGACGAGGTGACCCTGCCCAGCGCGGTGGCCGCCGAGCTCGACGGCGTGGAGATCCGCGGCGACGTGACCACCAACCAGACCCAGCGGCTCATCGAGTCCGCGATCGACACCTACGACAAGTCCAAGGCGTTCTACGACGCCGCGGCCGAGGACGCCGCCGACCTGCCGGTCCGCACCCCGCTCGAGGGCGAGCAGGTCGTGCTCCTGGTCTCCGACCGGCACGACAACGTCGGCATGGACGCCGTGGCCCGGGCGGTCGGGGACGCCGGCGGCGCCACCGCGGTGATGGACGCCGGCGACGACACGTCCACCGGCTCCACCTGGGAGGCGTTCTCCCTGGACTCCCTCCAGGCCGCCTTCTCCGACCTGCCCCGGTTCGCCGTCTCCGGCAACCACGACAACGGCACGTTCGTCTCCACCTACCTCGCCGACCGCGGCTGGACCGTGCTCGACGGCCAGATCATCGAGGGCCCGGCCGGCTCGACGCTGCTCGGCACCGCCGACCCGCGGGCCTCGGGCCTGGGCAACTGGCGCGACGAGTCGGGGCTGTCGTTCTCCGAGGTCGCGGACCGCATCGCCGACGCCGCCTGCGACTCCGAGGAGCGGGTCACCACGCTGCTGGTGCACGACGCGAACATGGGCGACCCGGCGCTGGAGCGCGGTTGCGTCGACCTCGTGCTCGGTGGGCACACCCACGTCGAGGAGGGCCCGACGGCCGTGCTCGGGGAGAACGGCGAGCTGGGCTACTCGTTCACCACCGGTACCACCGGCGGTGCCGCCTACGCGATCGCGCTCGGCTCCAAGCCGCGGCGCGAGGCGCAGATGACGCTGCTGACCTACCGCGACGGCGTGCCGGTGGGCATCCAGGGCGTGGTGCTGCAGACGGACGGCTCGTGGGACGTGGAGGACTACGTGCGGCTCAGCGGGCTCGACGCGGACGTCGACACCGCCACCGAGGAGGCCGAGGCGGCCGCGGAGGCCGAGGGCGAGGACCCGAACGAGGGCGTCGCCACGGACACGGTGCCCACCAGCTCGGGCGCGGCCACGGCGACGCCGGACAGCAACGACGGCCCGACCGAGAGCCCGTCCGCCACCCGCTGAGGACCGGAGGCGGGGCGCTCAGACCTCCGGCTGCTCGGCGTCGGGGTCGACGGCGAGCGCCTCCTCGGGCTTCTCGTGCAGCTGCGTGCGGATGTAGTCGGCCGCCGCGTCCCGGATGCGGACGTGGCGGCCCGCCTGCTCGGAGAGGTACCAGCGGTGCTCGAGCACCTCGTGGAAGAACTCGGCGGGCTCCAGCTTGCCGCGCTGGTCGGCCGGGATCATCGTGGTGACGGGCTCGTAGACCTCGCTCATCCAGCGGGCGGCCACGAGCGTGCGGTCCTCGCGGCCGAGGTCGCGGCTGGCGGTGTAGGCGGCGATGTCGTTGAGCAGCCGCCGGGCCTGGTTGTCCTCCACGTCCAGGCCGGTGAGCGACTGGAGCTCGCGCCGGTGGTGGCCGAGCTCGACGACGCGCGGGGAGATCCGCACCTCGTCGCCGTCGATGTCGGTGACGATGTCGAGCTCCTCGACGTCGAAGCCCATCGAGTTCAGGCGCTCGATGCGGGCCTCGATCCGCCAGATCTCGTCGGCGGAGAACGCCTCGGTGCCGGTCAGCTCGTCCCACAGCGCGGTGTAGCGGCTGCGCAGGAGGTCGACGACGTCCCACGGGTCGACGTCGTCGATGGCGCGCGAGGCCTGGAGGTCGAGCAGCTCGGCGAAGACGTTCTCGCAGGCCACGGTCAGGTCGTGCTCGCGCAGGGCCGGCGACAGGGTGGTCTTGAGCTCGCCGGTCTCGGCGTCGACCAGGTAGGCGGCCAGCTCGCCGGCGCTGCGCCGGAACAGCACGTTCGACAGCGACACGTCGCCCCAGTAGAAGTCGGTCAGGTGCAGGCGCACCAGCAGGACGACGAGGGCGTCGACCAGCTGCGGCAGGCTGGTGCGGCGGGCGCCGTGGGTGAAGAGGCTGCGGTAGGGCAGGGAGAACTGCAGGTGCTCGGTGAGCAGCGCCGCCGGCAGCGGCTCGCCGTCGGCGTCCACCCGGCCCGTGACGACGCCCTGGGGCACCACCGACGGGATCGCGATGCGCTGGAGGTCGCGCAGCATCTGGTACTCGCGGAACGCGATCGGCTCCTGGGTCTCCTTGACCGCGTAGACCCGCTGCCCGAGCCGCACCGTGCGCACCACGTGCCGCGACAGGCCGCGGGGCAGGGGGACGACGAACTCCTCGCCCCACTCCTCGAGCGGGGTCGACCACGGCAGCCGCACGATGGCCGGGTCCGGCCGGGCGGCGACGATCCTCAGTGCCACTCGGGCAGGGTACGCGGCGGCGCCGAGGATCTCCGCCTCACAGGCTCCAGACGGTGAGCCCCGGCCCGCCCGCGGGCAGCTGCACGGTGCCCTTGCGGACCTTCAGGTCGGCCGCGCCCTGCTCGGTGGAGAGCAGCAGGTCGCCGGCGAGCTCGTCGGCACCGGTGAGCATCGCGGACGCCGGCAGGGCCACCGCGTCGCCCGCGGCCCGGCGCGCGGCCACCAGCACCGAGCCGGCGGGGTGCTCGCGCACGAACACCAGGGTGTCGTCGTCCGCGTGGGCCCAGCGCAGGCTGCCCCGGGTCAGGGCGGGCGTGGAGGTCCGCAGCCCGGCCAGGGCGCGGTAGGCGTCGAGGGTGGCGGTGTCCCACGACTCGGGGCGGTGCCAGGGCATGGTGCGCCGGGAGTCCTCGCCGAGGACGCCCTCGAGGCCGATCTCGTCGCCCGCGAAGAGCATCGGCACGCCCGGCAGCGTGAACTGCAGGCCTGCGGCGACGCGGTGCACCGCCGCGTCCCCGCCCACCTGGGTGCGGATGCGGGCGGAGTCGTGGGAGCCGAGGATGTTCCACGACTGCGCGGTGGCGCGCCAGCCGTAGCGGGCGGCGAACTCGCGCAGGCTGGTGAGCACCTCCGAGCCGCCGCGGCGCGGCACCGCGAGCGGGCGGCCGAACGGGCGGGCGGGGGTGTCGGGGTGGCGCAGCCACGACCACACGGGCCAGGAGAAGCCGGAGTAGTTCATGGTGCCGTGCCAGCCGTCGCCGTCCAGGTCGGCGGATGCGTCGTGGTTGTGCTCGCCGATGACCCACGCGTCCGCGCGCTCGGCCTCGGCGGTGCGGCGCACCGCGCGGGCGGCGTCGTGGGCGCCGTCAACGACGCCGAGGCGGCCGGTCATGTTGGCGACGTCGATGCGCCAGCCGTCCACGTCGAACGGGGGCCGCAGCCAGCGGGCGACCACCGAGTCCGGGCCCTCGACCATCGCGGCGCGCATGTCGGCGTTCTGGTAGTTCAGCTTGGGCAGGGTGTGGTGGCCCATCCAGGTCTCGTAGCCGCCTTGCGGGCGGAAGCAGTACCAGTCGCGGGTGGGGGCGTCCTCGTCGGCGGCGGCCTGCTGGAACCACTCGTGGGTGTCGCCGGTGTGGTTGGTGGTGAGGTCGCCGAGCAGTCGCATGCCCTTGTCGTGCACCGCGTGCGAGAGCCGCTCGAACGCCTCGTCGCCGCCGAGCAGCGGGTCGATGCCGTCGAAGGTGGAGGCGTTGTAGCGGTGGTTGGACTCACCGGGGAACACCGGCGTCGTGTAGAGCACCGTGACGCCCAGGTCGGCGACGTGGTCGAGGTGCTCGGTGACGCCGTCGAGGTCGCCGCCGAAGAACTGCAGCGGGGTGCGGGGGTCGGTGCCCTCGAAGACGACCGTGTCGTCCCACGCGGCCGGCACGGCCCAGTGCGGGGTCGGACGCTCGTCGGCGGCCGCGGAGCGGGCGAACCGGTCGGGGAATATCTGGTAGACGACCGCCTCGCGGCCCCAGGCCGGTGCCTCGGCGTGGGTGGAGAGCTTGAAGTCGAGCGCGTCGGCCGGGTCGTGGGTGACCACCCCGGCCGCCGTCAGCCAGGACTGGTTCTCCTCGGCGTCGGCCAGCAGGAACCGGTAGTGGGTGACCGGGTTGTGCACCGGCAGCTCGCCCTCCCACCACGTCGACCCCGCGGGCAGGCCGTCACGCTGCACCTGGACGCACTGGTGGTAGACCGGCTCGGCGTCGTACGTCGTCCGGATCCACATCTGGGTGGTCGGGTCGTCGGGGTCGGTGCGGACGCGCACCTTGACCGCCCAGCCGATCGTCGGGGTCTCGGCGTCGCAGTAGAGCGGGGACCCGTCGTGGTGGGGCTGGCGGAGCAGGTCGGTCAGCGCGTCGGTCATGGCGACACTGTGCCGAACCCGTGTGTCGCGCGGGTGACCGGGCGGGTGAGTGCTCGGTCACCGGACACCCGCCGCTATCCTGCTCCGCGACCCGGCGGTGCGTGCCGACCGGGCTCGCCGGTGTAGCTCAGTTGGTAGAGCGCCTTACTTGTAATAAGGATGTCGCGGGTTCGACTCCTGTCACCGGCTCCACCCCTGCCGATAGTGCGCGACGAAATGGCTGTGTTCCCGGCCGTTCGTGGTGCTTTTCGTCGCGCACTATCGGCAGCTCCCGCCTGGCCTGTGGACGAACACCGACGACGGCCCACCACGGGGCATGACTCCTGCATGTCACAGGACGGTGCAGCGCCGGGGAGCGAGCGGGGGCTGGTCGCCCCCGTTCCGGTCGACCCTGCCGGCAAGAACGGTCCGACCCGCGGACAGGCCCGGGGACGCGGGTGGCGGCGGTCCGGGCACGGGCTGTACGTGCCCGCCGAGGTACCGGTGACGGTGGACCAACGGATACTCGAGGTGGGCGTCCGGCTGCCCGGACGGGGCGCCGGCCTGACGGGCTGGGCAGCACTGCGCTGGCACGGTGGAGGTCGCTGGTTCACCGGGACCTCGGCGGACGGAGCATGGCTCGACGTCCCGGTGGCGCTCGCACGGATGTCCGTCCGGCCCCAGCCTGGGATGTGCGTGACCCGTGAGCGGATGGACGAGGGGGCGACCACCATCCTCGATGGCATCCCCGTGCACACGCCGGACCGCGCCGTGGGCTGGGCGGCTCGCTACGCCGCGACCCTGACCGAGGCCGTCGTGCTGGTCGACATGGCGCTGGCAGCGGACCTGGTCACGCTGGACGACCTCGTGCTCTGGTGTGCACTCCACCCGAGCTGGACCGGCATCGAGCAGGCACGTCAGGCCCTGCTCGTCTCGGACGAGAACTCGTGGTCTCCCCAGGAGACACGCCTCCGCCTGCGTTGGCTGGACGCCCGTCCGTCGGCGCGTCTGGTCACCAACCGTCCGGTCTTCGACCGCGCCGGGCAGCACGTCGCCACGCCCGACCTCCTGGACCTGGATGCCGGCGTGGCCGGCGAGTACGACGGCGATTCCCACCTGGACCGCGGCCGGCGTGCCGGCGACCTGGCGCGCCTGGCCCGGATGCGCTCGCTCGGGCTCGAGGTCGAGACCTTCGTGGCGGGAGACCTGGCGGCGCGTGGCCCGATCGTGGGGCGTCTGGGCGCTGCGTACGCGCGGGCGATCCGGTCAGGGGTTCGGCGTGAGTGGACCGTGACCCCTCCGCCGGGGTGGACGAGCACCAGCACCGTCGAGGAACGACGAGCGCTCACAGCGTCCCAGCAGCAGCGGTTCCTGGGCTACCGGCGTGCGGCGTGAGTGGCCGATAGTGCGCGACGAAGTGGCTGCCTCGGAGACCGAAACCGGTGCTTTTCGTCGCGCACTATCGGCCGCTACCGCAGGCGGGTGGCCGCGGGGACGGGGGAGGGGGAGGCGAAGGCGTCCTGGGCGGCGACGAGCTGGATCTCGCGGGTGCCGGCGGCGAGGGTGGCGTCCAGGACGGACGCGACCGCGGCAGTGGTGAGCTCGACGGCGCGGGCGACGGAGCGGGTCGAGTGCCAGTGGGCCAGGAACAGCGCGGCCGTGACGTCGCCGCACCCGTTGGGGGTGATGGGCAGCTGCGGGGTCGAGACCAGCCAGGCGCCGGAGTCGTCGACCGCGACGACGTCCAGCGTGCCGGGGGCGGTCTCCTGCGTGAGCACCGAGGTGACCAGGACGGTGCGGGGCCCGCGGGCCCGGACGGCGTCGACCGCGTCCAGCAGCGCGGCGCGGGTGCCCACGCCGTCGCAGGTGGTGGCGCCGGCGAGGAAGTCCAGCTCGAAGTGGTTGGGGGTGAGCAGGTCGGCGGCCGGCACGACCTCGTCACGCAGGTACTCGGGGATGCCCGGGAGCACGAACATGCCACGGCCCACGTCGCCCATCACCGGGTCGCAGCAGTAGACGGCATCGGGGTTGAGCGCCTTGACCTTGGCGACGGTCTCGAGGATCACCGCGCCCACGCCCTGGTTGCCCTGGTAGCCGGTGAGCACCGCGTCCGCCGTGCCCAGCACGCCGCGGTCCTCGATGCCGGCGATCACCTCGGCCACGTCCTCGGCCGGCAGCACCGGGCCGCGCCAGGCGCCGTAGCCGGTGTGGTTGGAGAAGTGCACCGTGAGCACGGGCCACACCTCGTGCCCCAGCCGCTGGAGGGGGAAGACGGCCGCGGAGTTGCCGACGTGGCCGTAGGCCACCGAGGACTGGACGGACAGGATGCGCACCCGCCCATCCTGGCGCATGAGCCGACGCCCGAGCGGGGCGGCGTAGGTTCGAGCCCGTGAGCGACATGACCTACCGCCCGCTGGGCGACTCCGGCCTGATGGTGAGCGCGGTCGGCATCGGCTGCAACGCGTTCAGCCGACGCGTCGACCTCGACGGCGTCCGCGGCATCCTCGACGCCGCCACCGACGTCGGCGTCACCCTGCTCGACACCGCCGACATCTACGGCAACCCGCCCGGCGGCTCCGAGGAGCTGCTCGGCCAGGCGCTCCAGGGCCGCCGCGACGACTTCGTGCTGGCCACCAAGTTCGGCATGGACATGCAGGGCGCCAACGGCGAGGACCACGGCGTCCGCGGGTCACGGCGCTACGTGCGCCGGGCGGTCGAGGCCAGCCTGCGCCGGCTGCGCACCGACCACATCGACCTCTACCAGCTGCACCGGCCCGACCCGGTGACCCCGATCGAGGAGACCCTCTCGGTGCTCACCGACCTCGTCCACGAGGGCAAGGTCGGCTACCTCGGCATCTCCAACGCCGCGGGCTGGCAGGTCTCGGACGCGGCGTGGACGGCCCGCTCCGGAGGGCTGGAGCCCTTCGTGTCGGTGCAGAACCAGTACTCGCTGCTCGACCGCACCGTCGAGGCCGAGGTCGTCCCGGCCTGCGAGCACCACGGTCTCGGGCTGCTGCCGTTCTTCCCGCTCGAGCGCGGGCTGCTCACCGGCAAGTACCGCCGGGGCGAGGCCGCCCCCGCCGGCAGCCGCGCCGCCGCCGAGCCCGACCGCGCCGGCTGGCTCGGCGAGGCCCCGTGGGACCGGATCGAGGCACTCGAGGCCTTCGCCGCCGCCCGCGACGTGAGCGTCCTGGACGTCGCCGTCGCCGGCCTGGCCGCGCAGCCGGCCGTGGCCTCGGTCATCTCCGGGGCCACTTCGGGCGAGCAGGTGCGGGCCAACGCGGCCGCGCTGCGCTGGGAGCCGACCGCCGCCGATCTCGTCGAGCTGGACGAGATCACCGTCGGCTGACGCCGCCGGCGCAGGAGGGGCTCAGGCGACCTGCAGCGACCGCTTGGACAGCCCCATCCAGAACTCGCCGGTCGAGCCGATGACCTGATCGCCGGGGGTGCCGGCGTCCGAGGCCGCGCCCAGGGTGACGAACAGCGGCGAGTAGTGCTCGACCGTGGGGTGGGCGTAGGGCATGCCCGGTGCGACGTCCTTGAACCGCGCCAGCTCGTCCACGTCGCCCTGGGCCATCGCCTCGCCGGCCCAGGAGTCGAACTCCTTCGACCAGCCCGGGGCCTTGGCCTCGATGCGGAAGTCGCGCAGGAACGGCAGGCCGTGGGTGAGGAAGCCGGAGCCGACGATGAGGACGCCCTCGTCGCGCAGCGGACGCAGCCGCTCGCCGATCTTGAGCAGCCGCTCGGGGTCGTGGGTGGGCAGCGACATCTGCAGCACGGGGATGTCGGCCTCGGGGTACATGAGCTTCAGCGGCACCCAGGCGCCGTGGTCGAGGCCGCGGGAGCGGTGCTGGTGCACGGTCTCGTTGTCGGCCATCATCGCGGCCACCTGGTAGGCGAGCACCGAGGCGTCCGGGGTCGCGTACTGCTCGCGGAAGTACTTGGGGTCGAAGCCGCCGAAGTCGTAGATCAGCGGCACGTTGCTGGCCGAGAGGGTCAGCGGCGCGGACTCCCAGTGGGCGCTCACGATCAGGATCGCCTTCGGGCGGGGCAGGTCCCGCGCCCAGGCCTTGAGCTGGGCGCTCCACACCGGGTCGTCCAGCAGCGGCGGGGCGCCGTGGCCGATGAAGAGGGCCGGCATGCGGCCCTCGGGGGCGGTCTGCGGGTCGATCGTCTGCGAAGTCATGTCCACCTCAACTCGTTGATGGTTCAACTTTAATCCCTGACGAGTCAGGTAGTCCAGCCATCGACGAGCAGCAGTGCCTCAGCCGGCCGCGTGGTCCAGCGGCAGCCGCCAGTCCACGGGCTCGCCGCCGGCGTCCGTCAGCATCTGGTTCACCTTCGAGAACGGGCGCGACCCGAAGAACCCGCGCGAGGCCGAGAGCGGGGACGGGTGGGCCGAGCGCACGCAGGGTGTGCCGGCCAGCATCGGCTCCAGCGACTGCGCGTCCCGACCCCAGAGGATCGCCGCCAGCGGCCCGCCACGCTCGACCAGCGCCTCGATCGCGCGCTGGGTGATCGCCTCCCAGCCCTTGCGCCGGTGCGAGGCCGGCTGCCCGGGCTCGACCGTGAGGCACCGGTTCAGCAGCATGACGCCGGCCTCGGTCCACGGGGTCAGGTCGCCGTTGCGGGGCACCTCGACGCCCAGGTCGTCCTTGAGCTCGGAGTAGATGTTCACCAGGCTGCGCGGCAGCGGCCACACGTCGCGGTCCACCGCGAACGACAGGCCGATCGGGTGCCCCGGCGTGGGGTAGGGGTCCTGCCCCACGATCAGCACCTTCACCCCGGCCAGCGGCGCCCGGAACGCCCGGAACACGTTCTCCCCGGCCGGCAGGTAGTGCCGCCCCGCGGCCAGCTCCTCGCGCAGGAAGCGGCCCATCGCCGCCACCTGCGGCTCCACCGGTGCCAGTGCCCGCGCCCAGTCCTCGGCCATCAGACCCTTGTCCACCAGCCCCGTCAGCGCGCTCATGCGCCGAACCTACCGAGGGTGCCGCCGACCTCAGTCGCGGGAGCCGGGCGCCAGGTCGCGGGAGGAGGACGAGGAGTAGCGCCGCGTCGGGTTCGAGCCGATCCGGTCGGCCGACGCGGAGGCCGTCTTCTTGGAGGCCGTCTTCTTGGTGGTCGCCTTCTTCGTGGTCTTCGTCGTGGTGGCCGCCCTCGGGCGCCGACCCCGCGCAGGCCCGGACGCCGGCGGCGTCGCCGCGTCGTGCGCGGCGAACCACTCGTCGAGGACCGGCCACGTGCCGGTCGCGGCACCCCGCCCCGTCAGCTGTCCGAGGTGCCCACCGGGCACGATCTCCCACCGCGCCTCGGGGGCGCCGGTGAGGGCGTCGACCAGCGAGCGGACGGCCTCGGGCGGCACGATCGCGTCCGTGGCACCGGCCACCGCCAGGGTCGGCACGCGCACGGTGGCCGGCGAGACCGCGGCGTCGCCCTCGCGCACCAGCGGCCCCAGCAGCCGGTGGTAGGCCTGGCCGTAGGTGCGACCGGCGTACTCGTGCTCCGCGAGCCCGGCGCGCGCGATGCTGGCCGAGGCGTCGCGTCGCAGCGCCTCGACCGCCTCCAGCTGCGCCAGGTAGGTGGGGTCGTCCAGGCGGCTGGCGGCGGTCAGCGGGGCGCCGACCACCGTGTCCACCAGCCGGCTCTCGAGGGCCGCCCGGGCGCCCGGCACGGCCGAGCCGACCCCGGTGGTGACCCGCCAGCCGAGCCGCACGGCGCCCTCGGAGGAGTCCAGCAGTGGGCGCGCGGGCACCGAGAGCGGCACGGCGTCCAGCGACCAGGGCGTGCCGAGCGTGGTGAGGGAGGCCAGCGGCAGGTCCTGCGACGCGGCGGCCAGCACGCCCAGCGCACCGCCCAGCCCCCAGCCCAGCAGGTGCACCGTGCCGGTGCCCGAGGCCCGCGCGGCGGCCCGGACGCACTCGGCCACGGCGGGCAGCCGCTCGAGCAGGTCGACGCGGGGGTCCAGCGGCTCGGGCAGCTCCACGAGGAACGTGGTGCGACCGGTGCCCAGCAGGTGCTCGACCAGCGAGCAGCCGCGGCGCAGGTCGTAGACGCGGCCCGGGGCGGCGGGAGGGCCCACCAGCACCACCGGGGCGCCCCCGGCGGCCGGCCCCGTGGGGCTCGCGCCGTCGTGCCGGACCAGCACGCCGCCGTCGTCCGTGCCGAGGAGCACCGTGGCGGGCTGCGGGGTGAGGTCCGCGAGGCCGCGGCGCACGGCCAGCCGGCCGAGGGTGGTGGCAGCGGTGCTGAGCTGGCCGAGGCTGGGCAGCAGGTCCATGACTCGGCAACGTACCCGTCAGGCGGTCGGGCGCGGCTCCTTCTCGTGGGTGCCGACCTGGGAGAGGGCGAGCAGGAAGGAGTCCGCCCACGCCTTGACGTCGTTCTGGGTGACCGTCTTGCGCATCGCCTTCATCCGCTTCGACGACTCCTTCGGGGAGGCGTCGTAGGCGTCGCGCAGCGCCTGCTTCATGCCGTTGATGTCGTGCGGGTTCACCAGGTAGGCCTGGCGCAGCTCCTCGGCGGCGCCGGCGAACTCCGAGAGCACCAGCGCGCCGTCGTTCTCGAAGCGGGTGGCGACGTACTCCTTGGCGACCAGGTTCATGCCGTCGCGGTACGGGGTCACGACCATGATGTCGGCCATCCGGTACAGCGCGGCCATCTCGGCGCGCGGGTAGGAGGAGTGCAGGTAGTGGATGGCCGGGCGCCCGATCTCGCCGAGGTCGCCGTTGATCCGGCCCACCAGCCGCTCGATCTCGTCGCGCAGGATGCGGTACTCCTCGACCTGCTCGCGCGAGGGCACCGCGACCTGGACGAACACGGCGTCCTCGACGCCGAAGTGCCCCTCCTTCATCACCTCGGAGAAGGCGCGCAGGCGGGCGAAGATCCCCTTGGTGTAGTCGAGCCGGTCGACACCGAGGAAGACGGTGCGCGGGCTGCCCAGCGCCTCGCGGATCTCCTCCGCCCGGGACTCGACCTCGGGGTCGCGGGCCATGTCCTCGAAGCCCTTGGCGTCGATGGAGATCGGGAAGGCGGCGGCGCGGACGGTGCGGCCGTCGGGCAGGTAGACGAGGTCGCGGTGCGTCTTGTGGCCCACGCGCTGGCGCACGAGGCGGACGAAGTTCTGGGCCGCGCCCGGCAGCTGGAAGCCGACCAGGTCGGCACCCAGCAGGCCCTCGAGGATCTGGCGGCGCCACGGCAGCTGCTGGAACAGCTCGGCCGGCGGGAACGGGATGTGCAGGTAGAAGCCGATGCGCAGGTCGGGACGCAGGTCGCGGAGCATCTGCGGCACCAGCTGCAGCTGGTAGTCCTGCACCCACACCGTCGCGCCCTCGGCGGCCAGCGACGCGGCCTTCTCGGCGAAGCGGCGGTTGACCGAGACGTAGGAGTCCCACCACTCGCGGTGGAACTCCGGCTTCACGACGACGTCGTGGTAGAGCGGCCACAGGCAGCCGTTGGAGAAGCCCTCGTAGAAGAGCTCGATCTCCTCGGCGCTCATCGACATCGGCGCGAGGTCGAGGCCGTCGGCCTGGAACAGCTCCTCGTCGCCGTCCGTGCCGCCGGGCCAGCCGATCCACACGCCGTGGTTGCTGCGCATGACGGGCTCGATGGCGGTCACCAGGCCGCCCGGGGACGTGCGCCAGCCGTTGCTCCCGTCCGGCAGCTTGATCCGGTCGACGGGCAGTCGGTTGGCCACGATCACGAGGTCGAACACGCCTCCACCCTAGTCAGACGCGTGTCGCCGACGTGTCGCCCGGCCGGGTGTCGGACGACGGATCGAGGCCCGGCCCGTCAGGGCGCGTCAGGAGGGGTCGTCGGGGAAGGTGACTCCCGTCTGGGCGCGCACCTCGTCCAGCATCCGCATGATCGTGAGGGTCTGCGCGTGCGGCACCAGGCTGCTCTCGCGGGCCCCGGCGGCCAGGCAGCGGGCGACCTCGACGAGCTCGTGGCAGTAGCCCTGCCCGAGCACCGGCTCGGCGGGCACGATCTCGCGGGGTGCGGCCTCGACGAGCAGGTCGCCGTGGGAGGCCTCGACGTCGACCTCGTGGAACCAGGCGTGCTCGGGGTGGTGGAAGTAGCCGTCGAAGGTGACGCGGCCGGTGTCGGTCTCGAGCACGGCGCCGCCGTCGCAGAAGGACGTCATGGAGGCCGACATCAGTGACAGCGCACCGCTGGTGTGCCGGCCGGAGACGGCCATGTCGAGGTCGACCCCGCCCTCGGAGAGGTCGGCGACCGCCGCCATCGACGCGGGCTCGCCGAGCATCAGCGTGGCCAGCGTGAGTGGGTAGATGCCCATGTCGAGCCAGGCGCTGGCGCCGAGCGCGGGGTCGACGAGGCGGCTCTCGGGGCCGGCGTGGACGACGAAGCCGAGGCCGGCGCGCAGCCGCCGCGGGGTGCCCAGCACGCCGGAGGAGACCTCCGCGAGCACGGCCCGGATCACCGGGTGGCAGGCCGTCCACATGGCCTCCATGAAGAACAGGTCCTTCTCGCGGGCCAGCGCGACCATGGCGGCGGCGTCGCCCTCGCGCAGCGCGACGGGCTTCTCGCACAGGACGTGCTTGCCGGCCTCCAGCGCCATCCGCACGTGCTCGAGGTGCATCGAGTGCGGGGAGGCGACGTAGACGACCTCGACCTCCGGGTCGGCCACGAGGTCGGCGTAGGAGCCGTGGGGCGTGGCGCCCGGGGCGTGCGCCTCGGCGAAGGCCTCGGCCGAGCCCGTGCTGCGCGAGCCGACCGCCACGATCCGGTGCTCGGGCAGGAGGGCGAGGTCGCGGGCGACGTTGCGGGCGATGGTGCCGGTGGCCAGGAACCCCCAGCGCAGCGGGTCGGTGGCGGTGGGTGCGGTGCGGGCGTCCATGACGCACACCCTGCCACCTGCCCTGCCCCGGCCCGCCGCTGCCGGGGCGGTGGTCAGCGCGGGTCGTCGGGGAGCCGCACGCCGCCTGGGCCCGCGTGGTCCGGCTCACGTGCCGGGCGGCCTCGCTGCAGGCCGACGTGCGGCCCCGTCGGCCGGCCGGGGACCGTGGTGGGCGCAGCGACACGTCCCCACGCCGTCGTCCGAGGAATCACAGGTGTGTAGTTCGGTTGCGCTACCGTGGACGTGCAGGTGAGAGAGGCTTTCACAGGGCTCTCACCAGCATCGTGAGCACCGCCAGTCACACCAGTACCAGCAGGGGAGCAAGGGACGCATGGAGCCTCAGCGGGACGACGCACAGGTCGCCGGGGACGCCTCGGGCCTGAGCGCGCGCGACCTCGAGATCCTCGAGTTCGAGCGGCTCTGGTGGAAGTACGCCGGTGCCAAGGAGACGGCCGTGCGCGAGAAGTTCGGCATGAGCTCCACGCGGTACTACCAGGTGCTCAACGCGCTCATCGACCGGCCGGAGGCCCTCGAGGCCGACCCGCTGCTCGTGCGCCGGCTGCGCCGCATGCGTGCCGCGCGGCAGCGCCAGCGCTCCGCCCGCCGCCTCGGCTTCGAGATCTGATCGTGGGTCCGCGCAGCCACGAGGCGCCGGACCGCGGTGCGGTGCTCCCCACCCCCGTCCTGCTGCTCTCCCTCGCCGCGCTCGTGCTCGCCGGCGTCGCGTGGGTGACCACGAGCGGCTCGGACGAGGCGGAGCGGGAGATCACCACCGCCTCCGACGCCTCCATCTCGGCGACCGCCGACCCATCCGCCTCGGCCAGCGACGGGTCCTCCGCCGGTGCGGGTGAGGAGAGCGAGGCGGCCGAGCCGTCCGAGGAGCCGAGCGCGACAAGGACGCGCAAGCCGGTCAACCGGTCCAAGACCTACGTCGAGGTCTACAACAACTCCTCCATCAGCGGCCTGGCCGGCGAGGTCGCCACCTCGGCCACCGACGTCGGCTGGAACGTCGTCGGGGCCGACAACTGGTACGGCACCATCCCGGCCAACACCGTGTACTACCCGGCGCGGCTCCAGCGGGAGGCGAAGCTGCTGGCGCGCGACCTGGGCATCGACCGGGTCGTCACCGCCTCGGACCCGATGAAGATGGACCGCCTCACCGTCATCCTCACCGGCGAGCTGGACTGAGCCCGGCCGGGCGGTGAGACCCCGCCCACACGCCACGCCGCGGGGGAGCGGGGGTCGCGGCCCATCTGCCGATCAGGGGACGCGCGCGAGCGCGGCTCGTGTGACCCTGTTCGACATGGAGTTCACGAACGCCGACGCCGAGCGTCGCTGGAGCGACCTGCTGACCGTGCTGGACGGCACGGTCGTGGGCCTCGACTTCGACGGCACGCTGGCGCCCATCGTGGACGACCCCACCTCCGCTGGCATCCATCCCGACGCCCACGAGGCCCTGGCGACGCTCGCCCCCCACGTGGCGGGCGTCGCGATCATCACCGGCCGCCCCGCCGAGCAGGTGATCGGCCTCGGCGACCTCGACGCGCTGGCCGACCGGCTCGCCGCCGCCGGCACCGAGCTGTTCCTGTTCGGGCAGTACGGCAACGAGCGATGGCGTGGCGGCCACCGCGAGATCGACACCCCGGAGCCGCCGGAGGGCCTGCGCGAGTTCGTCGACGCCCTGCCCGACCTGCTCGAGGAGAAGGACGCCGACGGCGCCTTCGTCGAGGAGAAGGGGCTGGCCGTCGCGGTGCACACCCGCCGCCTGGCCGAGCCCGAGGCCGCCTTCGAGCGGTTGCTGGACCCGCTGACCGCGCTGGCCGAGGAGCACGACCTCGGCGTGGAGCCGGGACGCAACGTCGTCGAGGTCCGGGCCCCCGGGGTGCACAAGGGGATGGCCGTGGCCGAGATCGCCCAGCGCCTCGGCGCGCGTGGCTTCCTGTTCGCCGGGGACGACCTGGGTGACGTCGAGGCCATGAAGCAGCTCGACGTGCTGGCCGAGGACGGGCTGCGGGTGCTCAAGGTCGCCTCCGCCTCGCCGGAGCAGCAGGCGCTCGTCGAGCTGGCGGACGTCGTCGTGAAGGGCCCCGACGGGGTGGTCGACCTGCTCACGCGGCTCGCGCACGACGCCGCCGAGCGCTGAGCCCGCCCCGGTTCGCCTGGGTTTGCCTGGCCCGGCCCGGGTTCGGCTCAGGTCGCCCCGCCACGGGGCGATCAGACACGTGGCCGCGACCGCATCCTGGGACTCGAGTACGCCATTCGAGACTCCGGGACGTACAGTGGCCACAGCTCTCATCGAGAGGGACTGAGGGAACGGCCCGTTGAAGTCCCGGCAACCGCCGCGAACCTCCGCCTCCTGGCACGCCAGCCAGGAACGGATCGCGGAAAAGGTGCTAATTCCGGCCCGGCACGAGAGACGTGCTCGGGGAAGATGAGGAGGAGGTACTCATGAGCGCTGCGTCCACGATCGAGTCCATCGAGACGACGACCGAGGTGTCCACCGGCCCCGGTACCGCCCCCGGCGTCCGCGAGGGTGCCTTCGGCAACGCGCGCTCCCTCCTGTGCCGCGAGTGCGGCCACGAGGTCGAGCTCGGCCCCTCCTACGCCTGCCCGGAGTGTTTCGGCCCCCTCGAGGTGGCCTACGACTTCCCGGCCGTGACCCGCGAGGAGATCGAGGGCGGCCCGCGCAACATCTGGCGCTACAAGGCGCTGCTCCCGGTGCCCACGGACATCGAGGAGTCCCCGAACACCGAGCCGGGCTTCACCCGCCTGCTCGAGGCCGGCAACCTCGGCCGTGAACTGGGCATCTCCAAGCTCTGGGTGAAGGACGACTCCACCAACCCGACGAACTCCTTCAAGGATCGCGTCGTCGCCTGCGCCCTCTCGGCCGCCCGCGAGCTCGACGCCAAGGTCTTCGCCTGCCCCTCGACCGGCAACCTGGCCAACGCCGTGGCCGCCGCCGGTGCCCGCGCCGGCATGAAGACCGTCGTCTTCATCCCCTCCAACCTGGAGAAGCCGAAGCAGGTCAACTCGGCCGTCTACACCGACTCGCTGGTCGCCGTCGAGGGCAACTACGACGACGTCAACAAGCTCGCGCAGGAGATCGCCGCCGAGGAGGAGGGCTGGGCGTTCGTCAACGTCAACGTGCGCCCCTTCTACGCCGAGGGCTCCAAGACGCTGGGCTACGAGATCGCCGAGCAGCTCGGCTGGCGCCTGCCCGACCAGGTCGTCATCCCCGTCGCCTCCGGCTCGCAGCTGACCAAGGTGCACAAGGCCTTCCAGGAGATGATCAAGCTCGGCCTCGTCGAGGAGAAGCCGTACAAGATCTTCGGCGCCCAGGCCAACGGCTGCTCGCCCGTCTCCACCGCCTACAAGGCCGGCGTCGACGCGATCCGCCCGGTCAAGCCGGACACCATCGCCAAGAGCCTCGCCATCGGCAACCCCGCCGACGGCATCTACGTGCTCGACATCGCCCGGGAGACCGGCGGCGCCGTCGAGGACGTCACCGACGACGAGGTCCGCGAGGGCATCCTGCTGCTCGCCCGCTCCGAGGGCGTCTTCACCGAGACCGCCGGCGGCACCACCGTGGCCGTCACCCGCAAGCTCGTGCAGACCGGCCAGCTCGACCCCGAGGCCGAGACCGTCATCATCAACACCGGCATGGGCCTCAAGACGCTCGACGCCGTCTCCGACCAGGTCGGCCCCGCCGCCACCATCAAGGCCTCCTACTCGGCCTTCGTGGGCACCGGCATCGCCTGACCCGGCCCCGCACGCTCCGCCACCGCGGGCCCCGCACCCACCTCGGGTCGGGGCCCGCGGTGCGTCCCACTAGTGCGCGACGAAAAGCACCGCCGACGGCCGAGAACAGGACCACTTCGTCGCGCACTAGTGGCGGAGACGCCTCATCGGGAGGTCTCGGCGCGACGACGCAGCAGGTGGGCCAGCTCGGCCTCGTTCTCGCAGGCCGCGATCGCCTCGTCGAAGGCGGCCAGGGCCTCGGAGGTGCGGCCGGCGCGGGCGAGCAGCTCCGCGCGGACGCCGGGCAGGCGGTGCCCGGGCAGCCTGTCGGCGTCGATCGCGGCCAGCGCCTCGAGGCCGGCGTGCGGGCCGTGCATCTCGGCGAGGGCCACGGCCCGGTTGAGGCGGACGACGGGGCTCTCGCCCAGCGCCAGCAGCTCCTCGTAGCGGGCCACGACCCGGTCCCACCGGGTGGCCGCGGAGGTGGGCGCGATCGCGTGCTCGGCCGCCACCAGCGCCTCGCACAGCCACCGGGACGCGGGCGCGGTGGCCAGCGGGGTCAGCAGGGCGAGCGCCTCGGTGATCGCCGCGTGGTCCCACCGGGTGCGGTCCTGGTCGGGCAGGAGCACGAGGCCGCCGTCCTCGTCGACCCGGGCGCCGCGCCGGGAGTGCTGGAGCAGCAGCAGCGCGAGGAGGGCGTCGGCCTCGTGGCGCACCTCCTCCGGGCAGGACGACGGCAGCAGCCCCCGCACCACGCGCACGAGCCGCAGCGCCTCCCCGGCGACGTCCGCGCGCAGCACGTCGGGGCCGGTGCCGGGGGAGTACCCGGCGGTGAACGCGAGATAGGCGACCTCGCCCACCAGGAGGACACGCTCGGCCAGGGCGTCGCCGTCCGGCACGGCGAACCCGGCGCCGGCCAGCCGCTTGCGGGCACGGGTGAGCCGGGCGGCCATCGTGGGGGCGGGCACGAGGAAGAGCCGCGCGACCTCGGCCGTGCTCACGCCCATCACCATCCGCAGCGTCAGCGCCGCGGCGTGCTCGGGGGCCAGCGACGGGTGCGCGCAGAGCAGGACGAGGCGGAGCCGCTCGTCCGGCAGCGCGTCGTCGCCCACCAGGTCGGCGGGGTCGAGCCGGTCGACCGCGTCCACGAGGGAGGCCTCGACCTCGAGCAGCGGCTGGTGCCGGGCGCGCACCGCCTCGGCGCGCAGCCGGTCCAGCACCCGCCGGCGCGCCGCGGTGAGCAGCCACGCCGGCGGGTTGTCCGGGGCGCCGTCGGCCGGCCAGGTGCGGGCGGCCGCCTCCACGGCGTCCGCCAGCCCGTCCTCGGCGAGGTCGAGCCGTCGGTACTGGGCGACCAGCAGCGCGAGCAGCCGGCCCCAGTCCTCCCGCACCGCCGCGGCCAGGCGCTCGTCGGGGCTCAGTAGTCCTCCAGCGGCACCGAGCCGCGCACCTCGACGCGGTAGCCGGTCGGCAGCAGCGCCACCAGCTCCAGGGCGACCTCCACGCTGGGCAGGTCCACCAGGTACATCCCGGTCAGCTGCTCGGTGCTCTCGGCGAACGGCCCGTCGGTCACCGTCCGGGCGCCGTCGGCCCCCGGGTGCAGCACCCGGGCGCGTCCGGTCTCCTCCAGGGCCGCGCCGGCGAGCAGCGTCCCGCGCTCCTCCACGGCGGCGTCGAACGCACGGTGCCGGTCGAAGGCGGCCTGCCGCTCCTGCGCGGAGGCGCGCAGCCAGGCGTCCGGGTCCTCCTCGTGCAGGAGGACGAGGATCTTCACGCCTGGCCGCCGTGGTCGACCGCGGCGCGGACCTCGATCGTGGCGCCGGTGGCCACCAGCATGCGGCAGACCTCCAGCAGGTCCTCGAGGTCGGCCGACGCCACCGTGTACAGCCCGCCCAGCTGCTCGGCGGCCTCGGCGAACGGGCCCTGGGTGGTGCGCACGCCGCCGGCGCCGTCGGGGGCGAGCACCGTGGCGGTGGCGGCCGGGTGCAGCTCCATGCCACCGGTGATGGTGTGGCCACGCGCCTCCAGCGCGGCGGCGAAGGCGGAGTGGACCTCGAAGGTCGCCGCCTGCTCCTCGGGGGTCGCGGTCTCCCAGGCCGACTCGTCGGCGGTCAGCAGGACGGCGTACTCGGTCGTGGTCATGGCTGCTCCTCGTGCTCGTGCTCGGCCCGTGTGGCGCGAGTCTGTCACCCGGGTGACGCCCGGGGAGGCCGTCGATCGACACGCACGGACGACCTTCTTCCACCGACCACCCGGTGCTCACCGGTTGTTCAGCGACGCGGCGTAGACCGGTGGCGTGCGTCGTCGTCTCATCGCCGTGGGAGTGGCCGCCGGGGCCGTGGGTGCCGTCGGCGGTGCTCTCGGGGTCGCGTTCCGCCAGCTCCTGCACGCCCAGGCCGCGAAGGCCCGCGCGATCATCGGCAAGCCGCTGGGGGAGGACGCGATCGACGCCGACCGGGTGTGGAAGGCCGGCTACGGCGACCCCTTGGACCTGCTGCTGCTCGGCGACTCCATCGCGGCCGGCCTGGGGGCCGACGTCCGCAAGGAGACGCTGGGGGCGCGGTTGAGCAAGGGCCTGGCCAAGCAGCTGCACCGGGCGGTGCGGCTGCGCACGGCGGCGGTCGTCGGGTCGGAGTCCTGCGCGCTCGCCTCCCAGCTCGACGCCCTCCCGCCCGACTACCGGCCGCAGCTGGCCGTCATCGTCGTCGGCGGCAACGACGTCACCCACCGGGTGCCCGTGGCGGACTCCGCCGCCCACCTCGAGGACGCCGTCACCCGGCTGCGCGCGCTCGGCGCCGGCGTGGTCGTCGGCACCTGCCCCGACCTGGGCGCGCTGCGCCCCGTGCCGCAGCCGCTGCGGACGCTGGGCTCGCGGGCCTCGCGCCAGCTGGCGGCGGCCCAGGAGCGCGCGGCGCTGCACGCCGGCGCCCACGCCGTCTCCCTGGCGCACGTGGTCGGGCCGTTCTTCATCACCAACCCCGACGAGATGTTCAGCCTCGACCGCTTCCACCCCAGCCCGCTGGGCTACAAGCGCACGGCCGAGGCGATGCTGCCCTCGCTGCTGGCAGCACTCGGCGAGCGCGAGGACGTGCCGTTCGGCCACGCGGCTCCCAGGGGCGGTCGCTGAGCCTCAGCCGACGACCACGTACCGGTCGTCGCTGATCTCCCGACCCCAGTAGACCGCCTCGGGCAGGCGGACGAGGCGGGGCCGGCGCCCCGCGTCGCGCAGCAGCGCCTGCGTCTCCTCCGCGGCCAGGCCGGCGCCGTTGCCCCAGCGTCCCTCGACGAGCACCAGCCGGCCGCCCGGCCGGAGCAGCCCGCCCCAGCGCCGCAGGACCTCGACCGGCTCCGGCAGCGCCCACAGCACGTGCCGGCACAGCACCACGTCGTAGGTGCCGTCGGCCAGCGGCGGCCGGGCTGCGTCGCCGCGGGTGATCGTGACGCCCCGGTGCTGCGCGGTCTTGGCCTGCGCCAGCGCGACCATCCGCGGGGAGACGTCCACGCCGTCGACCTCGAACCCCGCCTGGGCCAGCAGGTCGGTGAGGGTGGCCGTGCCGCAGCCCAGGTCGGCGACCCGGCCCGGCGGCGGTGGCACGAGGCCCAGCAGCAGGTCGCGCCAGGCGGCGCGGACCGTCGGGTCGCGCAGGCCGTGGTCGGCGGGCTCGTCGAAGGCGTCGGCCTCGGCGTCCCAGAGGTCGGCGGTGTCGCTCAGGGGGTGCTCGTCCACCCGAGGCACGCTAGCCGGAGGCTCCGACGCCGGCCCTGGGAGCGGGGCGGGAGCGGGGCGGGAGCGGGGCGGGAGCGCGGCGGGGAGAGGGCAAGGACGTTTGCACTCGAGGGGGTCGAGTGCTAAACATGACGCTGGCACTCTCTCTGTGAGAGTGACAGTACCCCCGAGCCGGGGAGCTGAGGCCGCAGCGCCGTCGGGAATGGTCCGGCGGGCCGCAGCGGTCGTCCGTCGCGGGCAGCGCCACGGCTCGTCCACCGACTCTTCAGATGCGAAGGATCGCAGGAGTTATGCCGAAGCTGATTGCATTCGACGAGGAGGCCCGCCGCGGTCTCGAGCGTGGCATGAACACGCTCGCTGACGCGGTGAAGGTGACCCTCGGTCCCAAGGGCCGCAACGTCGTGCTCGAGAAGAAGTGGGGCGCCCCCACGATCACCAACGATGGTGTGTCCATCGCCAAGGAGATCGAGCTCGAGGACCCCTACGAGAAGATCGGTGCCGAGCTCGTCAAGGAGGTCGCCAAGAAGACGGACGACGTCGCTGGCGACGGCACCACCACCGCCACCGTGCTGGCCCAGGCCATGGTCCGCGAGGGCCTGCGCAACGTGGCCGCCGGTGCGAACCCGATGGGCCTCAAGCGTGGCATCGAGGCGGCTGTCGCCTCCGTGTCCGAGCAGCTGCTCGGCATGGCCACCGACATCGAGACCCGTGAGCAGATCGCGGCCACCGCGACCATCTCCGCCGGTGGCGACACCACCGTCGGCGACGCCATCGCCGAGGCGATGGACAAGGTCGGCAAGGAGGGCGTGATCACGGTCGAGGAGTCGAACACCTTCGGCATCGACCTCGAGCTCACCGAGGGCATGCGGTTCGACAAGGGCTACATCTCCGCCTACTTCGCGACCGACATGGAGCGCATGGAGGCCGTCCTCGACGACCCTTACATCCTCATCGCGAACCAGAAGATCAGCTCCGTCAAGGACCTGCTCCCCATCCTCGAGAAGGTCATGCAGTCCGGCAAGCCGCTGCTGATCATCTCCGAGGACGTCGACGGCGAGGCCCTGTCCACGCTGGTCGTCAACAAGATCCGCGGCACCTTCAAGTCCGTCGCCGTCAAGGCCCCGGGCTTCGGTGACCGCCGCAAGGCCATGCTGCAGGACATCGCGATCCTGACCGGCGGCCAGGTCATCTCCGAGGAGGTCGGCCTCAAGCTCGAGTCGGCCGGCATGGAGCTGCTCGGCACCGCGCGCAAGGTCGTCATCACCAAGGACGAGACCACCATCGTCGAGGGCTCCGGCGACGCCGGTCAGATCGAGGGTCGGGTCAACCAGATCCGCGCCGAGATCGAGAACAGCGACTCCGACTACGACCGCGAGAAGCTCCAGGAGCGCCTCGCCAAGCTCGCCGGCGGCGTGGCCGTCATCAAGGTCGGCGCGGCCACCGAGGTCGAGCTCAAGGAGCGCAAGCACCGCATCGAGGACGCCGTGCGCAACGCGAAGGCTGCCGTCGAGGAGGGCATCGTCGCCGGCGGTGGCGTCGCCCTCGTCCAGGCCGGCGCCAACGCGTTCGAGAAGCTGGACCTCACGGGTGACGAGGCCACCGGCGCGAACATCGTCAAGGTCGCCATCGAGGCCCCGCTCAAGCAGATCGCGATCAACGCCGGTCTCGAGGGTGGCGTCGTGTCGGAGAAGGTGCGCAACCTCCCCTCCGGCCAGGGCCTCAACGCGGCCACCGGCGAGTACGTCGAGATGCTGGCCACCGGCATCATCGACCCCGCCAAGGTGACCCGCAGCGCCCTGCAGAACGCCGCCTCCATCGCGGCGCTCTTCCTCACCACCGAGGCTGTCGTCGCCGACAAGCCGGAGAAGGCCGCCCCCATGCCGGGCGGCGACGGTGGCATGGGCGGCATGGACTTCTGAGTCCTGCCTCGTAGCACCTGCACCACCCGCACGGCCCCGGTCCCTTCAGTGGACCGGGGCCGTGCGGCACGTCCGGGCCGGTCACGGGGCCCGTGTGAGACTGGCCGGGTGCACCGCCCCCGACCCCTCCTGCTCGCCGGCCTGTGCGCGCTGGTGCTCGCCTCCGGGTGCGCCTCGCAGGGCACCCCGACGGCGGAGCCGGCCCCCTCGGCCAGCCCGTCCACCAGCCCGTCCACCAGCCCGTCCGGCAGCCCTTCCTCCGGCACCGACGAGGGCGAGGACGGCAGCGAGAGCCAGGACGAGGCCGCGTACCCCGTCCTGACCTTGACCGCGGCCTCGGCCAGCGGCCGCTGCGCCGTGCCGACGGCGGCCCGGCTGCGGCTCGCCGACGGCGCCTGGTCGGGCACGGTGACCGACGCCGGTGATGGCAGCGTCACGGTCGTCACCGACCGCACCTGGGCCGGCGAGGAGGCCGGCACCCTGCGGCTCGACGTGCTCGACGACGTCGACCTCCTGCTCGACGGCCTGGCCCTGGAGGTCGGCGAGGACGTGCTGGTGGCCGCCTCGGGCTCCCAGGTGATGGTCTGCGGCTTCTCCGGGGAGGAGACCCCCGCGCGCCTGCGCCTGTACGAGCGGGCGTTCGGGACGACGGCGTGAGCGCCGCGGCACCGGCCGCCCGCGTGGCCGGCCTGGTCCTCGCCGCCGGCGCCGGCACCCGTCGCGGTGGGCCCAAGGCGCTGGCCGCCGACGAGGGCGGTCCGTGGCTGAGCCGTGCCGTGGCCCTGCTGCGGGACGCGGGCTGCGACCCGGTGACGGTGGTGCTGGGTGCCGCGCCCGAGGCCGCGGACCTGCTCGAGTCGGACGACGCCGTGCGGGTCGTCGTGGCCCAGGACTGGGCGCAGGGCCAGTCCGCCTCGCTGCGCGCCGGGCTCGAGGCGCTCGCGGGCACCGACGTCGCGGCCGCCCTCGTGACCCTGGTCGACCTGCCCGACCTGCGGGCCGAGGTCGCCGCGCGCGTCGTGCTGCGGTGCAGCGGCCCCGGCTCGCTGGCCCGGGCCAGCTTCCTCGGCACCCCGGGCCACCCCGTGCTGCTCGGGCGCGAGCACTGGGCCGGCGTCCTGGACGTCGCGACGGGGGACGCCGGCGCACGGCCCTACCTGCGGGCGCACCCGCCGGTGCTGGTCGAGTGCGGGGACCTGGCCACGGGTGCGGACGACGACGGGCCGCCGCGGTGAGCGCACCCCCACGGCTCCAGCCGCTCACGCGCGCCCGGGTGGCCGACCTGGGGGAGGCCGGCGCCGCGTGGCACGCGGCCCTGCCCGGCGTCCTCGACGCGCTCGCCGATCGCTGGGAGCTCGCCTGGGGCCGGCCACTGCCCGGCGGCTCGGCCTCGTACGTGCTGGCCGCCACGACCCGGGCCGGGCAGGAACGGGTGCTGAAGGTGCGGCTGCCCGAACCGGGGCTCGGGGAGGGGCGCGACGGCGGAGAGGTCGACGAGGGCGGAGCGGTCGACGAGGTCAGGGTGCTGCGTGCGGCGGACGGACGCGGGTACGCGCGGCTGCACGCGCACGTGCCGGCGTCCGACCTGGGTCTGGCGGACGGGGCCGACGCGCTGCTGCTGGAGCGGCTCGGCCCGTCCCTGGACGCCACCGGCGGCTCCGTGGAGGACCGGCTCACCGTGCTCGCCCGCACCCTGCGCGAGGCGTGGCAGGTACCGCCGCCACCGGCGGGGCCGCGTGAGGACAAGGCGCTGTCGCTGGCTCGCTCGGTGCGCGAGACCGACGCACGGCTCGGCGGCGCCACCGATCCCGCGGCCCTGCGCGAGGCGCTCGCGGCGGCCGAGCGGCTGGCCGGCTGGGCCGGTGCGACCGTCACCGTGCACGGCGACGCCCACTCCTCCAACCTGCTCCGCACCCGGGACGGACGCGGCACCGGCTGGGCCTTCGTCGACCCCGACGGGTTCGCCTGCGACCCCGCCTACGACCTCGGTGTCGCGGTGCGCGACTGGTCCTCGCACCTGCGGGGCGCCGACGCGCGCGCCCGGCTGCGCGGCTGGTGCGGGCTGCTCGCGACCGCGACCGGGCTGGACGCGCGCCGCATCTGGGACTGGGCCTACCTCGAGCGCGTCTCGACCGGCCTCTACGTCAGCGGGTTCGGCGCGCGCACGGTCGGCCGCCCGTTCCTGGAGACGGCCGCCGGGCTCGTCTGACCCGCCGGCGGCCCCAGCCTGGCAGGCCGGTCTCAGCGGGCCCGGCGCACCCGGATCGGGCCCTTGGCCGTGGAGGGGTCCACGACCCGTCCGCCCTGGGTGATCTCCACCTGTCCGGCCGCCACCAGCCGCCGCGCCGCACGCCGCGCCGGCTCCATGAGGTCGCGCCAGTCCTCCCCGCCGACCGCCCGCGCCGCCTCCGAGGGGCAGATCGTCGACGAGGCCGCGCGCGAGGCGAGCAGGTCGGTGATGCTCCGCTCGAGCGCCTCGTCCGTGGGCCCGGGCTTGTGCCGGCGGCAGGCGGTGGAGCAGTAGCGCACGTCGTCCCAGCTGCGCTCCCACTTCTTGCGCCACTCGATCGTGCGGCCACAGGTCGCGCAGGTCTTGGGCTCGGGGGTGCTCACGCCCACCAGCCTGCCGCGCGGCGTGGGACGTCCGCTCACCCCTCACGGCGAGCGGACGCCTTGCCCGACCCGGCAGGCTGGCCCCACCGAGCAGCCCCCACGCTGCCCGCACGCAGCACCGACGCAGCACCCGCCCCCGGGACACGGTCAGGAGCCCGCATGACCCGCACACCGCTCGCCGCCGCGCTGGCGGCGCTCGCGCTCGTCCTCACCGCCTGCACGAGCGGCGCCGAGGAGGACGCCGGCGGCGCGGCCGCGCCCGCGAGCAGCAGCGCGCCCGCCCCGTCCGAGTCGCCGGGATCGTCGGGGTCGCCGTCGCAGGCAGCGAGCCCCTCGGAGTCGGGGACGGCCGGCGGGTCGGCGTCCGGGTCGGCCAGCGCCGACGAGACCGTGGCCGCCGAGGACCTGCCCCGGGTGGAGCGGAAGGTGTCCCTGCCGGCGCTCATGCGCGACGGGGTGCGCTCGGGGCGGCTGAACCGCACCCAGCCGCTGGCCTCCACCGACACGTGGCGCTCGTGGGCGGTGACCTACCGGGTCGAGGACCGGACGGTCTCCGGCGAGCTGCTGGTGCCCCGCGGGCGTGGGCCGTTCCCGGCCGTCGTCCTCAACCACGGCTACATCGAGCCCTCGTACTACAGCCTGGGGCAGGGGCTGAGCCGGGAGCAGGAGTACCTGGCCGCCCGGGGCTTCGTGGTGCTGCACACCGACTACGGCGGCTACGCCGGCTCCGACCCGGTGGGCAAGGTGGGCTGGGAGAGCCGCCTGGCCTGGACGCGGGACGCCATCGGTGCCGTGCAGGAGGTGAAGAAGATGGCGGTCGTGGACGAGGACCGCACCGCCTTCCTCGGGCGCTCGGCCGGCGGGGGCGTCACGTACAACGCCATCGTGGCGGACCCGGACCTGGTCGACGCCGCCGTCGTCTTCGCCCCGGTCAGCTCCGACCTCACCGACAACCTCGCCCGCTGGACGGTGCCCGAGCGCCCCGACTTCGCCGCCGCCCTGGCGCAGGCCGTCGGCGGCACGCCCGCGCAGGAGCCGCGGGCCTACCGGCAGCTCTCGCCCCGCACCTACTTCGACCGGATCGAGGTACCGGTGCTCATCCACCACGGCACCAGCGACGACGTCTGCCCGATCGGCTGGTCGCGCACCACCCAGCGGCTGCTGGAGCGGGCCGGGGTCCGCAGCCGTCTGGTGGAGTACGCGGGGGAGGAGCACGCGTTCGGTCCGCAGTTCACGGACTCGATGGCGCGCACGGTGCGCTTCCTGCGGGCCCGTCTGGACGGGTGAGCAACCCCTGCGGGTGAAACCTCGCCGTCGTCGTGACAGCCCGACGGCGACCGGGCAGACTGGCCGCGCCGACGGGGGATCCGGGCGAGACACGCACCAGGTTGGTTGCCGAGGGGCCGGCCAGGTGCTCGCGCGGACGGGTCCCGTTCCGTCCGCCCGCAGGGGCAGGACGGGAGGACCCGCGCGGCGCCACCTCGGGCCCGGAGGGCACGTCGCGGTCGCCCGGCGTCCGCGTCCGGGCTGGTGGATCTTTGCGGCATCGTTATGCCGGGGGCCCTCCATCACCCTCTCAGGCTGAGTTAAGCCGGGTAGCGTAGCGGTGCTCACGGAACCCAGGCATGACCGGCGTCGGCACGACATTCGCTGAGACCGTGGCGCTGTTGCGGTGTGTTTCTCGTGCTGTGTGCGGTGTCGCTCTTCTTCGTCCTGGTCAGTCTCTCGGGGACCGGTGTTCCGCGGGCAGACCTGCACGCGACTGAAGGAAATACCGAATGCGCAACCAGAAGAAGCTGCTCGGCGCCACCGCCGGCCTCGCCGCCCTCGCCCTCGTCGCCGCCGGCTGCGGCAGCGACTCCGGCAGCGGCTCCGCCGACGGCGAGGCCCTGTCCGGTGTGTCCGTCACCGTCGGCTCGAAGGACTTCACCGAGAACATCCTGCTCGGCGAGATGTTCTCGCAGGCGCTCGAGGCGTACGGCGCCGACGTCACCAACCAGGTCAACCTGGGCGGCACGAGCGTCAACCGCGACGCCCTCCTCGCGGGCGACATCGACGTCTACCCCGAGTACAACGGCACCGGCTGGACGGTCCACCTCGGCAACGAGGACCCCAGCCAGGACCCGCAGGAGCTCTACGACGTCACCGCCGAGCAGGACCTGGCCGACAACGGGATCAAGTGGGTCGGGCTCTCCCCGTTCAACGACACCTACGGCTTCGCCGCCAACGGTGACCTGGCCGAGGCCGAGGGCGGCTTCGACTTCCAGGGCTTGGCCGACTACCTCGAGGCCAACCCCGACGCCACCGTCTGCATGGAGACCGAGTTCCCCAGCCGCCCCGACGGCCTGGTGCTCTTCGAGGACGCCACCGGCTACACCGTGCCCAAGAGCCAGCAGCAGATCCTCGACACCGGCCTCATCTACACCGAGACCGCTGACGGCAACTGCGACTTCGGCGAGGTCTTCACCACCGACGGCCGCATCAACTCGCTCAACCTCGAGCTGGTCGACGACCCGGGCGTCATGATCCTCTACAACGTCTCCTTCACCATGAGCGACGACCTGTACGAGGCCAACGCCGAGACCTACGACGAGATCGCCGACACGATCCTCGAGCCGCTCGACAACGAGAAGATGGCCGAGCTCAACGGCGAGGTCGACAACAACGGCACCCCGGCCGAGGCCGTGGCCGAGTCCTACCTCGAGGAGATCGGCATCCTCTGACGCCGAGCCTCACCGCTCCGACGCCGTCGGCCCCTGCGGGGGTCGGCGGCGTCGCTGCATCCGGAGCCTGGCCTCGCCACCGCTGTCGAGGACGGGCGGCACCCACCCCGCTGGTCGAGGAGGGACGACGTCCCGTCGCGAGTCCGAGGGCCCACGTCGTCCGGAACGACGAGAGCCGCCGCCCCGGGTGGGGGCGGCGGCTCTCGGTGGCCGTAGAGGCCTCTCAGAGGCCCTTGGGCTTGAGCAGACGCTCCGCGCAGGCGGCGATCCAGTCGAAGGTCAGCGCGACGATCGCGACGAGCACGGCGCCGACGATCAGGACGGAGTCCTGCGCCAGCTTCAGCCCGGTGCTGATGGTGATGCCCAGGCCGCCACCGCCGATGAGGAAGGCGAGCGCGGCCATGCCGATCGTGATGACGATGGTGGTGCGCACGCCGGCCAGGATCACCGGGATGGACAGGGGAAGCTCGATCTTGAACAGGATCGCCATCTTCGTCATGCCCATGCCGCGGCCGGCCTCGACCACGTTCTTGTCGACCGCCTGGAGCCCGACCATGGTGTTGCGCAGCACGGGCAGCAGGGCGAACAGCGCGAGCGTCCAGACGACGGAGAACACGCCCTGCCCGGAGATGGTCAGCCCGATCACGATCAGGCCGTAGGCCGGGAGCGCCTGCCCCGCGTTGGCGATGCCGAGGACGAACGGCGCGAGCCGCCGGAACCGCGGCCGGGTCAGGAGCACGCCGGCCGGGATCGCGACGACGAGCACCAGGAGCGTCGCCAGGAACGAGATCTCGATGTGCCGCAGCGTCTCGGCCCGCAGCTCCTCCGGGTCCAGCGACGTGCGCACCTGCGTGACCGCGTTGGGCACGTCGAGGCTCTGGTAGTACAGGAACAGGACGAGCGCGAGCGCAGCGATGAGGAACGGTGCGACGACCAGCCCGTAGCGGTCGATCAGGTAGGCGCCGCGTGACCCGTCGATGGTCTTCTTCGGACGCGAGGTGTTGCCCAGCGCGAGTGCGCTCTGGCTCATGCGTTCGCCTCCAGCTCCTCGTAGTGGCGACGGGCCTCGCTCTGGGCCGTGCGGATGGCCTTGTTGAGGTGGCCCATGTCCACGATGCCCTGGAACTGGCCCGCGTCGTCCACGACGCAGGTGCGGCCGGCAGCCGACTGCACCATGAGCTCGAGCGCCTCGAACAGCGTGTTCTCGTCCTTGAGGTGGTCGCCCACCTCGACGCCCACGCCACGCATGTCGCCGGTGCCGGCCTGGCCCAGCTGCTCCTGGCTGGCCCAGCGGACGGGGCGACCCTCGCCGTCCAGGACGACGAGCCAGTCGCGACCCTTCTCCTGCAGCAGGTTCAGGCCCGCGGCGGCGGACTCCGACTCGCGCAGGGCCGGGTAGTCCGAGAGGCGCAGGGAGGAGACCTGCAGGAAGTTCAGGCCCTTGATGGTCGAGCCGTTGCCGATGAAGTCGTTGACGAAGTCGTCGACCGGGTAGGCGAGGATGCGCTCGGGGGTGTCGTACTGGCGGATGGTGCTGCGCTCGCCCAGGATCGCGATCCGGTCGCCCATCTTGATCGCCTCGTCGATGTCGTGGGTGACGAAGACGATGGTCTTGTGCATCTCCTCCTGCAGGCGCAGGAACTCGTTCTGGAGACGCTCGCGGGTGATGGGGTCGATCGCGCCGAACGGCTCGTCCATCAGCATGATGTCGGGGTCGGCACCGAGCGCGCGGGCGACGCCGACGCGCTGCGCCTGGCCGCCCGACAGCTCGCGGGGGTAGCGGTCGCGGTACTGCTCCGGCGGGAGGCCCACGGTGTCGAGCAGGTAGTCGACCCGCTCGGTGATCCGCTTCTTGTCCCACTTCAGCATCTTCGGGATCGTCGCGATGTTGTCCGCGATCGTGTGGTGCGGGAAGAGCCCGACCTGCTGGATGACGTAGCCGATGCGGCGACGCAGCTTGTCGGGGTTCGCCTTGGTGACGTCCTCCCCGTCGAGCAGGATGCGGCCGCCGCTGGGCTCGATCATGCGGTTGATCAGGCGCAGCGTCGTGGACTTGCCGCAGCCGGACGGGCCGACGAGGACGAGGATCTCGCCCTCGGGGATGTCCAGCGTCAGCTCCTCGACGGCGGGGACCTTGCTGCCGGGGTACTTCTTCACCACCCGGTCCAGGTGGATCTTGGCCTGTGCGTTCATCAGGTCGCTCCTTGGTCGGGGTGGGGTGTCAGAGGCGCAGGCCCTTGGCGGTGGTGAACCGCTGGACCACTGCGAGGACGAGGTCGAGGACGAGGCCGAGCGCGACGGTGAAGACCACGCCGACGTACAGCTGCTCCGTCGCGTTCGGCAGGCCGTTGCGGGTCAGCGCGGACTGCACGTACGTGCCCAGCCCGTCACCGCCGACCAGGACGGCGATGGCCGTGATGCCCACGGTCAGCAGGGTCGCGACGCGGATGCCGGTCATGATCACCGGCCAGGCCAGGGGCAGCCGGACCTTCACCAGCTGCTGCCACGTGCTCAGCCCCATGCCCCGGGCGGACTCGACGACAGCGGGGCTGACCGAGTCCAGACCCGTGACCGTGTTCCGGAGGATGGGCAGGATCGCGTAGAGGTACAGGGCCGCGATCGCCGGTGTGTTGCCGATCCCGAAGACCGGGATGAACAGGGCGAACAGGGCGAGCGAGGGGATCGTCAGCAGGATGCCGGCCGCGGTCAGCACGATCGTCCTGGCCAGAGGTCGGCGCTGGACGATCACGCCGAGCGTGATCGAGAAGACGGTCGCCAGGGCTACCGCGATCAGGCTGATGCGCGCGTGCGCGAGCGTCGATTCCCAGATGTAGTCGATGTTGGCCGAGACGTAGGTGAACCAGCTGCTCAGTGCTTCCACAGGGGCCTTTCGGGTTGCTGACGAGCCGGTCAACCGTAGGCCCTCCGGTCCCCCTCCAACGGGTGAGGGGTCGCCGAGGACCTGCGGGAACAGTCGTCCACGCAGGTCAGCAGGAGCAACCGGACACCTTTCGGACCGGTCTGGACCGGCCCCTCAGACGATCCCGGAGGCCGGCAGCGTCGGGGCCGCGTCGGCGTCCCCGGGGGCGGGCGTCGGCTCGTCCGCGACGATCCCGTTGACCCGCGGGTCGATGCGCTTCTCCAGGTGGCCGACGGCCGCCAGGCCGAGCGCCAGCGAGCCCACCACGAGCACCGCGACGTAGGCGGTGCCGAGCCCGTGGCCGACGAGGAAGCCGGCGATCGGCGGGCTGATGATGGCCGCGGACTGGAAGGAGATCGAGCTCAGCGCGTTGAACTTGCCGCGGGTGTCGTCGGTGGCCAGGTCGTTGACCAGGGCCGGCAACGTCGGCTGCATGAGGGTCTCGCCAAGGGCGAAGACGGACGCACAAGCGGCCAGCAGGACCGTGGCCGCGGCGGTGCCCGGCACCAGCCCGGTGGCGCCGAGCAGCAGCCACGAGGCGGCCCACACCACGCCCATGACCGCGATGACGCGGGTCCGCCGGCGTCCCTCGATCCGCTGGAGCACCACCAGCTGGAGCAGCACGATGACGGCGGTGTTGGCCGCGAAGGCGAGGCCGAGGCCGCGCGTGGACACCTCGCCGACCTCGCGGGCGAAGGCCTGCATGCCCGCGTTGAGCTGGGAGTAGCCGACGAAGGAGGCCAGGAAGCCGAGCGCCATCACCGAGGCCACGCCCGGCCGGCGCAGGACGTCGAGGTAGCCCACCCGGGCGGCCGGGGTGCCGTCGTCCGCGGTGGCGGCCACGACCCGCCCGCCGACGTGGCGCAGCGGCCCGAGCAGCAGCACGATCGCCGGCAGGTAGGAGACCGCGTCGGCGAGGTAGATGACCTGGAAGGTGATGACCCGCTCGACGTCGACGAACAGGCCGCCGACGATCCCGCCCAGGCCGATGCCCAGGTTCAGCAGCGCGAAGTTGATGCCGAAGTAGCGGTGCCGGATGCGCGAGGGCACCACGGACGCGACCAGCGACTGCGCCGCCGGCCACTCGATGCCGAACGCCAGCCCGTTGAGGCCCAGGCCCAGCGCGGCCACCGGCAGGGTGCTGGCCGAGGCGATGACGACGCCGCCGACCACGAGGCAGCCCAGGGCGGTGGCCATCACCGTGCGCGGGCCGAGGCGGTCGATCAGCGACCCGCCGGGGCCGGCCGCGACCAGCCCGACCAGGGGCTGGAGGGCGATCAGCAGACCGGCGTTGGCGTAGCCGAAGTCGCGCACCTCGGCGAGGTAGACGATGTGGAACGGCAGCACCAGGCCGGTGCCGAGGAACTGGATCACCACGATCGAGAGCAGGAGCTTGCCCTCGCGCGGGAGGTCGTGCCAGAAGTCGATCAGGCGGGGGCGGGCGTCGTTGCCCGTCCGGGGAGCGGTCATGGGCACATCGTCGCTCCCGAGCGCCCCTGCGGCGCAATCGGTTATCGGACCTGGCGGTAGGGCCGGTGCCCCCGGCGGCTCACCCCAGGACCAGCAGGGCGATCGCGGTGCCGGCGACCCCCGCGGCGAGCAGCAGGAGCAGGAGGATCACGACCCCCGCGCCCGGCCCGCGGCCGTCGTCCAGGAGCAGCGAGCGGTCGTGCGGGAGCTCGCCGTGCCAGGTGCCCGGGCCGGTCGAGAACCCGCGGGTGGGCTCGGTGGTGGGGCCGGCCGGGTGCTCGCCGCGCACGTGCGGCACGGCCTGCGTGCCGTGCTGCCCGGGGCGGTAGCGGGGCGGGTCGTCGGTGCCCGCGTCGGTGCGACCGAACGGGTTGGCGGGGTGGTGGTGGAGATCGGCCATGGCGTCCTCCGCAGTGCTGTCGAGACTGTGACCGTCGTCACCATGGAACGCCTCCGTGCGGGAAAAAGCCACCCCCGCACCGGGTGGGTGCGGGGGTGGGACGGCGGCGGGTCGAACGGCCCGGGCCGGTGCTGGTGCCCGTGGGCCGGGTCAGGCCTCGACCTCGGAGCGGTCGCCCGCCCAGAGCGTGTGGAAGGAGCCCTCCTTGTCGACGCGGCGGTAGGTGTGGGCGCCGAAGTCGTCGCGCAGCCCCTGGATCAGCGCCGCCGGCAGGCGGTCGCGGCGCAGGGCGTCGAAGTAGGAGAGCGAGGAGGAGAACGCGGGCACGGGGACGCCGGCGGTCGCGGCCGTCGCGACCACGCGCCGCCACGCGGCCGCGCCGGCCTCCACCGCGTCCGCGAAGTAGGGGGCCAGGAGCAGGCTCTTCAGTCCCGGCTCGGCCTCGTACGCCTCGCGGATGCGGTCGAGGAACTGGGCACGGATGATGCAGCCACCCCGCCAGATCGTGGCGATCGTGCCGGGGTCGACGTCCCAGTCGTTCTCCGCGGAGGCGGCGAGGATCTGGTCGAAGCCCTGCGCGTACGCCACGACCTTGGAGGCGAACAGGGCCGAGCGGACGTCGTCGGTGAACTGCTCGACGTCGACCTCCACGTCGTGCACGGCGCTGCCGAAGCGCTCCCGCGCGGCGGCGCGCTGGTCGGTGTGGCCCGACAGCGAGCGGGCGAAGGTCGCCTCGGCGATGCCGGTCACGGGCACGCCGAGGTCGAGCGCGGTCTGCACGGTCCAGCGGCCGGTGCCCTTCTGCTCCGCCGCGTCCTCCACGACGTCGACGAAGGCCGTGCCGGTGGCCTGGTCGGTGTGGGCCAGGACGTCGGCGGTCATCTCGATCAGGAACGACTCCAGGTCGCCCCCGTTCCAGTCGCTGAAGACCTCGGCGAGCTGCGCCGGGGTGCGGTCGGTGAGGGCCCGCAGCAGGTCGTAGGACTCGGCGATGAGCTGCATGTCGGCGTACTCGATGCCGTTGTGCACCATCTTCACGAAGTGCCCGGCGCCGTCGGGGCCCACGTGCGTGGCGCACGGCGTGCCGTCGACCTGCGCGGCGATCTTCTCCACGATCGGGCCGAGGTTCTCGTAGGCGTGCTCGGAGCCGCCGACCATGATCGAGGGGCCGTTGAGCGCGCCCTCCTCGCCGCCGGAGACGCCCATCCCGACGAAGTGCAGGCCCTGCTCCTTCAGGGCCGCCTGGCGCCGCATCGTGTCGTCGACGTGCGCGTTGCCCGCGTCGACGACGATGTCGCCCTCCTCCAGCAGCGGCGCCAGCTCGTCGATGACGGCGTCGGTGGGGCCGCCGGCCTTCACCATGACGACCACGGTGCGGGGCCGCTCGATCGCGGCGACGAAGTCCTCCAGCGACTCGCGGCCGACGAGCTCGCCGCCGGCCTCGCGGGCCTCGTCGGCGTAGGCCTCGACCATGTCGGTCATCCTGCTCGTGGTGCGGTTGTGCACGGCGATGGTGTAGCCGTGGCGGGCGATGTTGCGGGCGAGGTTGCTGCCCATGACGGCCAGGCCGGTGAGGCCGATGCTCGCGCGGGCGTCTGTCGGGTTCTCGGTGCTGCTCATGACTCCATCCAGCCGCGTCGGCGCCGCGCGTGTTCCACCCCCGCGGGTGTGAGAGGGGCCCTGCTGGTCCCCCGACGCGCGGGCGTGAGCGTCGAACACAGTTTCGATCCGTGGGCTATCGTCGGCCCATGGACTTCCAGAGCACCCTCTTCGCCGGCTCCGAGACCGGGGTGGAGGCCATGGTCGCCGCCCTGGCCGGCGCGGAGCGCACCGTGCTCGGCCAGGGCGCCTGGATCGACGTGCGGCGCTCGTGGCTGCCCGAGCCGGACGCGGTGTTCGCCGCCCTCGTCGAGCGGGTGCCGTGGCGGGCCGAGCGGCGCCAGATGTACGACCGTGTCGTCGACGTGCCGCGGCTGCTGCACACCTACATGATCGGCGAGGACCTCCCGCACGACGTGCTCACCGACGCCCGCGAGGCGCTCAGTGCGCACTACCGCGACGAGCTGGGGGAGGACTTCCGCACGGCGGGCTGCTGCTACTACCGGGACGGGCGCGACAGCGTCGCCTGGCACGGCGACACGATCGGCCGGGGCTCCACGCAGGACACGATGGTCGCGATCGTCTCCGTGGGCGACCCGCGCCGCCTCGTCCTGCGCCCCCGCAACGGCGGCAGCGACCCGGTGAGCGTGGAGACGGGCCACGGCGACCTCGTCGTCATGGGCGGCTCCTGCCAGCGCACCTGGGAGCACGCGGTGCCCAAGGCTGCGGCGGCCGGCCCACGGATCTCGGTGCAGTACCGGCCGCTCAACGTGTTCTGAGGATCAGGCCGCCGGCACCTTCTCCTCCAGCACCCGCGTCATCTGCTCCACGGTCTCGTCGGCCAGGGCGTCCAGCTTGCGCCCGAGCACCAGCGGGGCGACCAGGTTGAGCAGCCTGCCGAAGTCGAAGTCGGCCCGGTACCGGATGCGCGTGCCGCCGGTGCCGGTGGGGGTCAGCGTCAGGTCGTCGTGCGTCGTGGCGGTCTTGTTGCGCCCCTCGAAGCGCAGCCGGCTCGTCTCGACGACCTGGGCGGTGTAGGTCAGCTCCGTGGTGCGACCCATGAACTCCGAGGTGTTGGCGTACGTGGTGCCCACGCCGCCGTCGCCGGAGGTGCGGGTGGTCTCGACGGTGCCCGGGTCCCAGTCGTTCGTGGACCGGAAGTCGGCCAGGTAGGAGGAGACGCCCTCGACCGGGCGCTGGACGGTGAAGGTGCGCTCGACGTGCATGCCTCGAGGCTAGGCACGCGGGCGCCGGCACCCGACCGCCCCGGCGGGTGGTGGCGGCCGCTGGGGCGAGGGTGGGGTCAGGCCGGACGGCGGGGTGCCGATGGGCCCCGGAGACCGCAATCGCTCGCGCGAGCCCGCGCCGACCCCGAGGATGGAGCCATGAGCACCGCCGCGCCCAGCGCACCGGCCGCCCGCGTCCGCGACCTGCGCAAGACCTACCGCGAGGGCGACGCGGTGGTGCACGCGCTCGACGGCGTCACCCTCGACCTCGAGGCGGGCCGGTTCACGGCGGTGATGGGGCCCAGCGGCTCGGGCAAGTCGACCCTCATGCACTGCTGCGCGGCGCTGGACACCCCCACCTCGGGCTCGGTCCGGGTCGGGGAGACGGAGCTGGCGGGCCTGGGCGACGACGCGCTGACCCGGCTGCGCCGCGAGGAGATCGGCTTCGTGTTCCAGTCCTTCAACCTCGTCCCGACGCTCACCGCCGAGGAGAACATCACCCTGCCCCTGGCGATCGCGGGCCGTCGTCCGGACCCCGCGTGGTTCGACCGGGTGGTGGAGACCGTGGGCCTGCGCGACCGGCTCGGCCACCGGCCCCAGCAGCTCTCCGGCGGCCAGCAGCAGCGGGTCGCGGTCGCGCGGGCGCTGGTCGGCCGGCCGCGGATCGTCTTCGCCGACGAGCCCACCGGCAACCTGGACTCCCGCGCGGGCGCCGAGGTGCTCGGCCTGCTGCGCCGCTCCGTGGACGAGGCTGGGCAGACCGTCGTCATGGTGACCCACGACCCCGTGGCGGCCGCCTGGACCGACCGCGTCGTGCTGCTGGCCGACGGCCGCGTGGTCGACACGCTCGAGCAGCCCACGCGCGAGTCGGTGCTGGAGGCCATGGGCCGCGTCGCGGGCGAGGGCTGAGGATGCTCCGCTACGCCCTGCGCAGCCTGCTGGGCCGCAAGGTCCGGCTGCTGATGAGCACGCTGGCCGTCGTCCTCGGGGTGGCGTTCGTGACCGGCACCCTGGTCTTCTCCGCGACCCTGGACCGCAGCTTCTCCACGCTCTTCGACGCCACCGTGGGCGACGTGGTCGTCGAGCCGGTCGCCGGCGGCAGCCCCCGGCGGCCCGAGGCGGCGGTGCCGCAGTCGCTCGTGGAGGACCTGGCCGACCTGCCCGGTGCCGCGCGCGCCGACGGCCGCATCCGGGTGATCGGGGTCTACGTCGTCGGCACCGACGGCAAGCCGGTCGGCGGGTTCGGCCCGCCCGCCCTGGCCGGCACCACCGGCGACGCCCCGGCCGCGAACGGCACCACCGGCCTCGTGCTCGTGGCCGGGCGCGAGCCGCGCGGGCTCGGTGAGATCGTCGTCGACGACGTGACGGCCGCCCGCGCCGGCTACGAGATCGGTGACCAGGTGCCACTGGTCTCGGCCTTCGACGACGCCACGCTCACCGCCACCATGGTCGGCCTCTACGGCTTCCCCGGCGGCGGGTCGATGAACGGCGCGAGCTTCGTGGGGGTCGAGCCCGCGGTGGCCCAGCGGTTCTTCCTCGACGGCGCCGACGCCTGGACGACGGCCTGGGTGACCGCCGCCCCGGGCACCAGCCAGGCCGAGCTGGCCGCGCAGGTCGCCGCCGTCCTGCCCGGCGGGCTGCGCGCCGTCACCGGCGACGAGGCGGCCGCCGACGCGGCGAGCACCCTGCTGCGTGCGGTCTCGTTCCTCACCACCTTCCTGCTGGTCTTCGCGGGCATCGCGCTGGTGGTCGGCGCGTTCCTCATCGTCAACACCTTCTCGATCCTGGTCGCGCAGCGCTCGCGCGAGCTGGCGCTGCTGCGCGCGCTGGGTGCCTCGCGCCGGCAGGTGACCGGCTCGGTGCTGGTCGAGGCCGGGGTGATGGGCCTCGTCGGGGGCACCGTGGGCCTCGGCCTCGGCCTGCTCACCGCCGTGGCGCTGCAGGCGCTCTTCGCGGCGCTGGGCCTCGACCTCTCCGGCCAGGCGCTGGTGGTCACGTGGACGACGCCGGCGGCCGCCTACGCGGTGGCCGTGCTCGTCACGATGACGGCGGCGCTGCTCCCGGCCCTGCGCACCACCCGCATCCCGCCGGTGGCCGCGCTGCGCGACGACGTGGCCCTGCCCGAGGGCTCGCTGCGCCGGCGCGGGGTGCTCGGCGTCGTCGGCGTCGCGGCGGGCGCCGTCCTGATCACCCTCGGCCTGCGCCCGGACCTGCCCGGGCACTGGTGGTGGCTCGCGCTCGGCGTGCTGGCGGTGCTGCTCGGCACCACCGCGGCCGCCCCGCTGCTGGCGCGGCCGGTGCTCCGGGCGCTCGGCCTCGCCTACGAGCGGGCGCTGGGCACCGTCGGCCGGCTCGCCGCCCTCAACACGCTGCGCCAGCCGCGGCGCACCGCGGGCACGGCCTCGGCGCTGATGATCGGTCTCACCGTCGCTAGCACGCTGGCCATCGTGGGCGCCTCGGCCAAGGCGTCGGTGGACGCCACGATCGCCGAGACCTTCCCCGGCGACCACCTCGTCAGCAGCGCCTTCGGGGCGCCGTTCTCGACCTCCCTCGCCGACCGGGTCGCCGGGGTCGACGGCGTGGGCGAGGTGGTGCGCGAGCGGCTCGACCGGATCACCTGGGCGCCTGGCTCCGCGAGCACGGAGGAGGGGACGGCGGAGGGGGAGGACCTGCCGGTCGCGGCGACGGACGCCGACGACGCCGACGTCCTGCGGCTGACGGTGCTCGACGGGGCTGTGGACCTGGCGCCCGGGCTGGCCGTCGTCCAGCAGGCCCTCGCCGACGAGCGCGGCATCGCGGCGGGCGACACGCTCGACGTGGTCACCCCCGAGGGCCCGGCCACCTGGCGGGTCTCGGCCGTGGTGGAGGACAACCCGATGATCTTCGCGGACGTGCTGGTCGGCACCGGCACCTACGACGCGGCCGGACTGCTGCAGCAGGACTGGCTGCTCGTGGTGCTCGTCGCCGACGGCGCGGACCCGACCGCCGTGGGTGCGGCCCTGAGCGAGGAGCTGGCCGACCAGCCGACCGTCACCGTCGCCGACCAGCGAGCCTTCGCGGCCGCGCAGCGCGAGCCGATCGACCGGATCGTGCTCATCGTCTACGCGCTGCTCGCCCTGGCCCTGCTCATCGCGGTGCTGGGCATCGTCAACACGCTGGCGCTCAGCGTCGTCGAGCGGACCCGGGAGATCGGGATGCTGCGGGCCGTCGGGCTCAGCCGTGCCGGCCTGCGGCGGATGGTCACGCTGGAGTCGGTGGCGATCGCCGTGCTGGGCGCGCTGCTGGGCCTCGTCCTCGGCACCGTGTTCGGCGTCGTGCTCATGCGCGCCCTGCGCGAGGAGGGCCTGGAGGTGGTCGCGGTGCCCGTCGGGCAGCTGCTCGCGTTCCTCGTGGCAGCGGTCGTGGTGGGGGTGCTGGCGGCCGTGCTGCCCGCCCGCCGGGCGGCCCGGCAGGATGTCTTGACCGCCCTTGCCAGCGAGTGAGGGGCGGCGGGACAATCCTCCGCCCCGTGAGATCAATGACTTTGTTCCCCGGACGTCGGGCAAGCCTTCACCTACTCTCGACGATGTGGACGAGCTACTAGAGGCAGACGGGCGTGCGCTCAAGCACGTGCGTGTGCGGGAGTACGTCCGCAACCTCGTGTCGGGCTCCGCGCCCGGCTCGCCGGCACCCAGCGAGCGTGAGCTGGTGCAGCAGTTCGGGGTTGCGCGTATGACCGTGCGCCAAGCCATGGACGCCCTCGTCGTCGAAGGGCTGCTGGAGCGCATCCCGGGGAGGGGCACGTTCGTCGCGCGCCCCCGCCGGACCGCCTCCCGCATCACCGGGTACACCGAGGAGATGACCCGCCGCGGCATGCTGGCGGAGTCCCAGACGTTGCTGGCCCGACGAGAGCAGGCCGGGCCTGGCGTCGCGCGAGCACTGTCGCTGACCGAGGGTGACGCCGTCATCCACTGGCGGCGTCTGCGCCGGGCCGACGGGGTCCCGATGTGCATCGAGGACGCCTACCTCAACGAGATCCTGCTGCCGGGCTTCCTGCAGTCCGGGATGCCGACCAGCCTTTACGACGCCCTCGACGCCCGGGGCCTGCGCCCCACCTGGGCCGAGGACTCGATCCAGGCCGACAAGGCGACCGCCGAGGAGGCCCAGCTCCTCGAGGTCGAGCCGCTCACCTCCGTGCTGCGGCACTCGCGCCGCGCGATCTGCGGCGACAAGGTCGTGGAGGTCTCGCGCTCGGTCTACCGGGCCGACCGCTTCACCCTCTGGGTCCAGCTCGGCTCCGACGCCTGACCCGCGTCACCCGCACCACCAGCAGCACGTTCCACCTGCTCCACCCGCGCGGCCCCGACGGCCGGCGCGCCACCACCGCCGCGGACCGCCTCGGTCACGCTCACCACGCCGCGGCACGGTGGGCGCCGAGACGTCGGGGCCGTCGTGCGTCAGCCCCCGCGCCGGTCGCGCTTGGGGCGCCGCAGGCCCGCCGCGTAGAGCGCGGCGAGCAGCTCGCGCGAGGTCACGGGTCGCGCGCCGGCGTCCACCACCGCGTCGTAGCGCTCGGCGGGCACGTCGTAGTGGTCGCCGTCGAAGCCGCGCCGTGGGATGCCGAGGCCGGCGGCGAACGCATGCAGCTCCTCGAAGGAGGTGTCGCTGACCAGGTGCGACCAGAGCCGCCCGTGGCCCGGCGCGTTCGGCGGGTCGATCAGCAGGGCCACCCGCGCAGAGTACGGGCTGCACCCGGGGCGTGGGCATGATGGCCGACGTGGACGACGTGCTGCTGACCGCCCGGGCCCTCGTGCTGGCCGACCTCACCGCCCGCGCCCGGGCCACCCCCGAGGCGGTCTCGCTGCTGGAGGCCTCGCTCTCCGAGCGGGCGGAGTGGGTCGGCGCCTGGCCCGAGGGCGCGGTGTTCGTGCCCGGGCTGGTGGCGCAGGACGTGCAGGACCAGCTGTTCGAGACCAGCGGCCGGTGGCCGCTGTGCACCCTGCCCGGCTGCGCCGACGACCCGGAGCACTCGCTCTACGTCGAGCCCGACCTCGGTGGGCCGGACCCGGTCTGGGTCTGCGAGGAGAGCGGCACGGAGGTCGCGCCGCTGGGAGGGCTGGCGTCGGCCTGACCGGCACCCGGCACCCGGCTCGGGGCCGGGAGCGCGGGCGTCCAGGACCGGAGAGGGCTAGGACCAGAGCCGTCGCGCCCGGCGGGCGACGTCGGCCCGCAGGGCGTCCAGGTCGGCGTGCACGAGGTGCCCGTCGGTGACCACGGCCTCGCCACCCACCAGCACGTGCCGCGCCCGCGGCTCCGGGCCGAGGACGAGGCCGGCCAGCGGGTCGCGCACGTCGGCGACGTGGTCGCCGGGCCACACCACCACGTCGGCCTTCAGGCCCGGCTCCAGCGCGCCCACGTCGGTGCGGCCCAGGCACGCGGCTCCGCCGCGGGTGGCCATGTCGAGGGCGTCGCGCAGGCTGAGGGCGGTGGGGTCGGTGGCCCGCAGCCGGGCCACCTGCACGGCCGTGCGCATCTCGACGCCGAGCCCGCCGATCTCGTTGGAGGCGACGCCGTCGACCCCGAGGCCGACGTGGACGCCCGCCGCGCGCAGGTCCGCGCTGCGCGCCATGCCCGCGCCCAGCCGCGCGTTGGAGGAGGGGCAGTGCGCCACCCCGGCGCGGGCGGCGCCGAGGCGGGCCACCTCGTCGTCGGAGAAGTGGATGCCGTGGGCGAACCACACGTCGTCGTCCACCCACCCGAGCTCCTCGAGCAGCTCGACGGGCCGCTTGCCGAAGCGGGCCAGGCAGTCGCGCTCCTCGTCGAGGGTCTCGGCCAGGTGCGTGTGCAGCCGCAGGCCCAGCGAGCGGGCCAGGGCCGCGGACTCGCGCATCAGGTCGGTGGTCACCGAGAACGGGCTGCACGGCGCCACGGTGACGACCACGCGGTCGCCGTCGTGCAGCCGGTCGTGCACCGCCTGCGTGGAGGCGAGGATGGCGTCGAGGTCCTCCACGACGCTGTCCGGCGGGAGGCCGCCGTCGGACTCGCCGAGGTCCATCGAGCCGCGGGCCACGTGCACGCGCAGGCCGAGGCGGCGCCCGGCGTCGGCGATCGCGTCGAAGACGGAGTCGTCGCCGTGGGGCACGACGTAGTGGTGGTCGGCGGCCGTCGTGCAGCCGGTGAGCGCCAGCTCGGCCAGGCCGAGCGCGGCCGCGGCGCCGACGTCCTCGGGCGTGATGCGGGCCCAGACGGGGTAGAGCGTGCGCAGCCAGCCGAACAGCGTCTCGTCCACGGCCCAGCCGCGGGTGAGCCACTGGTAGAGGTGGTGGTGGGTGTTGACCAGGCCGGGGGTGAGCACGTCGCCGGTGCAGTCGAGCACCTCGTCCCCCTCACGGGCGGGGACGTCGCCGACGGCGGTGATCAGGCCGTCCTCGATCGCGACGTCGCCCGGCCACCGGGCGCCGCGCAGCACCAGGCGCGTCACGCGGGCTGCTCGGTGGGCTGGTCGGCTGCCTGGTCCGCCTCCAGCGCCGCCCGCAGGCGGCCGACCTCGGCGGCGAGGTTGGCCCGCGCCTGCTCCTCCCACTGCTCGCGCGCCGGGCGCGTGTGGAAGAGGGCGGGCTTCTCGGCGAGGTGCTCGAGCACGTGCACGCGGCCCGCGTGGAAGGTGGCGTCGTCGAGGTGGGCGTACTCCGCGCGCACGGTGCGCACGTACTCCTCGTAGCGCCAGGCGGGCGCGGCGAGGATCGCGAGGTCGGCGTCGGAGAGCGCGCAGCCGGCGACGTCGTCGTCCTCGGGGGTGTGGGTCTCGGTGAGGCGGACGAGGCGGGCGACCTCGGCCGCGGTCTCCTCGCCGACGACCGCCGGCAGCTCGACCTCTGCCCACACGGCCGAGCGCTCCTCCGCGTCCCGCTCACCGTCGTAGACGGCGTCGTGGAACCAGGCGGCCAGCACCACCGGGAGCACCGGGAAGGGCACGCCCGCCACGGCGAGCTCCTCGAGCCGGGCCAGCACCTCGGCGAGGTGGGTCAGGTCGTGGTAGCCGCGGTGCGGCTCGGACCAGGCGTCCACGAGGCGTTCGCGCAGGTCCTCCGCGTCGGGCAGCGGCCACCAGCGGCGGGGGTCGGGGTGGTCCGCGTCGGCGGACGTGCGTTCGTCAGGCATCGCGACCCATTGAAGCCCGCCGGAGGCCGCGGCGCCACCGGAACGCGCCCGGTGCGGACCTCGCCTCGCCCCGCGACCGGCCGCGGGCGGGCCTCAGGCGCGGACGGACGGCAGCCGCAGGGCCGCGGCCCGGGGGAGCGGCGCGCCGGCCGCCGCGTCCTGGTCGGTGGTGGCGGTGCGGGGCAGCGCCAGGTCGCCGAGATCCACGACCTCGGCCGGGCCGCAGGACAGGCCGCGGACGGTGGTGCGGGTGGGGTGGGCGCCGGCGACGGGGCGGACGGGCCCGGAGGAGACCGTGAGCACCAGGCCCGAGGAGGGCGGCAGGGCGCCGCCCACGCGGAACGCGCCGGAGGCATCGGTGCGGGCCCGGGCCAGCACGGCGCCAGCCGCGTCGCGCAGCTCGACGCGGGCGGCCCAGACGCCCCGTCCACCGTCGGCCTGCTCGCCGGCGGCGAGGACGCGACCGCGGAAGGCCCCGCCCGCCGTGATCGGGGTGTCCGTCGGCTCCGGGGCGAGCGGCGGCAGGGTCAGCACGGGGGCGTGCAGGTGCAGGCGGCCGACCCCGGGGGTCAGCGCCGTGGAGACCGAGCGACCGGTGCGGTGCGTGGCCCGCACCAGCAGCGGGACGGCGGGGAGCCCGCCGAGCACGTAGCGGCCGAGGCCGTCGGTGCGGACCGCGAAGGTGCGCCCGTCCGAGGCCCGGGCCGTGACGCGGGCGAACCGCACGAGGCCGCCGTCCGCGGCGGTGACCCGCCCGACCAGCCGACTGCCACGTGCGAGCTCGACCGGTACGGGTGCAGGTTCGTCGTCCGTCCCAGTGACGACGAGCTGCACCCGCACGGAGGCGAGGCGGAGAGGATCGGTGCCGTCCCGGTCGTCGACGACCTCCACGGTCACGGGTCCCGGCTCCACCGGGAGCACCACGCGGGCGTCCCAGGAGCGGCGTTCCCCGACCAGGCGGTCACCGGCGAACCACCGGAGGCGTGCGAGGCACGGCGCGGCCCGGTGGAGCTCCACCACGACCTGTCCCTGTGCGTCCGTCGCCCGCATCCTGCTCACCTCATCCGTCACACCCGTCACGTGCCCGGGCTCGTGTCATCGACCATAGGGGGAGAGTCGGCCACGCTTCATCCACAGATCGCCCACGGTGCACGCACGTTCTGCCCACACGTCTCCGGGAGGTCCTCCCGATGGGACGTCAGCGGCCCGGCGGCGGAGGAAGCGTCTCTCTCCGCCGCCATCATGGCTGCTCAGATACCCCCACGTGCATGAGACCGGCAGGTTCGGTCCACTGGTCCAGCGCGGTGACCGGACCGTTCCGGGTCACGACGTGGGTCGAAGCACGACAGCAATCGTTCCGTACTTGGTGATCCGGTCCGTGCGGATCTGAACACCAGCCTTCTTGAAGGCTCGGTAGTTGACGTTGTCCGATGGAATGACCTGCAGCGTCACCTTCTGGGTGCGCAGCTGCCGCCCCACCAGGAACGTGCCGTCAGAGCCCGTGCGGACCTCGTCCAGCACCGCCCCGTTCGAGTCCAGCAAGCGCACGATGGACTCGGGCATCGGGTCCCGGCCGTCGCTGCTGACCACGCGGCCCCGGACGCGGCCGCCCTGCTTCGTCCAGCGGAAGACCGAGGCGAGGTCGGCCCGGCCGGCGCGGACGGTGCCGCCCTCGACGGCGCCGGTGCGCGGGAGGTAGTTCTCGTAGCCGGGGGCGATGAGCGTGTACCGGCCGGGGAAGAGCCCGGCGAGGTTGGCGGTGCCGTGCCGGGCGTTGACCGTCCACCACTGCCCGGTCGTGCGGGAGACGACGGTGACGGTCACCCGCGAGCTGATCGGCTCGCCGCCGGCGCGCAGGTCCACCAGGAGCTTGCCGGCCTTGGTGCCGAGCGTGAGGGGCACGTCCCGGACCTCGCCCACGGCCAGGTCGGCGACGTAGGTGGAGCGGGCGACCCAGGTCTTCGACCGGTCCCAGGTGAAGAGGCTGTAGCTGCCGCGGGGCAGGCCGGTGACGGCGAACCGGCCGCGCTTGTCGGCCGTCGTCGTGAAGCTGTTCTCGGCCGCGTCGGCGGCCACCACGCGGGCGCTCGCCAGGGCCTTGCCGTGGCGGTTGCGCACGACGCCGGTGACCGACGCGCCGCGCACCATCCGCACGTTGCGCTGCAGCGTCCGCTTCCGCACCCGGACGGTCACGTCGGTCGGGGCGTACTTCTTGGTGTTGTACGAGGGCCGCTTGTCGGAGAACTGCAGGTGGTAGACGCCCGGCGCGAGCCGCAGCGAGTAGACGTCGTTGCGCACGCGGCGCACGCCGATCTGGGTCCAGTCCCGGGTGAACCAGCGCATCACGATGGCCACGCCGTCGGGGTTGCGCACGACGCCGCGGACGGTGGTGCGGGTGCCCCGCTCGGCGGTGGTCGACGACGAGGCGGACGAGGTGGCCGTGGCGCCGGAGGTGTCCGCGGCGGAGGCGGTGCCCGTGGGGACGAGCGCCACGCCCAGGAGGACGACGAGGGCGAGCAGCAGCGCCGGCCGGGCCGGGCGGTGGGGGGTCGGCATGCGTGACTTCCCGTGGGGGCGGGCCCGGGACCCTGGCGTCCCGGTGCGGTGGCACCACTCTAGGAACAGTGCCTGGTCGTGGCCTCAAGACCGACGCAGGATCGCGTCAGCGTTGGCTCAGGCTCACCTCAAGACGCGGCCTGCCCCGGTGACTGCCCAGGCGATTGCTCAGGTGACTGCTCCGGTGCCTGCTCCGGTGACCGGGTGCCGACGCGTTGCCCGGAGAGCGCCCAGCGGATGCCGCCGACGACCCCGGAGCCGAGCAGGCGGACGACGGTCCGCTCGCTCACCGGCGCCCAGGGCAGCCGCAGCGGCGGCCGGGTCCAGGCCGGCAGCAGACCCACGCCGGCCGCCGACAGGGCGGCGTACGGGACGCGGGCGGCCAGGGGGATGGGCGGGTGCAGCAGCAGGAACCGCGCGGCCTCCCGGGCTGCCGGGGTGCCGCGCAGCTCCACCCGGTAGGAGCCGAGGGTGGCCGCGAGCGAGGCGCGGTCGGTGGGCGGGTCGAGGACGCCGAGGGCTCGGGCGACCACGGCCGCCTGGGCCAGGTAGGTGTCGCACTCGGCCGGGGTGAGCGGGCGCTCGCCGTAGACCTGGTGCGCCAGCAGGAACGAGTCGACCTCGGCCGCGTGCACCCAGGCGAGCAGGTGCGGGTCGCCGGCCGCGTAGGCGGTGCCGTCGGGCAGCGTGCCGGTGACCCGGTCGTGGATGCGACGCACCGTCTCCACCGCCGTCCGCGCGTCGTCGGCGTGGCCGAAGGTGGTGGTCGCCAGGAAGGTGCTGGTGCGGGCGAGGCGGCCCCACAGGTCGCCCCGGTAGCCGGAGTGGTCGGCGACCGCCTGCATGGCGGCGGGGTGCAGCGTCTGCAGCAGCAGGGCCCGCACGCCGCCGACGAACATCGAGGCGTCACCGTGCACCCGGGTGATGGGGGAGCCGGGCTCGAACCAGCGCGGGCCGGGCCGGGTGTGGATGCGGTCGCGGTTGCGCGGGCCGTCGGGCCCCGCGACACGGGTGAAGAGCGCCTCGCCCAGGCGTGCGCGGGCCTGCGTGATCATCCGTCCACCGTACGGACGACGACGCCGGCGCCCGCACACCCTCTCGTCGCGACGAGGGGGCGGCGGACGCCGGCGTGCGGTCGTGCCCGGTGGTGGGGCGGCGTCAGTCCTGCGGAGCGTGCCAGGTGCGCACCCACTGGCAGTGCTCGGAGCCGGCCAGCTTGGCGACGACCTCCTCGGGCACGTCGCCGTCGATGTCGATCACCGCGTAGCCCTGCTGGCGCACGGTGGCCAGGTACTGGCCGGTGACGTTGGCGCCGGAGTCGGCGAGCAGCTGGTTCACCTCGGCGAGCACGCCGGGCAGGTTGTCGTGCAGGTAGCCCAGGCGGTTGCCGGTGTGCAGCTCGGGGGCGCCGACCGCGGGCAGGTTCACGCTGAGCTCGGTGCGGCCCTGCAGGTGGAACCCGGCGAGCTTGGTGGCGACGAAGAAGCCGATCTCCTCCTGCGCCTCCTGGGTCGAGCCGCCCACGTGCGGGGTGAGGATGACGTTGTCGAGGCCCTTGAGCGGGGACTCGAACTCGTCGCCCTGCGCCTTCGGCTCGATCGGGAACACGTCGAGCGCGGCACCGGCGATGTGGCCGGAGACGATGTGGTCGCGCAGCGCCTCGGTGTCCACGACCATGCCGCGGCTGGCGTTGATGAACAGCGAGCGCGGCTTCATCTTCGCGAACTGCTCGGCGCCGAAGAGGCCGGCGTTGCCCGGGCGTCCGTCGACGTGGATGGAGACGACGTCGGCCTCGGCCAGCAGCGCGTCCAGCGTGCGCTTGCGCTTGGCGTTGCCGTGGGCGAGCCGGTCGGCGGTGTCGTAGAAGATCACCGAGAGGCCCATGGCCTCGGCGAGGTTCGAGAGCTGGGTGCCGATGTTGCCGTAGCCGACGATGCCGAGGACGCGGCCGCGGATCTCGTGGGAGCCCTTGGCGGACTTGTCCCACACGCCGGCGTGCATCTTCTCGGTCTTCTCGGCCAGGCGGCGGGCCAGCATGATGATCTCGCCGATCACCAGCTCGACGACGCTGCGCGTGTTCGAGTACGGCGCGTTGAAGACCGCGATGCCGCGCTCGGCCGCGGCCGCGTGGTCGATCTGGTTGGTGCCGATGCAGAAGCAGCCGACGGCCTTGAGGTCGGGGGCGGCGTCGAGTGCCTCGGCGGAGACGTGGGTGTTGGAGCGGATGCCCAGCAGCGAGACGCCCTGCAGCTTCTCGACCAGCTCGTCGTGGTCGAGCGAGTGGCCGAGCAGCTCGACGTCGTAACCGCGGTCTTCGAGGATCTCGACCGCGAGCGGGTGGATGTTCTCCAGGAGCAGCGCCTTCACGTGGCCAGGGTAGGCCGACCGGCCGCGATCACCCCAGGGACGACGAGTGCTGGACGCCGGGCCCGGTCGTCGCGAGTTTCGGACCGGCTTGTCCCAACCTTGCTCAACCGGTTGCTCAACCGGCTCGGCGGGTGCCCGATGGAACCCCTGTCACGCACAGCAGCACCGACGACACCGACGACACCGAGAGGACCACCATGTGCCACCACGTCCCCACGTGCCCGGATGCCCGGGACCCCCACGCCACGGCGGCCCACACCGTGTCTGACCACGACGTCGACCAGGGCTGGCAGCTGCTGTGCAACGGACTCATCGTCTTCCACGACGGCGGATGCCTGGTCCCGTCCTGACCGGCACCCGCACTGGTGGGCCCGCCCGGGACTGGCGGCGGGCGGGCGCACCCTCGGGGGCGTCGCACGGTCACGTCGAGCATCACGCTCCGTGGCCCGCGGCGCCCCCGAACCCCTGTCCGTCCCGCACCCCCGGTGCCGGGACGGGAGTCCTCAGGAGGTGAGGTCCTCCGAGCCGAGGTCCTCGGCGTCGACGATCCGGTACGCGTAGCCCTGCTCAGCGAGGAACCGCTGCCGGTTCTGGGCGAAGTCGGCGTCGACGGTGTCGCGCGAGACCACCGTGTAGAACTTCGCCACCTTGCGCTCGCCGTGCGGCCCGGGGTCGCCGGGGCGCAGCAGCCGGCCGAGGCGCTGGGCCTCCTCCTGCCGGGAGCCGAAGGAGCCGGAGACCTGCACGGCCACCTCGGCCGAGGGCAGGTCGATGGAGAAGTTGGCGACCTTGGAGACCACGAGCCGGTCGATCTCGCCGGAGCGGAACGCGCCGAAGAGCCGCTGGCGCTCCTTCACGGTCGTCTCGCCCTTGATGACGGGGGCGTCGATGGCCGCGGCCAGCTCGTCGAGCTGCTCGATGTACTGCCCGATCACCAGCATCGGGCGCCCGGCGTGCTTGCGGACCAGGTCGCGCACCACGTCCACCTTGCGATGGGTGCAGGAGGCGAGCCGGTAGCGCTCCTCGGGCTCGGAGGTCGCGTAGACGAGCCGCTCGTCCTCCGGCAGCGTCACCCGGACCTCGGTGCAGTCGGCCGGCGCGATCCAGCCCTGGGACTCGATGTCCTTCCACGGCGCGTCGTAGCGCTTGGGGCCGATGAGGGAGAACACGTCGCCCTCGCGGCCGTCCTCGCGCACGAGCGTGGCGGTCAGGCCGATGCGGCGGCGGGCCTGGAGGTTGGCGGTCATCCGGAAGATCGGCGCGGGCAGCAGGTGCACCTCGTCGTAGACGATGAGGCCCCAGTCGCGGGCGTCGAGCAGCTCCAGGTGCGGGTAGACGCCCTTCCGCTTCATCGTCAGCACCTGGTAGGTCGCGATGGTGACCGGTCGGACCTCCTTCACCGCGCCCGAGTACTCGCCGATCTCGTCCTCGGTGAGCGAGGTGCGCCGCACCAGCTCGTCCTTCCACTGGCGCGCGCTGACCGTGTTGGTCACCAGGATCAGCGTCGTGGCCTTCGCGTGGGCCATGGACGCGGCACCCACCAGCGTCTTGCCGGCACCGCACGGCAGGACGACGACGCCCGACCCGCCGTGCCAGAACGAGTCGGCCGCCTCGCGCTGGTAGGAGCGCAGCTGCCACTCGTCCTCGAGCAGGTCGATGGCGTGGGCCTCGCCGTCGACGTAGCCCGCGTAGTCCTCCGCCGGCCAGCCGAGCTTGAGCAGCGCCTGCTTGAGGTTGCCGCGCTCGCTGGGGTGGACCGCCACGGTGTCGTCGTCGATCCGGGAGCCGAGCATGCCGGCGACCTTCTTGGCGCGCAGCACCTCCTCCAGCACCGGGCGGTCGGTGCTGGCCAGCACCAGCCCGTGCACCGGGTGCTTCTCCAGACGCAGGCGGCCGTAGCGGGCCATCGTCTCGGCCACGTCCACCAGCAGCGAGTGCGGCACCGGGTAGCGGCTGTACTCCAGCAGCGTGTCCACGACCTGCTCGGCGTCGTGCCCGGCGGCCCGCGCGTTCCACAGACCCAGCGGTGTCAGCCGGTAGGTGTGCACGTGCTCCGGGCTGCGCTCCAGCTCGGCGAACGGGGCGATCGCGCGGCGACAGTCCGCGGCCTGCTCGTGGTCGATCTCGAGCAGGAGGGTCTTGTCCGACTGGACGATGAGGGGGCCGTCGTTCACCGCTACACCCTACGGAGCCCGTCCACACCCGCCGTCCTGGCCGATAGTGCGCGACGACAAGCACCCGGATCGGTGGCTCGGTGGTGCCTTTCGTCGCGCACTATCGGCGGTCAGTCGGCCAGCCGCACCGAGTGGACCCGGTGCACCGCGAACCGCATCTCGTCGTCGGCACGATGGTCGAAGCCGGTGAGGACGCCGCCGTCCAGGCGCAGGGGGTCGACGACGCGGTCGCCGCGGCGTCCCTGCTGGTCGACGTAGCCGATGACGACCGTGCGGCGGGCCTCGATCGCCTCCCGCAGCGCCGAGAGGGCGTCGGCCGGGCTGACGGGGGCGCCCGGCTCGGCGCGGGAGGCCGCGGCGCGGTCGCCGGAGCGCACCGCGCTCACCACGTGGGCCACGGACGCCTCGGCGCGGGCAGCCCGAGAGGCGGCGGCCGCGCCGGCCCGCCGCTCGCGGGGCACCCGTGCCCGCAGCTGGTCGGGCGCCGCCACGCGGACCTCGCCGTCGGGCCCCTCCACGACCGGCGCGGCGCCCAGCTCGCGCAGCCGGGGGAGCAGCACGTCGATCGGGGTGGCGGTGACGAGCACCGTCGGCGCGATCCGCCGCAGCCCGAGGGTCTGGGCCCGGGGGTGGTGCAGCAGCTCGGCCAGCGCGGTCTCGTCGTCGCTGCGCAGGAACGCCTCGGCCGCGCCCACCCGCACCGAGCCGAAGGTCCGGGCCGTGTCGTCCACGAGGTAGCTGAGCGGCTGCGGCACCGGCGTGGCCGAGACGGTCCCGAGGAAGTCGTGCAGCTCGGCCGCCGTCCACCCCAGGTCCAGGGAGCGTCGCACCGAGGTGGGGGTGAACCGGTAGACGGTGGCACCGCCGCGCGACTCCACGTCGGCCACCGAGGCCAGTCGGCGCGCCAGCGCGGAGGTCAGCGGGCCGGGCGCGACGGCGGTGAGGTCGGCCTGGAGCAGCACCTGCTCCACCGGGTCGGGCAGCAGCGCGTCCAGCGCCGCGACGGCTGCGTCCTCGTCCCCGGCGAGCAGGGTGCGCGCGTAGTCGGGCAGCCCGCCGAGGCCGGTCATCCCCAGCACGGCGGCCTCCTCCACGGCCCAGGCCACCTGCTCCGCGCGGTTGCGCGGGCGGCGCGGCCGCAGCCACGAGACACGGGCGACCACGCCGGGCAGGCCGGTGCCGCTGGCGGGCACGGCGTCGGGGTCGAGGGAGGCCAGGGCGTCCAGGGTGAGCCGCCGCGTCTCCACCTGGTGCGCGCCGACCAGCTCGGGCACCAGGGCGTTCCAGGTCTTGCCGGCCGGGTCCTTGCGGCCCACCAGCGCCGGCATCCGCGGGCTGGTCAGCCAGGCCCGGACCAGCACCCGCCACCGCGCGGCCAGGCCGAGCCCCAGCCAGCGGTCGTAGTCGTCGGTCGGCTCCCACGCGGGCTCCGACTCGCGGCCCAGACCCTGCGCCAGCAGCCCCGCAGCCGCGGCCGTCTCCACCAGGAGCGCCGTGCCCGCCTCGTCCAGGCCGAGGAGGGTGGTGGCGGCCTTGAGGTCGCGCACGCCCAGGCCGCCGCTGCGCAGGGCGGACGGCGGGTGGGTGCCCCAGGTCTCCAGCAAGAGCTCGACCCGGCGGACCGCCTCGAACGCCGCGCCCGAGGCCGCGCGGGCCACCATGTCCGCGCCCCGGGAGGAGGTCGGCACGACCGGGACCTCGTCGACCGGCTCGGTCGTCGTCCGCCCGCCGCGCAGCACCAGCCCCACCTCGCCGGGCAGGACGACGACGCCGTCGGTGCGCCGCACCAGCAGCCGCCGCGAGAGCAGCTCCTCGGCCGGCGTCCGCGCGTCCGCGGGGCTGACCGTGTGCCGGCTCGACCCGCTCGTCGCCTCGCCGCCGGCGTCCAGCACCGCGTGCAGCATGGTGCGCGCCTGCTCGGAGACCTCCGCGACCCGACGCTCCACCTCGGCGGCGGGCAGCGGGTCCGTCGAGCGCGGCCGCAGCCCGCTCACCCCGGCCTCCGGGCCGCCGACGAGCACCTCGCTCACGCCGGTGAGCACACGCAGCCCGGAGGTGCCCTCCCAGACCAGCGCCGCGTCCAGGAGCCTGCCCAGCGCCGTGCGCACCGCCTCGGGGGCGGCCCGGACCAGTCCGACGACCTCGTCGGGATCGGTGTGACCGGCCACCACGAGGGCATCCAGGACGTACAGCTCCAACCGGCTCAGCTGGTCGAGCGCCCGCTGCAACGACGAACGCGTGGCGGCGCGCGAGGCCAGCTGGCCGGAGTCGTGCGGGGCGGGGGAGACCAGGTCCGGGCGCAGCGACAGCAGCCCGGCGAGGCGCTCGTCGGGCCAGGCACGCAGCTGGTCGGCGAGCGACCGGTGACCGGAGGTGGACATCGGACCCACGTTAGCCACACCCGGGGGACGCGGCCCACGCCTGGTCGGGGCGAGGATGGGCACACGAGCACCCAGGTCGAGGAGAACCCAGGATGCAGCAGGTACAGGTCCGGCACGCCGGCGCCACCGACGTGGGGCGCGTGCGCACGGTCAACGAGGACGCCTTCCTCGACGCCCCGCCCGTCTTCGCGGTGGCCGACGGCATGGGCGGCCACGACGGGGGCGACGTCGCCTCCGCCTTCGCCGTCGAGGAGCTCGGCTCGCTGGCCGGCCTCACCAGGGGCCTGGACGAGGCGGAGCCGGCGCTGCGCCGCGCGCTCGCCGCCGCCCAGGGCCGCATCGCCGACTACGCCCGCGCCCAGGCCGACGCCGGCGCCGAGGGCTTCCACGCCGGCACCACGGTCGTGTGCGCCCTCCTCGTCCAGGACGGGGCGGAGCCGGCCTGGCTGCTGGGGCACCTGGGCGACTCCCGGGCCTACCGGTTCGCCGACGGACGGCTCGAGCAGCTGACCCGGGACCACTCGCTCGTGCAGGACTACGTCGACGCCGGCGTCATCGCCCCCGAGGAGGCCGCGACCCACCCGGAGCGCAACGTCATCACCCGGGCCCTCGACGGCCGGGGCACGCCCTCGCCCGACCTCGCCCGGCTGCCCGTGACCCCGGGTGAGCGGCTGCTGCTGTGCAGCGACGGCGTCACGGGGATGATCGACCACGACGAGATCGCCGACCTGCTGGCCACCCGCGCCTCGGCCGCGGAGGCTGCGGCCGACCTGGTCTCCGCGGCCGTGGCCGCGGGCGGGCGGGACAACGCGACCGCGGTGGTCGTCGACGTGGACGCCGGGCCCGGCGCCGCGGTCGGTGTCCACGACCGCCCCGGCGGGGCGGCGCACGACGGCGACACCGTGCCGATGGAGACGCGGGAGCGCTGAGCCAGGGTCGGCGCAGGGTCGGCGCAGGGTCGGCGCAGGGTCAGTGCGGGGTCAGCGCCGCACGAGCACCGGGATGCGGGTGCGCAGGCCGTCGGTGCTGCGGAGCACGATCGAGCCCTCGTCCGCGAGGCTCGCGCCGACGCTGACCCGGACGGTGGCCCGCTCGCCGGGGGCGAGGGTGACGGTGGCCGGACGGGCCACCGCGTCCGCGCTGTCGAGGCCCGTGACCCGCACCCGCCAGGTGCGGGTGCTGGTGCCCGCGTTGACCACCGTGCGACGGGCCGTGCCGCCGTCGGTGCGCAGCACGACGCCGGGGCTGGGCAGCCGCCCGGCGCCGGCGAGCCAGTCGCGGTAGTCGCCCCGGTCGGGCACGAGGAGACCGACCTCGGAGTCCTCGGCCTCCGGGGAGACCTGACCGGCGCCCTGGCGCAGCACCGAGACCCCCCGCAGCGGCGTCGCGCCGGCCACGAGGCGGGCCCGCACGCCCTGGGCCTCCAGGCCCGTCGCCGCGGCCAGGCGGGCGGCGGCGCCCGCGACCACGGCGCTGGCGGCGGAGGTGCCGGTCAGCACGCCCCAGCGGTCGCTGCTGACGGAAGCCGGCAGCACGCCGAGCACGTCGGTGCCGGTGGCCACGACGTCGGGCTTGAGGACGGGGGAGTCGGGGGTGCCGCCGGCCGAGAACGCGGGCACGCGTGCCCGCTCGCTCGTGACGCCCTGCGGGGCGAGCGTGGCCCGGCCCAGCGGGTGCGCGGCCACCCAGCGCTCGAGGGTGCGGCCGTCGGCCTGGTCGAGGTGGACGGTCGGCACGGCGTGCAGGTCGGCGTCCACGCCGTCGGGCGCCGTGTTGACCAGCACCATGCCGGCCCCGTCGGCCGCGGCGACCGCGGCGGACTTGTCGATGCGGCCCACGCCGCCGCGCTCGCACAGCACGACGGCGTCGCGCACGGTGGCGGCGTCGAGGCTGCCGGGCTCGCACAGCCGGGCCGCGGCGCGGGTCGCGCCGCGGGCGACGGCGTCCACGCCGCGCACGAGTCGGCCGCTGACACGGGTGGTGGCCGCCATGGCGCCGGAGAGCACGGGGCCGGAGGTGCGGCCGTCGCTGCTCGCCACGGAGACCGAGCCGGTGCGCTGGGCACCGCGGACGGCACCCACGGTCGTCACCCAGGGCGAGAGGTGCGCGGCGGTGCGGGTGCGGCCGGCGTTGCCTGCTGCGGCCACCACCACGGCACCGCTCTCGCCGGCGCCGAGCAGCGCCAGCTCCACGGTGTCCAGGCGGGCGGGGCCGTCGACGGCCAGCTCGAGCACGTCCACGCCGTCGCGGGCGGCCTGGTCGATCGCGGCCACGAGGTCGGCGGTGGCGCAGCCGTCGTCGGCGGGGTCGGGGGCCGTCCAGCAGGCCTTGTAGACCGCGACGCGCGCCTGCGGAGCGACGCCGGAGAAGCTGCCCAGCGAGTCGCCGCCCGCACGGACGGTGACGCCGGAGTTGCCGGCCGCGATGGAGGCGACCTGCGTGCCGTGGCCGTCGGTGTCCAGCGGGGAGAGGCTGGCCGAGGCGCTGACGCGGTCGGCGCCGAAGCCCTCGACGAAGGAGTGCCCGGCCACGACCTTGCCGGTGCAGGATGCCTGGCCCCAGGCGCCCTCGCCGTCGCAGGTGCCGGTGAACCCGCCCGGCGCGGAGCCCAGGCCGGGCACGTCGGCGAACGCGGCGCTCGCGGGGTCCAGGCCGGTGTCGACGACGCCCACCACGGTGCCGGCGCCGCCCACCGAGCCGGTGCCGGCGCTCTCGGCGGTGGCGGCGCCCACGGTCGCGACGCCCCGGCCCGCGAGGGTCCGCACGGAGTTCGGCTCGACGAGCGCGACCTCCGGCAGGGCGGCGAGGTCGTCGGCCTCGGCGGCCGTGAGCCTGACGGCGACGCCGTTCAGCGCGGTCGTCCAGCGGTAGACGGGGGCGGGGGAGCCGACGCGGCCGAGCACCGCGTCCTGCTCCGCGCGCAGGCGCACGGTCGCCAGCGGGTCCTCGGGCTGCCCCGCGGTGCCGGCGCCGGTGAGCGTCACCAGGTACAGCCGGCGCTCCGCCGGGGCCTGCGTCCCGTCGGTCGCCGCGCCCGCGTCGCCGTCCGCGGAGGCCGAGGACGTCGGGCTGGACGACGGGCTGGACGACGGGGTGGACGACGGGGTGGCGCTCGCGCTGCTGGACGGGCTGGCACCGGTGGTGCGGGCCGCGCCGCCGAAGCCGTCGTCGGGCACCGCGGCGGCCGGGGCGGCGGTGCCGAGCACGCCGAGCGAGGCCAGCGAGGTCGAGAGCACGGCAGCCGTGACGAGGCGGCGCAGGCCGCGTGCGGGCGCCCTCGCCCCGGGGCCGAGGCCCCTCACCGCGACACGCGACGCGACTCTCTCCACGTCCCTACCTTCGGCTCTGCTCCGTGCTATGTGAGCGCCCATTGTGACGGATGGTGCACAGGTGGCGCAGCCCCTCCTTGGCAAAGACGTCCGTGCACCGGCCGTGCGGCACGTGACCTGGCGCACGAGGTGCGGGCCCACCGGCCCGGACGCACAGGCTCGTTTCCTACGCTGGCCGCGTGCCTGCTCCCCTCGTCGTCGGGTTCGACCTCGACATGACCCTGGTCGACTCCCGCCCCGGCATCGCCGCCGTCCTGGAGGCGCTGGCCGCCGAGCTGGGGGTCGAGATCCCGGTGCACGAGGTGACCTCGCATCTCGGCCCGCCGCTGGACCAGCTGCTCGCCCCCTACCTGCCCGCCGAGGAGATCGACGCGGCCGTCGACCGGTTCCGGGCCCTCTACCCGGACCTCGCCGTCGCCGCGACGCCCACGCTGGCCGGCGCGAGCGAGGCCGTCGCCGCCGTCCGCGCCCACGGCGGCAGCGTGCTGGTGGTCACCGGCAAGCACGAGCCGAACGCCCGGCGCCACCTGGACCACCTGGGCCTCGAGGTCGACACCCTGGCCGGGGACGTCTGGGGCCCGGGCAAGGGCGCCGCGCTCGGCGCCGCCGGGGCCGGGGTCTACGTGGGCGACCACGTGCACGACGTGGCCGGTGCCCGCGCCGCCGACGCGCTGTCGGTCAGCGTGCTGACCGGCCCGAGCAGCCGCGAGCAGGTGCTGGACGCCGGCACCGACGTCGTCCTCGACGACCTGACCGGCTTCCCCGCCTGGCTGGACTCCCACGTGCTCACCTCCCGCCTCGCCGACCTCGAGGAGCGTCTGGTCGGGCTGGGCTCGGTGCTGGTCGCGTTCTCCGGCGGTGCCGACTCCGCCCTGCTGCTGGCCGCCGCCGTCCGCGCCCTCGGGCCCGAGCGCGTCGTGGCCGCGACCGGCTACAGCCACGCGCTCCCGGCGGCCGAGCGCGACCCGGCCCGGGAGTTCGCCGAGGGCCTCGGCGTGCGGGTGCTGACCCCGGCCACCCACGAGCTGGAGCGCGAGGGCTACCGCGCCAACGCCGGCGACCGCTGCTTCTTCTGCAAGACCGAGCTGATGGACGTCCTCGTGCCGCTGGCCGCCGAGCACGGCCTGGCCGCCGTGGCGACCGGCACCAACGCCGACGACCTGGCGGCCGGCTTCCGCCCGGGCATCCGGGCCGCCGCCGACGCGGGCGCCGTGCGACCGCTGGCCGACGCGGGCCTGACCAAGGCGCAGGTGCGCGCCGCGTCCCTGCTGTGGGGGCTGCCGACCTGGGACAAGCCCGCCGCCGCCTGCCTCTCCTCCCGGATCGCCTACGGCGTCGAGGTCACCGCGGCGGGCCTGGCCCGCGTCGAGGCGGCCGAGCGCGGGCTGCGTGCCCTCCTGGCCGAGGCGGGCACGCCGGTGCGGGACCTGCGCGTGCGCGACCTCGGCGCGGACGCCGCCCGCGTCGAGCTGGACGCCGACCTGGCCCGTCGCCTGGCCGCCGGAGACCCCCTGGCCGAGCGGGTGCGCGCCGCCGTCCTGGCCGTGGGCTTCGCCGACGCGGAGGTCGACCCCCGCGGGTTCCGCTCCGGTGCCATGAACGAGCTGCTGCCCGACCCCGAGCGCTGGCGATGACCGGCGACGGCCTGGCCTCGGGCGTGGGCGACGTGCTCGCCCGCGTGTGGAGCGACGTCCTCGGACGCCAGCCCCTGCCCGAGGCGTGGGTCGTGCTCGCCACCGGCGCGGTGGCGCTGCTGCTGGTCGCCGCTCCGCAGACCTGGCACGGCGTGCGCACCGGGGTGACCGTGGTGCACGAGGCCGGGCACGCGCTGGTCGCCGTGCTGGTGGGACGCCGGCTCTCCGGCATCCGGCTGCACTCCGACACCTCCGGCGTCACGCTCTCCCGGGGGCGCCCCTCGGGGCCCGGGATGGTCGCGATGCTGGCCGCGGGCTACCTGGCGCCGGCGCTGCTCGGGGTGGGGGCCGCGCTGCTGCTGGCGGCCGGTCGTCCGCTGGCCCTGCTGTGGGGCCTGGTGCTGATGGCCCTGCTGCTCCTGGTGTGGGTGCGCAACGCCTACGGCGTGCTGGTGCTCGTGCTGCTGGGCGGCGCCGTCGCGGCCCTGACCTGGCTGGGGTCGCCGCCGTGGCCCTCGCTGGCCGCCTACCTGGTCACCTGGCTGCTGCTCCTGGCCGCCCCGCGCCCCCTGGTGGAGCTGCTGGGCCGCGGACCGGCCGGACGCCGCGGCTCGGACCCCGACCAGCTGGGCCGGCTCACCTGGCTGCCGGCCCTCGGCTGGGTGTGGCTGATGCTCCTGGCCAACCTCGCCGGCGTCGTGGTCGGCGCGCTCACCCTCGCCCCGCAGCTGCTCGAGCGCTGAGCGGTCCGCCGAAGCGGGCCCGTGGGGCAGGTCGACCTAGACTTCCGGGTCGGGCGGCACCCAGGCCGCCCGGGCACGGCCACGGGACTTCCGGGCCCGGTGCGACGTGAGGCGTGAGGGGGAGACGAGAGTGCCCACTGGCAAGGTGAAGTGGTACGACGCCGAGAAGGGTTTCGGCTTCCTCTCCCAGGAGAGCGGTGCCGACGTCTACGTCCGCGCCGACGCCCTGCCCGACGGTGCCGCCCTCAAGGCCGGCACCCGCGTCGAGTTCGGCATCGCCCAGGGCCGTCGCGGCGACCAGGCGCTCAACGTGCGCGTCCTCGACGCCCCCGCCTCGGTCTCGCGCAACCAGGCCGCGGCCCGGCGCAAGAAGCCCGACGAGCTGGCCACCATCACCGAGGACGCCATCCGGCTGCTCGACGCGATGGGCGAGTCCTACCGCCACGGCCGCCACCCCGAGCGCCAGGCCGCCCGGCAGACCGCCAAGGTGCTGCGCGCGCTCGCGGACCAGCTGGAGCTCTGATCGCCCGCGCCGCCGGGCTCAGCCCCGCGCGGCCCGTGCGCGGCTGAGCACGAACGCGGTGAAGGAGACCATCACCGCGGCGGCGACCCCCAGGCCCAGGCGGGCGGGGTCCAGCGGCAGGGCCACGCCGACGAAGCCGCCGACCACCCACGCCAGCTGGAGCGTGGTGTCGCTGCGCGCGAACGCGCTCGCGGCCACGGTCGGCGGGACGTCCGCCTGGATCGTGGCGTCCAGGCAGAACTTCGCCAGCGACTGCGCGAGCCCGGCCACCAGCCCCAGCAGCACCAACGGCAGCACGCCGTAGAAGAGCGTCGCGAGCAGCAGCGCGGCCAGGTCGGCGACCACCGCCCCGATGACGGTCACCCGCGGGTCCAGCCGGCGCAGCAGGGACGCGGCGGCGACACCGAGCCCGTTGCCGAGCCCGGCCGCGCCCACCACCAGCGCCACGAGCAGCTCGTCGGAGAGCGCCGAGGTCGGCGGGTTCTCCCGCAGCAGGAACGCCATGAACATGATGAGGAACCCGGTGGTGAACCGCGGCCCGGCGTTGGCCAGCAGCGCGAAGGCCACCGAGCGGGGCACCCCGAAGCTCAGGCCCCGGCGTCCGCGGCGCCCACCGGCCGGCGCCTTCCCGTCCGCCTGACCCTCCACCGACCGGTCCTCGGGGGAGGCCAGCAGCACCATCGGCTGCTCGCCGGCCGAGGAGTCGACCCGCTCGGGCAGCCGGATCGCCAGCACCACTGCCACCACGAAGAGGACGAACGCGTAGCGCAGCGCCCAGTCCGAGCCCGCCAGCGAGGCGAGGAAGGCCAGGGGAGCGGACACGCCGGCGCCGACCATCCCGGCCAGCGAGACCCGTCCGTTGGCGCGCACCAGCGTCAGGGCGGGCGGTCGCAGCCGCGGGACGGCGGCGGCCCGGGTGACCCCGTAGGCCTTGCTCGCCACCAGCACCCCGAGGGCAGCCCCGAAGAGCTCCGGGGACTCCTCGCCCACGGCGCCCGCCAGCACCCAGGCCAGGAACGCCCGCACCGCCATGGTGGCACCGATGGCCCACCGCCGGCCGTGGCTGAACCGGTCCAGCGTCGGGCCGATCAGCGGGGCCACGATCGCGAACGGCAGCATCGTCAGCCCGAGGAAGAGGGTGACCTGACCACGCGCCTCGCCGGAGGGCACCTGGAAGAACAGGGAGCCGGCGAGGGCGATCGCCACGGCGGCGTCCCCCGCGGCGTTGGCGGCGTGCAGGTAGATGAGGCGGTTCAGCCCGGACGCCTCGGCGCCCTGCGCCCCGGCCGCGCGCCGGGCCTGGTGCCCCACCGCGGCGGCGGCCCGTGCGGTGCTGCGGGCGCCGGTGCGCAGGCCACGGGCGGTGGCACGGCCGGCGTCCGCGGCCCGCTCACGCCCGCCCGGCCGCGCAGGGCCGGAGGGCTGCTGCGGGTCGCTCACGCGCCCATCCTGCCCGGCGACCGGTGCCGCGCACCCACGACCCCGCCCCGGCGCGTCCGGGCCCCCGATACGACACGGTGGCCGGGGTGCGGGCATGATGGTCGGTCGTGAGGACCACCGCTCGTTCCAAGCCCGACTCCGTCACCGTCGGTGCCGTCGAGGTCGCGCGGGCCGCGCTCCTCGAGGACGTCGACAGCCCCAGCGACGTCGGGGAGCACCTCGGCCACGTGGTGGAGGGCGAGCGCCTCGTCACCCACTCCTTCGCCTGCACGCGCCCCGGCTACGTCGGCTGGCGCTGGGCCGTCACCCTCACCCGGGCCTCGCGCCAGCGCACGGTCACGGTGGACGAGGTCGTGCTGCTGCCCGGCGAGGACGCGATCACCGCCCCCGACTGGGTGCCCTACCGCGACCGCGTCCGCCCCGGCGACCTGACGCCCGGCGACCTGCTGCCGGTCGCCGACGACGACCCGCGCCTCGTGCCCACCTACTCCTTCGGTGACGACCCCCTGGACACCGACGAGAAGGAGCAGGTGCGCGACGTCGCCCGCGAGCTCTTCCTCGGCCGTCCGCGCACGCTCGGCCCCGAGGGTCGCGAGCAGGCGGCGCAGCGCTGGTGGGACGGCGACGGCGGCCCCGACAGCCCGCTGGCCCAGGCCGCGTCCGACTCCTGCGACTCCTGCGGCTTCCTGGTCCGCCTCAACGGGCCCCTCTCGGACCGGTTCGGCGTCTGCGCCAACGGTGACGCCAACGACGACGGCCGCGTCGTCGCGCTCGGCCACGGCTGCGGCGCGCACTCCGAGGTGCGGCTGGCCAAGAAGCACGAGCCGCTGCCGATGCCGGAGCCGATCGTCGACGACTTCGCCCCCGGCGACGTCGAGTCCTTCTGACGCACCACTGACCCACCGCCGAGCCGGCAGTACCTCTCAGCTCCCGCGCCGCGGGGCGTGAAGGCTACTGCCGACTGGGCGTCGTCACGGGCTCAGTGCACGTGCCCGACGTCCGTGGTCCCGGGCGTGCCTGCGTCGACGGGGCTGAGCAGCCAGACCGCGTAGTCGGTGCCCGCCGGGTGCAGCTCGTAGGAGCCGAACCGCGCGTCCACGCGCAGGCCCGCGGCCTCGGCGTCCGCGACGAACTCCTCCGGCGGGTAGCGCCGTGCGGCGGGCGGGGCGCCGACGAGGTGGAAGCCCACCAGCACCCGACCGCGCGCGCCCAGGTGCGCGCGGACGCGCGCGAGCAGGGCGCGCTCGGTGCCCTCGGCGAGGAAGACCATCACGTTGCCCACGAGGACGACGAGGTCGAACTCGTGCGGACGCTCGGGGCCCAGCAGCGCGGGGGAGAGGTCGAGACCGTCGGCGTGCAGCAGGTCGAGGTCGGGGAACGTGGCGCGCGCCTGCACGACCAGCGCCGCGTCCGGCTCGACCGCGACGACGCGGTGGCCCCGGGCGGCCAGCCCGGCCCCGACGCGGCCCATGCCCGCACCGACGTCCAGGACGCGAGCGCCACGGGGCAGCAGGGTGTCGGCCAGGCGCGCCTCGCCGTGCACGTCCGCGCCCTCGGCCACGAGGTCCCCGAACTTCCGACCGAAGCCGGCCGACGCGTCCGGCCCGGCCAGCGCCCAGCGGGTGGGTGGCGGCTGCGTCACGCGGTCGGCCCCGCGGTGCTGCCTGCGTCCGCGGCGGCCAGCCGCCGGTCGCGCCGGCGGCGCACGTACTCGAGCCCGAGCAGGCCCAGGCCGGCGCCGGCCAGGCAGGTCCACAGCCACCAGGTGCGGTCGGTCTGCTCGAGCCAGCCGTAGAAGGGCAGCAGCGCGACGAAGGCGACCGCGAAGACGAGTGTGCCGACGGCCACGGTGCGCACGCCGTCGGTGTCCAGGGGCTCGACCGGGGCGATCACGTAGGTGCGACGACCGATACGGTGCTCGTCGGGCTGGTCGGTGCTCACGCACCCAGCCTAGAGCGCCCTCCCACCCGGGCGCGTGGTGGCCGGGTCGCGGTCCTTTTGACCCCCTCACAGGCGCCGGGTAGCCTCAATTCTCGTGTCTGGGACGACCAGGCCGTCGCGCGTGCCCGCGAGCTCAGCCCGGAAGGTCGGGAGGAGCAGGGCACGGGCCCTGAAAGACCCGGAGCGGGTGACCGCCACGGGACGAGGCAAGGGGCGACACGCCCGACCTCGGGGGTGGCGCGGTCGGTTCGGGAGCACCATCCCGGCACACAGGTGGGAGAGGGATCTCCTGCCACCACCCTGTGCGGCAGGTCGCCGCGCAGAGAGAGTCGACAAAGAGAGGGAACCACCCGGTGCCCACTATCCAGCAGCTGGTCCGCAAGGGCCGCCAGGACAAGGTGTCCAAGAACAAGACGCCTGCCCTGAAGGGTTCGCCGCAGCGCCGTGGCGTCTGCACGCGCGTCTACACGACCACCCCGAAGAAGCCGAACTCCGCCCTCCGCAAGGTCGCCCGCGTGCGACTGAGCTCCGGCGTCGAGGTCACCGCCTACATCCCGGGTGTCGGTCACAACCTCCAGGAGCACTCGATCGTGCTCGTCCGCGGCGGCCGTGTGAAGGACCTTCCCGGCGTCCGCTACAAGATCATCCGCGGCACCCTCGACACCCAGGGTGTCAAGAACCGCAAGCAGGCTCGCAGCCGTTACGGCGCGAAGAAGGAGAAGAGCTGACATGCCGCGCAAGGGTCCCGCGCCGAAGCGGCCGCTCGATGTCGACCCCGTCTACGGGTCGCAGCTGGTCACCCAGCTCGTCTCCAAGGTGCTGATGGACGGCAAGAAGCAGGTCGCCCAGCGCATCGTCTACAGCGCCCTCGAGGGCTGCCGCGAGAAGACCGGCACCGACCCGGTCGTCACGCTCAAGCGCGCGCTCGACAACGTGAAGCCGGCCATCGAGGTCAAGTCCCGCCGCGTCGGCGGTGCGACCTACCAGGTGCCGATCGAGGTCAAGGGCGGTCGTGGCACCACCCTCGCCCTCCGCTGGCTCGTGGGCTACGCCCAGGACCGTCGTGAGAAGACGATGTCCGAGCGGCTGATGAACGAGATCCTGGACGCCTCCAACGGCCTCGGTGCCGCTGTGAAGAAGCGCGAGGACACTCACAAGATGGCCGAGTCCAACAAGGCCTTCGCCCACTACCGCTGGTGATCCGTGCGGGGGGGGCCCGGACCCCGGCCCCCCCCCCCCCCCCCCCCCCCCAGGACCAAAGAAACCCGCCACACCCCGGGTGGGGAACAAACCACCCCCCAC